>JANRJF010000375.1:0-15608 GCA_033764095.1 Deltaproteobacteria bacterium | reverse complement strand
GACGGCACCGTGCCCTTGACCACCGAGTTGGTCGCCGTGTTGCCGTTGGCGCAGGGGCCGCTGCCGTCCTCGAAGTCGAGCAGCGCGACGTTCTGGTACTGCCAGATGCCGTCCTGCTCCAGCGCCACCGGCACTTCCGCTCCGGTGCGCGACACCAGGCGGAGGTTGGAGACGTAGAAGCGGAAGTCGGCCGGCACGATCTGCGAGTTGGCGGTGCCTATGCCGCTGTACGCGGTGCCGCAGGCGAAGGCCTGGTCGCCGACCATGGCCTTGAACTGGATCGCGACCGGCAGGTCGGCGCAGCCGTCGAGCGCGTTGTTGACCGCTTGGATGATCTCGTTGATCGCCACGGCGCTGTCGCCGTTGGCGTCGCCAACGCACTGGCCGTTGACGTCCAACCCCGGAACGTCGACATGCGCCAGCGCCGCTGCGCTGAGCAGCATCAGGGCTGCTGCAAGGGGAATTGCCTTCATGCGTCCTCCTATCCCGTTAGTCAGTGGGACAAACGTCACAGTGTCAAAGTTTTTCTGGGCGAATGGTCAGAAGCGCCACGTCAGCGCGGCGCGCAGGCGGTAGTCCGGGACGATCTGCAGCCCGGAGTTGTTCTGCAGGACCGGCAGCTCGGCGGAGAATTCGCTGCCCAGGTGCTCGGCCCAGTCGAAGCCCAGCACCGGCCCCAGGTAGAGCGCGGTGATGGCAGTGTCGCCGACGCGGGTGCCGTCGACACTGTCCACCCCTTTGGTCTCGCCGTTGAGCAGGACCTGGGCGCGCAGCGCGTACGGCGCCCCCCACAGCGCGTCGCCGGTGAGCAGGTAGTATCCCGGCCCGGCGGCGAACATCAGGTCGTTGGCGAACGTGTAGCCGTACGCCCCGGTGCTGCGCATCAGGTACTGCACCGAGGCGGTGGCGAAGAGCCGATCCCAACTGCCGAACAGCTCCGCGCCCATGATGCCGTCCACCGACCCCGAGCCGAGCGTCAGGTCGTGACCGTGGATACCGCTCGGCGGGCCGCCGCTGTGGTGCGGGTGCAGACGTGGGGGCAGCGGCACACTGCGCTCGAGGTGCGCGCGGCGGTTGCATGAGGTCGGATCGGGGAACGGAATGCACGGTGGTTGTTTCGCCTCCTCGGCGAGGAAGGCGGTGCTGCCGGTCGGCAGCTCGACGCCGGCGAAGCCGATGATATGCGCGACGCGGCTCAGGTCCACGTAGCTCACCGGTTTGGCGACGAAGAGGAGCGACATGTCGCCGAGGCCGGCCGTATCGCCGGTCTGGACGCCGTCGGTGACGATGCGCCGATAGTCGCGCGCGATGACCGGCAGGTTGAGCTGCAGCCCCATGCGCGGGTGAAAGTTGTAGCCGAGGAAGACCTGCGTCACCGAGCTCGAGAGGAACTCGTCGTCCGGGTTCGCGACCTCCTGGCCGTTGTTCTGCAAGGTGCCGAAGTAGGTGAATTGCTCCGCGACGCCGAGGCGGAAGCCGGTCTGATCCTGGCGCATCTCGGTGGTCGTGTAGATGGCGCACAGGTCGCAGCCGTGCGCCGGCGCACGGGCGCCCAGCGCCGCGCTGGTCATCGCGGCGAACAGCAACACACGCGCGGCGACGCGACGGTCGCCGCGCGCGCACGTGATCCTGGTCAAGCACTGTCTCCTCCGCCACGCGGTGTGGTCACCGCGCGGCACCGGGAGCCTGAGCGGCTCCTGTGTGAGGGCGGGGCGCAGCCCCGCGAGCATCGCCACGGCGCAACGGCGCCGTCGACGGTCTGCGATGCTCAGGCGTGCAGGATCGGTGGCGGGGTGTCGGGCGGGTCGACGCCGCGCGCGTGTGGCTGCGCCGCCGGTGCAAGGGTGCGGCGCACGTCGGGCATCACCCGCCAGGCGACCGCGTCGGGCAGGATCACCGGCGCCAGCGCCAGGCCCTGCATCGCGCCATGCGTGCCACACGGCGGCCGGCTCAGGCGCGGCAGCTTGCCGTGCGTCGCGTCGGCGACCTTCGCTGCCGGCGCGTTGTGGCACTTCATCGAGGCGCCGGCGGGCGCCTCGCCGTGGCCGTGCTCGGCCCGATGCATCGGGCAGTCGGGCGGGCACAGGTCGCACTCGCTGCGCAGGGCGACGCGCATCGGCGCGGTGAACAGCGCCAGCGCCAGCAGAACCGCGAGTGCAATGGAGCGACGACCCATGCCAGCGGCGACCCTCGCCGACCGGTGCACGTGTGTCAACCAACTGGACGTGCTGTCGCAGGCGCGCTGAGGTCACGGATTACACGGATTTGCCGACACGTCCCCGGCGGATTTCACGGAGCCGGAACTGACAGAAGCGAGAGACGGACTGAGTGGCCTCTCGGCAAAGTCCATAAGGCCCGCCCCGCCACATCCGTTGCCCTGTTCGTGAGATCCCTAGTCGGTATCGCCAATCCGTTGCCCTCTCCGTGAGATCCGTAGGGCCGTGTCGCCAGATCCTTGTAATCCGTGGCCTCGGCGCGCCTGCGACCACACGCGCCGCTTGCGTTTAACGCGCCGTCGGTCTCGATTGGGGCAATGACCGTCGTCCGCGCCGCGCTGTGCTCGCTCGCCGTCCTGTTCACCCTCCCGCACGCGCTGCGTGCACAGACCTGCGTCACCGCCTGCGTCGCCGACTGCGACGACGGCGGCGCGGTGACGGTGGACGAGCTGCTGCGCGCCGTCGCCATCGCGCTCGATGCGCAACCGCTGGCCGCGTGTGGCGTCGCCGACCGCAATGGCGACGGTGCGGTGACCGCCGACGAGCTGGTCGCCGGCGTCGCGGTGGCGTTGCAGGGCTGCCGCGTCGCCGCGCCGCCGGAGGCGACGCCCGGCGCCGTGGTGCCGGAGGACCTGGCGACCCGCGCGCTGCCCGATTGGTACGCCGACGCCAAGCTCGGGATCATGATCCACTGGGGGCCGTTCGCGGTGCCGGCGTGGGCCGAGCGCACGCTCGATCCGGAGGTGATCTTCACCGATCCGACCGACCCGAACTATTTCTTCTCGGCGCAGGGCGTCGAGGCGTTCCTGCAGCACAACCCGTACAGCGAGTGGTACCTCAATTCGATGTCGATCGCCGGCAGCGGCACGCAGCAGCATCACGTCGACACGTGGGGCGACGACTTCACCTACGAACAGTTCGCACCGCTGTTCGAGGCGCAGCTCGGCGGCTGGCACCCCAACACCTGGGCGCGCATCTTCCAGGACGCCGGCGCGCGCTACGTCGTGCTGGTGACCAAGCACCACGATGGCTACACGCTGTGGCCGAGCGAGGTGACGAATCCCAACCGGCCGGACGGCTGGCACGCCGAGCGCGACGTCGTCGGCGAGCTCAGCGACGCGGTGCGCGGGCGCTGCATGCGCATGGGACTCTACTACTCCGGCGGCATCGACTGGACCTGGGCACCGCCGCCGTACGCGACCCTGCTCGACGCGTTGCGCCTGACGCCGCCGCAGCCCGAGTACGCCGGCTACGTCGACGAGCACTGGCGCGAGCTCATCCGTCGCTACCGCCCGGCGGTGCTGTGGAACGACATCGCCGCGCCGGCCGGCGAGGACAGCGAGCAGCTGTTCCGCGACTACTACGCCGAGATCCCCGACGGCGTCGTCAACGATCGCTGGACCTCCGGCGCGCTGATGCCGCACCGCGACTTCCGCACCGCCGAGTTCAGTACCGACGACGCCATCTCGCCCGACAAGTGGGAGGCGGTGCGCGGCATGAGCCGCGGCTTCGGCTACAACCAGAACGAGACCGACGCCGACTACGGCCCGCCGGAGAAGTTCGTCCACCTGCTGATCGACGTCGTCTCGAAGAACGGCAACCTGCTGCTCAACGTCGGCCCGCGCGCCGACGGCTCGATCCCCGAACCGCAACTGCGCATTCTCGCCAGGCTCGGCCGCTGGCTGAAGCTGAACGGCGAGGCGATCTACGAGACGCGACCGTGGACGCACCACGCCAGCAGCACCGATCAGGGGGTGCCGGTGCGCTTCACCTCCGACCCGCTGCGCGGCGTCGTCTTCGCCATCCTGCTCGGCACGCCCGCCGCCGGGACGCTCACCATCGACGACTTCGAGGTCACGCCGACCGCGGTGCACCTGGTCGAGACCGGCGCTGCACTCGAGTGGACGAAGACCGAGACCGGCCTGCAGGTGACGTTGCCGGCGCTGCCGGCGGACGGATTGGCGCACGCGTTGCGCATCGACGTCGGCGCATAGGGGCGCGCGTTGGCCCGCCTTCGCGCCCACACGTGCGGGCGCGAGCGCGGGCGCGCCCCTACGATCGATATTCGTTACCGCAGCTGAAACCGCACCGACACGGTGAGCAGCACGCGCACGGCGTTGCCGCTCTCGTCCTTGCCGGGCGAGTAGTGCCAGCGCTTCACCGCGTCGATCGCGGGTGAATCGAACGGCGGCTGCGAGGCGACGATGCGGACGCTGTCGTCCTCGACGCCGCCGCTGCGATTGATGATGGCGCGCACCTGCACCGCGCCTTCCTGACCGCGCGCGCGGGCGAGAGCGGGATAGACCGGCACGACCTTGTCGATCAGCTTCGGTGCCACCGCCACCTGGTCGAGGGTGAAGAGATCGTCGCCGCCGACGCCGCGCCGGCCGCCGGGCCTGCCGCCGACCACACCGCCGGCGACGCCGCCGCCGGCCGAGGCTGCGGCAGTGTCGCTTGCCGGGTGTGCGCGATCCGCAACCGGGGCGGCAGGTGGCGCGGTGGCGGCGGTCGGTTTGGCTTTGGCGACGGCGATCGAGGGTTTGGGTTTGGCGGCGATCTTCGCTCTGTCCGGTTTGGGCTGGACGACGGGTTCGGGCACCGGTTGCGGTTTCACCGGTTCGCGTGGGCCGACCGGCTCCAGCGGCCCGACCACCGCTGCGCCGGTGATCGGGCCGGGTGGTGCCGGCGGGGCGGGAGCGCGGATGGTGAGCGGGATGATGCGCTGATCCGGTGGGTGGGTGAGCTCGATCGACGAGGCGGCGAGCGCGAGCAGCAGCGCGACGTGCAGGATGGCGGATACGAAGGCGGAGACCGGAACCCGGTATCCACCCGTCTCGCCGTGCAACGCGCCTGCCGCCATTTCGATGTGTTCGCGGACTCGAGCGAGAGTCCGCGCCTAGAAGAACACCTGGATGCCGCCGCGCACGCCGAACGGATTGCCGGGCGTGAAGGAGACGCCGTCGATGCCGGGCGCCTCGATCGGCATGGTGTTCACCAGCGAGATGTTGGGGCGGGCGCCGGACGACGGACAGTTGGCCTGCCCGACGTAGTCGAAGGGCTGGCCCTTGCGGTTCACGCCCTGGTTGACGCAGGTCGTTTCAGCGAACTGCGCCTCGCGCCAGTCGGTGTCGGTGAGGTTGAGGAAGGCGAGCGACGCTTCGACGTTGCGCCAGCGGTAACGGAGCAGCAGGTCGAGCAGCGCCCAGCCCTGCGCGGTGAGCGTGCGGTCCTCGTTCGCGGGCCGCGAGCCGAGGTAGCGGTACCGCAGTGCGGCGCCGAGGCCGCTGAGCGGGCCGGTGGTCACGTCGGCGGTGAGGCCGCCGTTCATCACCAGCGTCGGGGCAAGCGGGATGGCGTCGCCGTTGGCCAGCGTCGGATCGGCCCAGGTGAGGTCGTAGTCGGCGAACAGCCAGTCGGTGAACTGGTAGCGGGTCTCGAAGTCGAACCCAAAGCGATTCGACGCGGGCCCGGCGACGAAGTTGTTGCCGTCGAAATCGGCGTCGACCACGCCGCCGTCGCCGGAGAACACCAGCTCGCTGTCGACGTGCACGTACCAGAGCGCTGCCGCCGCCTCGAGGCGGTCGAACTGGCGCGTGCGCACGCCGCCTTCCGTGCCGTAGCCCTGCGCCAGACCGTCGACGCCGGACAGGATCACGCCGCGTGCGTCGTTGGAGTGAAAGCCGTAGCCGAAGTTGCCGTAGTACTCGGTGTTGTACCAGGGGCCGAGCACCAGGTTGATCTTCGGGCTGGGCAGACCTGCGAACGCGTTGCCGCGGATCAGCACCGCGCCGTCATCGTTGGTCGTCACTCCGGTGCCCTCGCAGATGCCGTCGGCGTTCGGCAGGCACGAGAAGTTGGGGTCGATCGCCTGCGAATTGGGCAGCCGGTTGCTGACGTCGAAGAAGTACACGTCGCCGCGCACGCCGCCCTCCAGGCGCGACCAGTCGTTGATGAAGACCTGCTGGCCCCACCAGCCGCTCACCGACTGCTCGCCGACGCCGACGCTGGTGACGGTGAAGAACGGGTTGCGCCGCACCTGCCGCTTCAGCGCGACGTCGATGTCGTCGCGCCGCGTCTGGATGGCGAACTCGGTCTGCATCGGCAGGTCGCCGAGCCATGGCGCGTCGTTGAGCGTCCAGAAGCGGTTGTATTGGATGTAGCCGCCGAACAGCAGACGGGTGTCGTCCTGCTCGATGCCGTCGCCCGGAACGAACTGGCTGGTGGCGATGCCGCCGGACGGATCGAGCGGGCAGTTGATCCCCTGTCCGGCGCAGCGGTCGATCACCTGGTTGCTGCCCGGGTTGGTGTAGAAGCGCAGGCCGCTGTTCTGGAAGAAGGTGAAGTCCGACCACAGCCGCAGGTGATAGCGGCTGCCCCACAACTGCGCCGACCAGGTTTCGTCGGCGGTCGGCTTGTAGCTGTAGATGATGCTCAGGTTCTCGCGGTCGGTCTTGCCGCCCTCGGTGGGGTCGAGCGAGCCGAAGCGGTTGATCTGGCCGGGGCCGTTGCCGACGACGCGCGACGGCAGCTGGCCGGAGCCGTCCCAGTCACCGTCGTACACCGAGCCGAGGAACTGCAGCTTCTGATCGGCGGTCGGCGCCATCGTCATCTTGCTGAAGACGTTGTAGCGCCAGTAGTTCTGCGGATTCTCGAACGGGCCGTTGGAATTGTAGACCTCGGCCGAGATCAGCGTCTTGGCCCAGTCGAGCGGCACCGAGCCGCCCAGCACGTAGCGCTGGGTGTCGAACGAGCCGCCCTCGGCCAGCGCGAAGTTCTGCTTGAACTCATCCTTGGTTGTGATCTTGAGCGCACCGGCGAGCGAGAAGTCGCCGAGCTCGACGAAGTACGGGCCCTTGAACAGCTGCAAGTTGTCGACCGTTTCCGGGATCAGATAATTGATGTCGGCATAGCCCTGACCGTGGCCGTTGGTGACCAGGTTCACCGGAATGCCGTCGGTGAACAGCGCGAAGTCGGTGCCGTGGTCGGCGTCGAAGCCGCGAATCAGGTACTGCACCGCCTTGCCGCCGCCCTGGTGTTGCACGACCAGCAGGCCGGGCACGTTGTTCAGGATCTCCTGCGTCGTCGAATGCGGTCGCAGCGCGAAATCGCGCGTGCGAATGACCTGCGACGACGCGGCCGACAGCGGTTTGTCGGCTTCCACCACGACTTCGTCGAGCGTCGTCAGGCGCGCACCGCGCTCCTCCCGTCCGCCGCCCGGCTGTGCCGGCGTGTCGCGCTCTTCCTTCGTCGTGTCGCTCTCGGTGTCAGCCACACGGCCGCTGCCATCGACCGGTGCGGGTGCGGCCGGCGCATCGTCCTGCGCGGTCGCGACTCCACCCCCGAGCAACGCCAGCAGCACCGCGAGCAGAACGAATGTTCTCTGCGGATGCATCTCTCCCTCTCTCCCCCCGGGCGCCAGGTGGCGCCGCGGTGATCTGCCGTGATGCGGCGAGAATCAGGCGATGAGAGGGGAGGGTGGGCCGCGCGACTGGGCTGCGGTGGCGCCGCGCCACGGCGCGGCGGAGGCAAACGGCGTCGCCAGGGCGACGAACGGTGTGGAGACGGCGACGAAAGCGGCGGCCGGCAACACGGCGCGCTGGAAGCGCGGCTGATCGTGATAGTGGCCGCCCGGCTGCGTGGCGGGGCGCTCGAAGGACGGGCGCAGATCGGTCGTCGCGTCGTGTCGATGCGGCGCCGACGGCGTCAGCGCCGCGGCGAGTGCGCCGAGCAGGTCGCCGTCGGCGTGGACGTGCTCATGTTCGCCGCCGGCGTGGCGATGGAAGAGGAATGGCGCCCGCGGCGCCAGGACGCAGAGGGCAAAGAACGCCGCGACGGTGGGGACGAGCGGTGTGAGCTGGCGGCGCAGGCGGGTCATGCGTCAGTCGTGCGTGTACCACCACGCCCAGAGGATCAAGACACCCTGCAGCGGCAGCCGCACCCAGTTGAGGATCCCGGCGCCTTCCGGATTGCCGAACAGTGGCACGTTGTTCAGCGCGATATGGATGTTGGCCGGGAAGATCGCGATCAGCAGCAGGATGATGCCCCAGGCGGCGAGCGGGCGGATCGCCGGCACCAGCACCGCGGCCCCGAGCCCCACTTCGGCGACGCCGGAGAGAAAGATGAGGAAGTCGTGCCAGGGCAGATACGGCGGCATCATCGGCCGATAGAACTCCGGCCGCACGAAGTGCATCACGCCGGCGAAAATGTAGAAGGCCGCCATGACGTACAGAAGGATGCGTTTGATCAGGCTCATAGAGTGCGGGCCAGGGATTTCCATCGCTTACATGGATCGGAATTCGAAAAGCCAGAGATCATCGCTGCTTCGAGCGAAGTGATCGTTGGATCCCGACCGGGTGGCTTTGAGCGAGCGACGGCGGGTCACGGATTTCACGGACCCATTTCAAAATTACATGGATCAGAAAAACTCTGAACTGAGTCCATCGCAGTATCCGTGCAATCCTAAAACGTGATCCGTGTAATCCGTGGTTTCCTTCGACACGGGGAAGCCGGGCGGAGCGAAGCTCCGCCCGGCGTTTGCGATCACGGGGCGGGGGCGCCGTGGCCCTCGTTCAGTCCCTGGTGCGGGGCGGCGAGGAACGGGAACTCGTTCAGGTAGTCCTTGTCGTTGCCGTTCACGCTGTCGCCGACCGCTCCGGGCGCGCCGGCGACGATCAGGCCGATCAGCACGTCGCTGACGTCCGCCTGCTCGCGATTCGGCATCGCGCCGCCCTGCAGCGAGCGGCCATTCGGGAAGCCGGAGTCGGTGGCGATGTCGAGGCGCAGCACGTCGCCGGTCTTGCCCGGCTCGATCGGCACATGGTGGACCACCTGGCACGACGCCGGGTCCTCCGGGTCGCTCGGCACGCATGGAATCCTGTCGAGGTTGATCGTCTGCAGGATGTCGACGCGGTTGCTCTTCAGCGTCTCCACCGTCGCCTCGGGCACGCCGAGCGCGCGGTAGATGCCGAGCGCCTCGACGTCGCGCACCAGCACCGGGTTGAGGAAATAGGTGGCGAAGTTCTCCACGTCGGTGCGCGGCGTGGTGCGCAGGAACTTCGACTGGTCGATGACGCCGATCAGGCCGGCGTTGACCAGCGGCAGGCCCTCGCGGCCGACCTGCACCCAGGGACCGCACTCGGTCACGTCGCCGTTCGCCTCGTAGCGGCGATCGCGGCGGCGGCTGGCCGAGGTCCACACGCCGAGCAGCGTGTCGTCGCCCGGCGTGCCGTTGTGCGCCGGCGCTTCGCCGGTGCCGGTGACCTTGGTGATCGGGATCTCCAGCGCCAGCACGTTCAGATTGAAGCCGGCGAAGACGTCCTCGCCGGCCGACCGCCGCCCGCCTGGCAGGTTGGCCAGGTTGAGGATGTCGAAGATGCCCTTCTCGTCGAGGTAGAAGCCGTCGTCGCGCGTGCCCATCCAGGCGCGCCCCTCGGAGCCGTTGGTGCCGAGCTCGCTGATGTACGAGGCGGCGAAGGCGTCGTCGTAGAGGCCGATCTCGTGGCTGGCGGGATCGTTGGCGTCGTACGGCTTGAAGTCGCCGAGGCCGTAGACCAGGCGGTCGGTGTGCGGGCCGACGTTGGGCGGCGTCACCGGCAGGTTGCTGCCGATGACGGTGGAGACGCCGTTCTCGACCTTGGTGACGCTGTACGTCTGCACGACGCCGCCGAGCTGGATGAGCAGCTCGTCGCCGCCGAGCGGCGTGTCGGGATCGGGTGGCGCCGGCGGGGTCGAGAAGAACTGGATCTGATAGGTCACCGCGTCGTTCAGCACGCCGGTGCCGCGCGCGATGTGGAACTCGTACAGGACGTTCTCGCACAGGCGGGTCTGCTGGTTGCCCTGGCCGGGCTCGTGCAGGCCGTTGTAGCCGGCGATCAGGTAGAGCTTGTCGTGCGAGCCGGGGGCCACCCAGGCGTAGAGGTCGGTGTTGTCGACGCACGGGTCGCTGAGAATGGCGAGCGCTTCGCGATGGCTCGACGCGAGCGCCGCCGGCGGCAGCGCCAGCGCGGCCAGCCCGAGCGCGGCGGCGGCGAGCCGTGTGAACGGCGTGGTCATGAAACGAGCTCCTTTGCTTGAGGTGAACGAGCGGATCGAACGTGCGGGACGGCGGCGGGCGCTCATTGGCATTCCCCCGATGCGTCGCGGCCGTCGCAGCCAAGGAAGACGCAGTCGCCGAGCATGTCGGGGCTGCAGGCGCTGCCCGCGTTGATGCAGCGCGCGACGTCGGCCGACAGCCGCGCCGCACACGCCGCGCTGGTGATGCAGTTGCCGGTCGAATCGCTGAAACACTGGCCGCAGCGCGCCAGCTTCTGACAGGCGGCGGCGGCGTCGGCGTTCATCGTCGGGGTCGGCGATGGCGGTGCCGGCGTCGCGGTCGCCGGCGGGGACGTCGCAGTCGCGGTCGCCGGCGGACGCGTCGCGGTCGGCGTGGCGGCCTTCATTCCGCCGTCGCCGTCGTCGCCGCAGCCGACCACTGCGAGCGTCATCGGCAGCGCCAGCACGACCGCCCAGTGGCTCCAGCGCGCGCGCCGGCCCATGGGTGTCGAGTGCATCCGGGTCATCTCGGGTCTCTCCTCCTTGCCCCCTTGCGAGCGGCGGGCCCCGGCCCGCCGCCTCCACGCTCGATCGGTCGGCGCGGCGAGCCTCGCCCCTGCAAGGCGGAGTGCCGCCGCGCGCCTGCACGCCGATCGAGCCGCCGAGGTGGCTCTGTGTTGTTGCTCGACATACGTGGCATCGGCGGCGCCGGATTGGGGTGACGCGTGATGAATCCATTTCGCGTGCTGCGGCGTAGAAGCGGACGATGCGACGCTGCGCGATCCACGCCGCCGCCGCGCTGGTCGTGCTGCTGTGTGCCGCGCCGGGGCGCGCCGAACCGTACGTGCCGGGCGACGACGCGGCGGTGCTCGAGCGCCTGCCACTGGCGCCGCTCGATGCATCGGCGCGCCGCCAGCGCGAGCTGCGCGCCGAGCTGGCGGCGCGACCCGACGATCTCGACCGCGCCGCACAGCTCGCCTGGCTGTATATCCGGAGCGGGCGCGCCACCGCCGATCCACGCTTCTATGGATATGCACAGGGGGTGCTGGCGCCGTGGTGGCACGAGCGTGCGGCGCCGCTGCCGGTGCTCGTCCTGCGCGCCACCATCCGCCAGCACGACCACGACTTCGCCGCCGCGCTCGACGACCTCGCCGCCGCGCTGCGCGCCGACCCGACCAATGCACAGGCCTGGCTGACGCAGGCGGTGGTGCAGCAGGTGCGCGGCGACTACGCCGCGGCGCGCGCCAGCTGCCTGCAGGTGCTGCAGGTGGCGAGTCCGTTGGTCGGCGTCATCTGCATCAGCGGCGTCGACAGCCTGACCGGCAACGGCGCCGCCAGCTACGCGGCGCTGGCGCGCGCGCTGCAGCGCGCGCCGGAGGCCGATCCGGCGACGCGGATCTGGGGGCTGACCGCGCTGGCGGAGATGGCGGTGCGATTGGGCGACGCGGTGCAGGCCGAGGTGCATTTCCAGGCGGCGCTGGCGCTCGGGCAGTCGGACGACTACCTGCGCGGCGCCTACGCCGACTTCCTGCTCGACCAGGACCGCCCGGACGCGGTGCGCGCGCTGCTCGCCGGCGCGACGCAGTCGGACGGGCTGCTGCTGCGCCTGGCGATCGCCGAAGCGCGTCTGCACGCGCCGGAGGCCGCCGCGCACGTGCAGATGCTGCGCGAGCGCTTCGCCGCGGCACGGCAGCGCGGCGACCGCGTGCACCGCCGCGAAGAGGCGCGCTTTGCGCTGCTGCTCGGCGACACGCGCGCGGCACTGGGGCTGGCGCGCGACAACTGGGCGGTGCAGCGCGAGGCCTGGGACGCGCGCCTGCTGCTGGAGGCGGCGCAGGCCGCCGGCGATCCGGCCGTCGCCGCGCCGGTACTCGCCTTCCTGCGCGAGCACCACACCGAGGACGCGACCCTGCGCCGCGTCGCCGCCGGGCTCGACGAGCGGCCGCGATGAGCCGCGCGCTGATCGTCGTCGGCCTGCTGCTGTGCGCCGTGCCGGCGCGCGCGCACAAGCCGAGCGACAGCTACCTGAGCGTGCGGCCCGGCCACGCCGGCCTGGACGTGCGCTGGGACATCGCCCTGCGCGACCTGGAGCAGGCCATCGGCCTCGACGCCGACCAGGACGGGGCGATCACCTGGGGCGAGGTGCGGGAACGTCAGGACGCCATCGCCGCATATGCGCAGTCGCGCCTGCAGGTCGACGCCGACGGCGCTGCCTGCACGCCGGGCGGCGCGACGCTCCGCATCGACCACCATACCGACGGCGCCTACGCGGTGCTCGACTACGCCTTCGCCTGTGCCGCGGCGCCGCGCCAGCTGGCGCTGCGCTACGGGTTGTTCTTCGACTTCGACGCGCAGCACCGCGGCCTGCTGCGCGTGGTGGAAGCGGGCGGTACCCGGGTATTGCTCTTCAGCGCCGACCAACCGACGCAGCGCATCGAGCTCGGCGCCGGCGGCGGCTGGCAGAGCGTGCGCGAGTTCTGGCGGAGCGGCGTCTGGCACATCTGGAGCGGCACCGATCACCTCCTCTTCCTGCTGGCCCTGCTGCTGCCGGCGGTGCTGCGGCGTGACGCGCGCGGCTGGCATCCGGTCGGCCTGCGGCCGGCGCTTGCCGCCACGGTCAAGGTCGTCACCGCCTTCACCCTGGCGCACTCGATCACGCTCAGCCTCGCCGCGGTCGGCGCCGTGCACGCGCCGGCGCGCTGGATCGAGACCGGCATCGCCGCCTCGGTGGTGCTGGCGGCGCTCAACAACGCCTATCCGATCTTCCGCGACGGCCGCTGGCTGGTCGGCTTCGGCTTCGGCCTGCTGCACGGCTTCGGCTTCGCCAGCGTCCTCGCCGCGCCGGAGGTGCAGGTCGGCTCGCTGCTCAGCGCCCTGCTCGGGTTCAACGCCGGGGTCGAGACCGGACAGTTGGCCGTCGTCGCGGCGTTCGTGCCGCTCGCCTTCCTCGCCCGCCGGTCGTGGTTCTACCAGCGCCTCACCCTGGTCGCCGGTTCCTGGCTGATCGCCGCCGTGGCGACGGTCTGGATGCTGCAACGGGCGTTCGACCTGTCGCTGTAGGGACGCGCCTGAGGTGAGTAGCGCGGGCCTCCGTGCCCGCCGGCATTGCCGGATGCGGCCGCGGAGGGCCGCGCTACCGGCACGTTCGAACATCCATTTGCGGGCTCCCGAGCGTAGGACAGGCGTGAGCCTGCCTCAGCGATCCTCGGTTGCCGGGTCAAGCGGCGCGGTGCTACCAAAACGGGTAATCTCCATGTCCACGCGCCAGGATCTCTTTCGATTCGAATCGAGTCGCGAGGTTCTGGTGCGCCGCATCGCGGCGGGCGACCAGGCGGCGATGGCCGACCTGTACGATCAGACCTGTCAGATGGTCTACGGCCTGGCGCTGCGCATCCTCGCCGAGCCGACCGCGGCCGAGGACGTCATGGTCGAGGTCTACGCGCAGCTCTGGCGGCAGGCCGCCGGCTTCGACCCGTCGCGCGGCAGCCCGTCGGCGTGGCTGCTGACCATGACGCGCAGCCGCGCCATCGACGCCCGCCGCGCCCGCGGCCGCGATCGCGCCAGCGAGCCGCTGGAGGCCGCTGGCGAGCTGTCGAGCGACTGCCCTGGCCCGGAGGCGATGAGCGTCGCCGCCGAGCGCCATCGCTTCGTGCAGAGCGCGCTGGCGCAACTGAGCGAGGAGCTGCGCCAGTTGATCGAGCTCGCCTATTTCGGCGGCCTCAGCCACAGCGAGATCGCCGCGCGCCTGGACCAGCCGCTCGGCACCGTGAAAACCCGCATCCGTTCCGCCATGCTGCAGCTGCGTACGCTGCTCGCGCCGTTGAATGCGCCGCTGCCGGCCCTGAAGGAAGAGTGACCGTGACCACCGACGAAACCCTGGAGCAGGTGCACGAGCGCGTCGCGCTCTACACCCTCGGCGCGTTGGCGCCCGAGGAGGTGGCCGTGGTCGAGGCCCGGCTGGCCGCCGGCGAGGCGCGCTACGTCGCCGCGCTGGCCGAACATCGCGCCATCGCCGACCACCTGGCCTACGCGGCGGCGCCGCAGGCACCGTCGCCGGCGGCGCGCGCGCGCGTGCTGGCGCGGGTCGCCGGCGAGGCCGCGTCCGGCGTGGTCGAGCAGGACGGCGTGCGCGTCGTGTTCGGCTCGCAGATCGCCTGGCAGCCGAGCCCGCTGCCCGGCGTCGAGTTCAAGCTGCTGCGCGAGGACGCGGTGACCGGCCGGCGGACGCGCCTGATCCGCATCGCGCCGGGCGCCGAATACCCGAAGCATCGCCATGCCCAGTTGGAGGAGGTGGCGCTGTTGGAGGGCGACCTGATGGTCAACGGCGTGCTGATGCATCCGGGCGACTACTGCAGCGCCGAGGACGCCTCGGTGCACCACCGCGTCTACAGTCCGAGCGGCTGCGTGTTCATCGTCACCGCCGGAGACAACGAGTTCATCGACTGACCACGGCGCGGCCGCCATCCGATCCGCGCGCCCCCGCGTATCAGGCATGTCACGAGCGGTAGCCCACGACGTGCCCGAGACCGCCGAAGTCGTCGCCGCCCTGCGCCGCAAGGAGGAGCAGGCATTGGCGCAGCTGCACGACCGCTACGGTCGGGTGGTCTACGCGCTGGCGCTGCGCATCACCGGCGACGCCGGCGCGGCCGAGGAGATCAGTCTCGACACGTTCTGGCAGCTCTGGCAGCAGGCGGATCGATTCGATGGCTCGCAGGGCTCGCTGCAGAACTGGCTGCTCACCATCGCCCGCAGCCGCGCCATCGACCGGGTGCGCGCCCGCGCCGCGCGCAAGCGGCTGCTGGTCGAGGATCCGACCGACGTGAGCGAGGTGCGCCGACCCGAGGAGGACGCCGAGCTGGTGCAGCGCCGCGGCCTGGTGCGCGCGGCGATGGCGCAGCTCTCCACCGACCAGCGCGACGCCTTGTCGCTGGCCTACTACGAGGGGCTGTCGCACGCGCAGATCGCCGAGCGGTTGCAGGAACCGTTGGGGACGGTGAAGACCCGTATCCGCCAGGCCATGGGCGTGTTGCGCCGCGCCCTCGCCCCGCTGCTGACGACGCCATGAAGAGCCGCGACGAGATCCGCGACGACCTGCCGCTCTATGCGCTCGACGCGCTCGACGCCGACGAGCGCGCCGTGGTCGAGACGGCCGTGGCGGGCGACGCCGAGCTGGCGCGCGAGCTGCGCGAGTGGCGCGAGCTGGTCGGACTGATGGCGCTGGAGGCACCCGCGGCGGCGCCGCCCGAGCTCAAGGCGAAGCTGCTCGCGCGCGTGCGCGGCGCGGCAGCGGCGCCGCCCGCTCAGCCTGGCCGGGTGGCGCGCCGCCGCCTCGGCGGCTGGACGGCGCCGCTCGCCGCCGCC
>JANRJF010000374.1:0-5059 GCA_033764095.1 Deltaproteobacteria bacterium | reverse complement strand
CTCATGGAAGGCTTGGGGCTCAACGCCGAGACGATGGCAGAGCACATCCGCGAGCACACCGATAAGACGATCGCCGCCGAGACCATCAGGCGGTGGCTGCTCGGCAAGTACCTGCCGCAGCTACATCACCTGCATGCGATCGCCGACGCTTTCGGGGTGGATCTCCGCATCTTCTTCGACCCGGGCGACCAGCCGCCCGCCCCGATTGCGACCAAACCCAAGCGCCGCAAGGCTTAGCGGAGTCGCCAAGCACGACAGTTCCGTCGAGATGGCGAACAAGGCGCTTGACATCTCGCAAGGCGCGGCAGTAAGAGCCCCGACCATGCAGCAGCCGAGCGGATCTACCGAGTTCCCGGCCTGCATCCCTGCTGCCCTGCCGCAGGCCCACTTGATCCGTCTGGCCCAACGCTTGTCGCCGAGCCGCCGGAGCGCCGTTCAGGCGCGTCGCGAAGGTTCGGTTAACAAACGTTAGCCGGAAGGGTCAAGCCAGGGTTTGGGCAGAGCTTCGCTCGCGGATCGAGGTGTGGACCGATGGGATTAGGGGAAGTCCCGACTGGTCGAGCGCCCGGCTGACCTGCGAGTGCATCGGCTTCACCACGATCACCGTCACCAGGGAGGGCGAAGATGTCGAAGTCGGCGAACCGGAGTGCTTCGGCGAAGGGAGTCTCCAAACACCGGATCACGAACGTGGTGCCCGGCTTGGAGACGGCCATCTTCTCGGCGGTTGCTGGAGCCGCGGTTAAAGAGGGCGGTGTGCCCCTGCTGCGACAGGCGTACGAAGCGCTGCGTGGACGAGAGTCACTCCTGCTGCAGATCCAGGCGGCGCACTGGGCCGGAGTGGAAGAGTATGAGATCAGCATCGCAATCGCCAATCTCACGATTCACGCCCTCTACATCGAGAACATCTCGGTCGAGAAGCCGACGGACTCGGCGCTGAAGGTGCTGATCCCCGGCAAGAGCGGCTTTGGCTATGACGCTGAGGCTTCCCACGACAAATGGGTGGACATGGGCGTATACGGCCCGATCATCTTGGCGCCTGGCGGTGACCCGCCCTCCGTCATGCTGCGCGTCTTCGACTCGGCGCTTCCCGGAAAAGCCGGAACGAGCTCGCTGCTCAGCCGCGGCACGGTCGATCTGAAGTTCGAGTTCACTCGACTGGATCAGCCCAAAACAGAAGATAAGTATCTGACCGTGCGCGTTCGCCCGAAGACGTGACCCCCTGGACTCCGCTCGTGTCCTTCTCGCCCCGCTCCGCTCAAGCGGTGCGAGGACGATCGGACAGTGGACGCAGGATTTGCGCCATCTCGGCGTCGAAGTCGCCGACCCCACCGCCGGCGTAGTACGCGGCGGCCGCGGCGCGGGATGACGCGCACTCGGAGGCGAACCGGGTCTCGTCGCACAGCAGGGCCTCGACGCGCGGGACGACATCATCCGGGCTGGCGAACTGCGTCGCGGCGAACGGCTGCAGGTCCGGGGTGTGGTACCAGCCGGGTTGCCAGAGAAAGAAGGTCGGGATGGCGGCGGCGGTGGCGGCGGGGAGGACGGTACTGAACAGGCCGACGACCGCCGAGGCGCCCTGCAGGTCGGCCTCCAACAGGCGATCGCGCGAGAGGACGACGCGGTCGGGGTGGCGCGCGGCGACCTCGTCCCAGGCGCGCGGTTGGCCGCCGGAGGGGTGCAGGCGCACGACGACGCGGCGCACAGCGGATGAGGCAGCGAGGCGCGGCACGATCTGTTGAAGCGCGTCGAACTGTGCGGCGCCGCCGTAGTAGCGCGGCGCCCAGGCACTGGTCTGGTCGATGATCACCAGGCTGGCCGATTCGCGCGACGGGCGAACCCCGGGCACGGGATCGTGGAACGGTCCGCACGGAATGATCTCGCAGCCGGTCGGCGGGCGCTGCGACGCGGCGGCGAGCTGTGCGTCGAGCTCCGCCAGCAGCGCGCGCGAGTGGGTGCCGTAGCAGAGGTAGCGGCGCGCGAGCAGCGGCGCGAAGCTGCTCGGACAGGTGACGACGCTGTGCTGCAGGCTGACCGACAGGCGGCCGCTGGCGAAACAGTCGGCGAGGATTGCCGCCGACAGCGGCGGCGAGGTGGCACGCACGACCGCTGCGTCGAAGCGCAGCCGCGGCGCGAGCAGGCGCCACTGCACCTTGCCGGTCGCCGTCTCGCGCAGCGCCCAGTCGGCGTCGCGGTGCAGATAGGCGCCCTGTGCGGCGAGCAGCGGCTCGAGCTGCCGCCAGTCGCGCCGCGCCTGCCACGGCGCGTCGCGATGCAGCCAGTACTGGCGGCGGTCGTACTCGGCGGTCGGCACGCAGGCGAGCGCGCACGCCGCTGACCATCCCGCCGCGCGGTGGCGCGCCCGCATCGCCGCGTGCTCGCCGCGGTTGCCGCTGACGTAGAGAACGGTGCGGCCGCTGCGCACGATCGCCTCGACCAGCCGCGCCATCATCGCGACCTCCGCCGCGCGCCGGCACTCGCCGACCACCAGCACGTCGCCCGCCCAGCGCGGATAGCGGAAGGTCGCCGCCAGGCGGCGCATGGGCCACGCGCGCGTGACGCCGAGCCCGCGCGGCCGCCAGCGCTGATGGGCCGGCGGCGGATAGTCGCGGATCAGCGCGTCGAGCGCCGTCGTGTACGGCAACAGCCCGGCCGCCGCCGGCGCGGCGTAGAGCGCCGCACTGACCCGCGTCGCCGCCGGCGCCATGGCGCCGGGTGGGAAGCAGAACGCGTCGGGGACCATGGGGGGAAGGCTGTCAGGCTGTCAGGCTGATGGCTGTCAGGGGAACCGGCCCTGCGGCGTGGCGCGTACAGTCTTGTTTTCCTGGTGGCGCAGGGCTGGAGCCCCGCGCCAGCAGAAAGAACCTGCTTGCGCACGTGGCGAACAGGACCATGCCCTGCCTGACCGCCTATCCTCGCGCCCGGCGCGCCCAGCGCGCGATGCGCAGCCGCGCCGCAATCCGGTTCCAGGCGCGCAGCTCGATGAGGACGGTGCGCGACAGGATGTCGAGCGTGCGCGGGCACATGTCGGGCGCGTAGCGGGTGCGCAGGCCGCGATTGCGCTCGTGCTCGAAGGGATTCATCGCCGGGTGCACCAGCACGCGGTGCGACAGGATGGCGGTCCAATTGGCGTAGACGTGGCGCTCGCCGTCGATCGCCACCTCGCCGCCGACCGCGGCGACGAAGCGCCGCGCGCCGGCGGCGTCCGCGAACTGCAGCGCCACGGCGACGCCGGCATCGCCGTCGGCGTCGTGGCTGGGCGCCAGCCTGCCGCCGGCGGCGACCAGGGCGGTCTCGGCGGTGCGGCGGATCCAGCGCAGGCGCGCCAGCGTCGCCTCGAGGCGGCGCAACTGCACGCGCGCCACCGCCCCCATCAACTCGCCGGCGCGCAGCTGGTGGCCGAGGAACGGCTCGATACTGAGCTGCTCCAGCAATGGCGGACGGAAGGCGGCGGCGTTGTCGTGGTAGAGCAGCGCGCGCTCGTAGACCTCGCGGTCGTCGGTGACCAGCGCGCCGCCCTCGCCAGCCGCGATCAGCTTCCACTGGTTGAAGCTGAACGCACCGGCGGCGCCGAGCCCGCCGAGCCGGCGGCCGCGGTAGCTGGCGCCGGCCGCCTGGCAGACATCCTCCAGCACGCGCAGGCCGTGCCGCTGCGCGATGGCGAGGATGCGCTCCATGTCGGCCGGGCGACCGCGCATGTGGACCGGAATCACCGCGCGCGTCGCCGGGCCGATCTGGCGCTCGAGGTCGTCCGGATCGAGCGTCAGCGACGCATCGATCTCCGCCAGCACCGGGATCGCGCCGGCCATCAGCACCGCGCCGGGCGTCGCGATCCAGGTGTAGGCCGGCACGATCACCTCGTCGCCCGGCCCGATGCCGAAGCCGACCAGCGCCGCGGTGAGCGCGGCGCTGCCACCGCCCGACAGCGCCAGCGCGTAGCGCGTGCCGATCAGCGCCGCCAGCTCGCGCTCGAGCCGGTCGACCTGATGCAGGTGGACGCGGGTGCGGCGCCCGACCGCCGGCGCGCGCGCGAGCTGGCCGCTGGCAACCACCTTGGCGAGCTCGACGAGCTCGGCGATGCCGATCCGGTACATGTCAGAAGAGGTTCGACTCGCGCGCCAACCAACGGCTGGCGCGCAGGCTGAGCGCCATGATCGTCAGGCTGGGGTTCTGAAAGCCACCGGTCGGGAAGCACGCGGCGTCGGTGACGAACAGCGTGCGACAGTCCCACGCCTGGTTGTGCCGGTTGAGTGCCGAGCGGCGCGGATCGTCGCCCATGCGCACGGTCCCCATCTCGTGCACCGACAGTCCCGGCGGGTAGAGCGCGCTGCGGGCGCGGATGATCTCGAAGCCGGTGGCGACCGTCGCCAGGGCGGCTGCCTCCATCGCACGCGCGGCGGCCAGCTCCTCGGCGCCGCGGCGATACGCGATGTGCGCCACCGGAATGCCCCAGGCGTCGCGCACGTCGTCGCGGACCGCGACGCGGTTCTCGACGTGCGGGGTCACCTCACCGATCGCGGCGAGGTCGAGCGCGCAGGTGCGCCGCGGGCGCCATCGCCGCGCCAGCGGCCGCTGGTCGCGCAGGAGGTCGCCGAGTGCCGCGCGCAGACGATGACGCGGGGTCGCGGCGGGAGCGCGCACCGCCAGCTCGATGCCGAAGCGCCCTGCGCCGGGGCCGGCGGCGGCGACGTAGAGGTCGCCGCGCTCGTCGCCCGGCGTCGCCGCCAGATGCTCCGGCAGCGCGCAGCGCACCTGCAGATCGAGGAACAGGTGGTCCATCAGGAAGCGGCCGACACTCCCCGACGCGTTGCCCAGGCCGTCGGGATGCCGCGCGCTGCGCGAGTTCAACAACAGGCGCGCCGACTCGATCGCCGAGGCGCAGACCATCACGACGCGGGCCCGCACGTCCGCGGCGCGGCGCGTGACGCGATCGACGTAGGTCACACCGGTCGCTTCGCCGGAGTGCGGGTCGGTGAGGATGCGGCTCACCACCGCGTTGGGCCGCAGCGCGACGCGCGGCGACGCCAGCGCCGCCGCGAGCGTCGCGGCGTGCGCGCGCGTC
>JANRJF010000373.1:0-24110 GCA_033764095.1 Deltaproteobacteria bacterium | reverse complement strand
GCGGAGGCGCTGGAGCGCGGCAGCGACGTGCTGCTGGCGCGCGTGACGATCGCGCGCGCGGCGGCGGCGGCCGGCGACGGCGTCGAGCTGGCGCGGCAGCGCGCGGCGCTTGCCGCGCAGGATCTGGGGACGGTCTCGCAGCAGGCGCGCGACGCGGTGGCGGCATTGGACGGCGCGCGCCCGCCGCGCCGAGGAGGGCGACGATGAGCACGATCGTCATGGAACGGCGGCGCGCCGCGGCGATGCGCGAAGCGGACGTGCTGGCGGAGGTCGAGGCCTCGCGCTGGTGCCGGGACGCCTACCGCGTCGGACACCACATGAGCCTGCTGGCGCACGACGGGCGTCGCGTCGTCTGCCAGCTGGAGGCGCCGGACGTCGAGGCGGTGCGGTCGGTGCTCGATCGGCTCGGCGAGGTCGCCGAGCGGCTCTGGCCGGCCAGCCTGCACGGCGGCAGCGGGCCGCTCGCGGTGCGGGAGGTGGTGGTGGTCGAGCGCGACTTCCCGGCCGCGGTGGGGTTCGACGAGCTGCAGGCGCGCGAGGACGCCGCCGCGTGGTGCCTGGAGGCGCACCGGGTGGTGTTCCTGCGCACGCTGTTCGCCGCCGACCGGCGCCGCATGCTCTGCCTCTACACCGCCCCCGACGCCGAGTCGGTGCGCCGCGCGCAGCAACAGGCGGCCATGCCGGTGTCGTCGGTGTGGCCGGCGCATGTAGTCGTGGCGCCTCGTCGGCGCGGCGATTGACCACCACGGCACGGCGACACAAAGACTCAACGGCAGTTCGTTGTGCCGTGGTGTCGTTGTGGTGAAGAACATTCCATTCGAGACGAATGCTGTCGCCAAGAAGATCTTGGATGCGAGCTTTGCCGTGCACCGCGCGCTGGGCCCGGGCCTGCTCGAGAGCGTCTACGAGTTCTGCCTGGTGCACGAGCTCAACAAGCTGCACACCGCGGTCGCCCGACAAGTCAGGCTGCCAATTCTCTACGATGGGATGAAACTGGGTGCCGCGCTGAGAATGGACTTGGTTGCCGGCGGCCGGGTCATAGTCGAGCTGAAGTCAGTGGACGCGCTGGCGCCCATCCACACTGCTCAGATGTTGACCTACCTGAAGCTCTCCGGACTGAGGCTGGGCCTGTTGATCAACTTCAACGTTCCGGTGTTGCACAAGGGCATCAGGCGGATCGCGTTGTAGCCAGATCCTCCAGGCAGCGCGTCACCAGCAGCGTCCAGCCCTGGAACGACGCGCCGAGGCCGCGGCCGGTGTCGCCGTCGAAGTACTCGTTGAAGACCAGGTGTTCGCGCGGCGTGTCGCCGTCGCAGGGGCGCTGCCCGTCGCCGTTGGGCAGGAAGAGGCTCGCCAGCCGGCGCGACAGCTCGCGCGCCACCTGCTCCAGCGTCATGCGCACGCCCGAACCGGTCGGGCACTCGACCGTGAAGCGCTCGCCGTAGAAGTGGTGGTAGCGCTGCAGCGCCTCGATCAGCAGGTAGTTGACCGGGAACCACACCGGCCCGCGCCAGTTCGAATTGCCGCCGAACAGGCCGGTGGTCGACTCGCGCGGGTCGTAGGTGACGGTGTGGCGCTCGCCGCCGACCTCGAACACGTAGGGGTGGTCGCCGTGCACGCGCGACACCGAGCGGATGCCGTGCGGTGAGAGGAACTCGCGCTCGTCGAGCATGATGCGCAGCACGCGCTCCAGCTTCTCGCGCGACGGGATGGCCAGCAGCCGGTGGCCGTGCTCCTGCTCCGCGTAGGCGATACGACCGGCGAGGTCGGGGCGGTTGTCGAGGAACCACTGCATGCGCTT
Source organism: Deltaproteobacteria bacterium (assembly GCA_033764095.1). Classification (GTDB taxonomy): domain Bacteria; phylum Desulfobacterota; class Binatia; order HRBIN30; family CADEER01; genus JBDTMT01. The sequence continues at coordinate 22,309 of JANRJF010000373.1, read as the reverse complement.
GCGGAAGCCGGGCAGGCGATCGAGCTGGTCCTGCTCGAGGACCTCGCAGGCGAGCAGCGGCAGCAGGCCGACCAGCGAGCGCACGCGCAGCGGCACGACGCGGCTGCCGACGCGCAGCTGGTCGTAGTAGAGACCGTCCTCCTCGCACCACAGGCCGGAGCCGCCGACCGTGTGCATGGCGTCGACGATGGCGATGAAGTGCTCGAAGAACTTCGACGCCATGTCCTCGTAGGCCGGATCGTCGTGCGCCAGCTCCAGCGCCATCGACAGCATGGTGCCGCAGTAGAAGGCCATCCAGGCGGTGCCGTCGGCCTGCTCCAGCGCACCGCCGGTGGGCAGCGGCTTGGAGCGGTCGAAGACGCCGATGTTGTCGAGCCCGAGGAAGCCGCCGCCGAACAGGTTGCGGCCCTCGCTGTCCTTGCGGTTCACCCACCAGGTGAAGTTGAGCAGCAGCTTCTGGAAGAGGCGGGCGAGGAAGACGCGGTCGCGCGCGCCGCGCGCGCCGGTCATCTTGTACACGCGCCACGCCGCCCAGGCGTGCACCGGCGGGTTCACGTCGCCGAAGGCGAACTCGTAGGCCGGCAGCTGGCCGTTCGGGTGCATGTACCACTCGCGGGTGAACAGGACGAGCTGCTGCTTGGCGAAGTGCGGGTCGACCTGTGCGAACGGCAGCATGTGGAAGGCGAGATCCCAGGCGGCGTACCAGGGATACTCCCACTTGTCGGGCATCGAGATGACGTCGCGGTTGTAGAGATGGCTCCACTCGGCGTTGCGGCCCTGGTGGCGCGCGGCGGGCGCCGCCGGATGCCCGGGATCGCCGGCCAGCCAGGTGCGCACGTCGTAGTGGAAGTACTGCTTCGACCACAGCAGCGCCGCGTAGGCGCGCCGCATGACGGTGCGCTCGTCGTCGGCCAGCGCCGCCGGGATGCGCGCGGCATAGAACGCGTCGGCCTCGGCGGTGCGCGCCGCGAAGACGGCGTCGAAGTCGGCGCCGAGCGGCGACGGGCCGACCTCGGCGGCGGCGGTCAGGCGCAGGCGCAGCGTGTGCCGCGCCCCGGCGGCGAGCGCCAGGCGATAGCAGGCCGCCGCCTTGGTGCCGCGCTGCGCGGGGTTCACTGCCTCGCCGCGGCCGTGCACGACGTAGTCGTCGAACGCGTCCTTGGTGTGCGGCACCGCGTTGGGCACGCCCCACAGGCGCTCGGTGTTGCTCTCGTTGTCGGTGAACAGCAGCGGCGGCGCTCCCTCCACCGTCAGGCGATAGCTGCCCAGCGTGGCGTGCTCGGCGACGATCGCGTCGGCGGCGGCGCGGCGCAGCGTCGGCTGGGGGTCGTAGCCCTCGCCGCTGCGGCCCCAGGCCCAGGTGTTGCGGAACCACAGCGTCGGCAGCACGTGCAGTGCTGCCGTGTCGGGGCCGCGGTTGGTGACGCTGATGCGGATCAACACATCGTCGGGCGAGGCCTTGGCGTACTCGACCTCGACGTCGAAGTAGCGGCCATCGGCGAACGCGCCGGTATCGGCCAGTTCGAGCTCGGGCTCGTGCTTGCCGCGGCGGCGGTTCTCCTCGACCAGCCGCGCGTACGGGAACTCGCCCTGCGGGTACTGGTAGAGCGCGTGGGCGTACGAGTGGGTCGGCGTCGAGTCGAGGTAGTAGTACTGCTCCTTCACGTCCTCGCCGTGGTTGCCCTCCGGGCCGGTGAGGCCGAAGAGGCGCTCCTTGAGGATCGGATCGCGCCCGTTCCACAGCGCCAGCGCGAAACACAGGCGGCCCTGCCGGTCGCAGAAGCCGAGCAGGCCGTCCTCGCCCCAGCGATAGGCGCGGCTGCGGGCGTGCTCGTGCGGGAAGTAGTCCCAGCACGAGCCCGACTCGGAGTAGTCCTCGCGCACCGTGCCCCACTGGCGCGCCGCCAGGTACGGTCCGAAGCGCTTCCAGTTGCGCGCCCGCGTCTCGTCCTCGCGCAGTCGCGTGTCCTCGGCCGTCGCGGCGGCCGGCGTCGCCGCAGCGCGCTCTGCCGTGGCCGCACCCGTGGCGGGCTGGCGCCGATTGCCTGGCGAATTCCGGATCATGTCGTTCATGGTTGTATCAGCTCCAGTGCGTGTCCGTCGGGGTCGCGCGCGAGTAGTGCGGCGTCGAAGCCGAGCCCGTCGTCGGGCAGGTCGACGACGCCGGGCGAGACGAGGGCGGCGCGGCGCGCGCGCAGGCCGGCGAGGGCGGCGGCGACGTCGGGCGTCGTGAGCTCGGTCTGCCAGTGGGCGAGGTCGTTGGCGCGCTGGTCGGCGGGCAGCGGGCGGCCGTCGCGCGGCGTCAGGTACTCGAGCAGCTCGATGCCGGGGCCCTGCGCGGCGCGCAGCGCGGTGATGCGCAGCCGCGCGCCGGGCACGTTGTTGAGGTGTGCCTGCTCGGTGCCGTAGTTCTTGCTGGCGCCGGCGACGCGCAGGCCGAGCGCGTCGCGGTAGAAGGCGAGGCTGGCGTCGGTATCGGCGACGACGATGGCGGTGTGGTCGATGCCGAGGAAGAGGCGGTCGCCGCCGGCGTGCCACTTCGCCGCGCCCTTGTCGGGCGGGAACTGCAGCAGCTCCAGCACGTGCCCGTCGGGATCCTTGAAATAGAAGGCGCGGATGCCGCCGGCATTGGGATTCCAGTCGGGCAGCGTCTGCGGACCGCTGGAGGCGTGGCGGACGGCGTGCGCACGCAGCCGCGCATAGGCGCGGTCCATGTCGCTGACGATGATCGCGACGTGCTGGAACCAGCCGTCGTTGCTGCGCGAGTCGACCGGGATGGGCCGCCCCTCGGGGGCCAGGTACTGGCTCAGCACCAGCGTCTCGTCGCCGAGCCGCAGCCGCACGACGCGCACGCGCAGGCCGAAGACGCCCTGCAGGCGCTCGTAGGCGTCGCCGGCCACCTCGACGTCCGCCTCCGGGGTGAAGTCGAGCACCTCGCGGAAGAAGGCGACCGAGCGGTCCATGTTCTGCACCGTCATGCCGACCGCGTCGACGGCAGTGACCAGCGGCGCGGCGGCGGCTGCCGCCGCGCCGGCGCACAGCAGCCAGAGCGCGAGCAGGGGGGCGCGCGCCGTCATCCCATACGCTCGACGAGATGGTCACCGACGCGCAGCGCGTTGGCCATGATCGTCAGAGAGGGATTGGTCGCGCCGCAGGAGGGGAAGAAGCTGGCGTCGACGACGTAGAGGTTGTCGAGCTCGTGCGACTTGCAGAAGACGTCGAGCGCCGAGCTGCGCGGGTCGCGGCCGAAGCGGATGGTGCCGTTCTGGTGGCCGACGCCGGCGACCGGCAGCTGCTTGGCGATGTGCAGCGACAGCGGCAGCAGGTGATCCTCGCAGCCGATCTGCCGGAGCAGGCCCTTGAGGCGCTTCACCAGGCGGCGATGCCCCTCCAGGTTGTTCGGCGTGTAGCTCAGGCGGATGCCGCCGTCGGCGTCGAGCGTGACGCGGTTCTGCGGGTCGGGCAGGTCCTCCGACATCACCCACAGGTCGAGCGAGTGGCGCGCCATCAGCTCCAGCGTCATGCCCGGCACCAGCCGCGGCGCGCCGGCGGCGAGCGTCTCGGGATCCATCTTGAACAGCGACTGGATGGAGCCCATCGGATACTCCCAGTCGCGATCGCCGAAGTAGAAGTCGTTGAGGCCGAAGGTCTTGGTGAACTGGCTGGGGTTCTCGTCGCGCGAGATGGCGAGGAACATCGAGTTGGTGTGCGCCATATAGTGGCGGCCGACGACGCCGGAGGCATTGGCCAGCCCGTGCGGATGGCGCTCGGTCGCCGAGCGCAGCAGCAGCGCGGCGGAGTTCACCGCGCCGCAGGCGACCACCACCAGGTCGGCGCTGTAGCGCTCCGCGCCGCCGGCGCGACTCACCTGCACGGCGGTGACGCGACGGCCGGGGCCATCGGTCTCCAGGCGCTCGACGTAGGCGTTGGTCAGCAGGGTGACGTTCGGGTGCGCCAGCGCCGGCTCGACGCACAGCACCTCGGCGTCGGACTTGGCGCGCAGCAGGCACGGGTAGCTGTCGCAGGTGGCGCAGCGGATGCACGCGCTGGTGCGGGGATTGGACTCGTCGAGTCGCACGCCGACCGGCAGGTGGAAGGGATGGTGGCCGAGCCTGGTGAGGTCGTCGTGCAGCTGCTGCAGGCGCGGCTCGTGGCTGACCGCCGGGAAGCGATAGGGCGCGCTCGCCGGGCCGTCGGTCGGGTCCTCGCCGCGCGTGCCGTGCACCTCGTAGAGGTGCTCGGCCTGCGTGTAGTACGGCTCGAGCTCGTCGTAGCCGATCGGCCAGGCGGGCGCGACGCCGCCATGGTGCACCACCTCGCCGAAGTCGCGCGGCCGCAGCCGCACCAGCGCGGCGCCGTACACCTTGGTGTTGCCGCCCACCCAGTAGCCGGTGCCGGGGCGGAAGCGGGTGCCGTCCTTGTCGGTCCACTGCTCGGTGGTGTGGTACTTCTCCTCGACGTGCACGGCGCGCGGCCGCCAGTTGTCGGGCTCGCGCGGCAGGTAGTCGCCGCGCTCCAGCAGCAGGATGCGCTTGCCGGTCGGTGCCAGCTTCCAGGCGAGCGTGCCGCCGCCGGCGCCGCTGCCGATGATGATGACGTCGTAGTGGGTGGACATGCTCAGGCCTCCAGTGCGGCGTAGTTGCAGTGGAAGATGCAGCGCGCCGCGCCGCCGTGTCGGAGCTTGGCGCAGAACACGCGCGCCAGGCCGCGCTGGCGGACGTAGAGCTCGGCGGCGGCGAGCATGCCGAGCGGCGGCGCGACCAGGTAGATCCAGAAGCCGTCCCAGCGGCCGGCCACCACGGCCGAGGCCAGGCTGCGGGCCGGATTCATGCTCATGCCGGAGAGCGGCGCTTCGAGCGTGATGTAGGTGGCGACCAGCGCGCCGCAGGCGAGCCCGGTCCAGCGCGCCCAGCGGCTGTTCGACAGCCGCAGCACCACCGACATCAGCAGGAACGAGATCGCCACCTCGGCGCCGAACGCGACCGCGGTGCCGCGTGCCCCCGGCGTGGTGGCGGCGAAGCCGACCGCCGGGTGCGCCACCAGCATGCCGAGCAGCGCCGCGGCGAGCAGCACGCCGAGCACGCCGCCGCCGCACTGCGCCGCGACGTAGCCGAGCGCGTCGCGCGGCGCGATCTTGCCGAGCCGCAGGTAGGTGAGCGTCACCGACGGATTGAAATGCGCGCCGGAACGCTGCCCCCACGGCGAGTAGATCAGGCCGATCGCGGTCAGCCCCATCGCCACGCCGATCAGGGCACGGCGCGCGAACGGATCGGGCAGCGCCCGGGTCAGCGGCGAGGCCGGATGCGCGAGCGCCGTCGTCACCAGGCAGGCGGCGAGCATGAACGCGCCGAGCAGGAACGCCTCGATCGCATACTCGGGGAAGTGCCGAGCCGAGCGATGAGCGATGAGCGATGAGCGATGCGTGCGGCGGAGCGGGGTGAGTCTCATCGCTCGTCGCTCATCGCTCATCGCTTCTCTGCTCTCGTCGCGCATCGCTCGCTCACGCGACGTGCGCATCGGCGCTCACCGGGCTGTCCGGCATGGTCCGTTCCAGCAGCGTCTTCAGCGCCTGGCGGGCGCGGTGCAGGCGGATCTTCACCGCGTTGGGGGTGATGCCGAGGCGCTCGGCGGCCTCGCCGGTGTCGAGGTCCTCGATGTCGCGCAGCAGCAGGATGGTGCGGTAGGCCTCCGGCAACTGGTCGATGCAGCGCCGCACCAGGACGCGCGTCTCGCGCTGCTCGAGCAGCTCGTGGCTGGCGGCGACGCCGTCGGCGGCCGGGTCGGCCCAGGCGCCGTCCTCGTCGAAGCGCGGCAGCAGGTCCTCGATCGGCTGCTCGGCGCGGTGCTTACGGCTGCGCAGCCGCATCAGCGCGGCGTTGACGGTGATGCGGTGCAGCCAGGTGGAGAGCTTGGACTCGCCGTGGAAGGTCGGCAGCGCCTTGAAGGCGGAGAGGAACGCCTCCTGCACCGCGTCGCGCGCCTCGTCCTCGTTGCGCAGCAGGCGTTTCGCCACCGCCAGCAGGCGCGCGGTGTTGTGCTCGACCAGCTCGGCAAAGGCGGCCTCGTCGCCGTGTCGCAGCCGCGCCAGCAGGCCGGTGTCGGCGGCGGTCGCCGTGCGGCGCGCCGCCGGCGCCGCCTCGCCGCGCAGCAACTCGGCGAGGTAGCCGGAGCAGCCGGCGAGCACGCAGCCGGCGGCGCGCAGCGCGTGCAGCCGCTCGACGCCGGCGGCGTCGGCAAAGGTCACGCCGCCGAGCTCGAGCAGCACGGCACGGCCGGCGCCGAGGTCGGCGGCGAGCGCGCCGTCGAGCTCGCTGCTGGTCTGCTGGGTGAGGCGGCCTTCGAGCCGGAAGCGGACGACCGATTCGCTGCGGGACAGCTGGCTGATTCGCATCATAGTGAACCAGCCCAAGCGCAACGCGCGTGCCACGCGCGCAAGGCGCTGGCGCGCGCGTCCGCCCGGCGTTTCGCGCCCGCCCCCCACGAAGCATCGCGGCCGCGGCCGCGAAGGTTCGCGGCTTCGCGGGGCAGTTCGCGGGAGGGCGCCGCGAAGTTTCGCGGGGACCCCCTTCTTTCCCACCTTCGAAGAAGGGGGGGGCAGGGGGGATTTCCCGACAACTCTTCGCGATTCGGGGACGCGCCGGCGAAGAGGGGTTTCAAAATCCCCCCTCACCCCCCTTCGTCGAAGGGGGGAATCGGAAGGGGGGAATCGATCAGCGCGGGGCTACGCGCGCGCGCGGGTCGAGAGGCCCAGCTTCTTCATGCGGCTGCGCAGCGTGCTCGGTTGCAGGCCGAGCACCTGGGCGGCGCCGCGCGGGCCTTCGATGACCCAGTTGCAGCGTTCGAGCACGGCCTGCATGTGCTGGCGGCCGACGTCCTCCAGGTTGGTGGGCGGCGTCGGCGCGCGGTGGGCGGGGACGGCGACGGCGACCTCGATCGACGGTGGTGGTGCGGCGGCGGGGAGGATCTCGGCGCCGACCTCGAGCAGCGGGCCCTTGCTCAGCACCATGGCGCGCTCGATGACGTTCTGCAGCTCGCGCACGTTGCCCGGCCAGGCGTAGGCGGCGAGGCGCTCCATGGTCGGGCGCGGCACCGCGTCGATGCGCTTGCCCATCTGGCGGGCGAAGCGTTGGACGAAGAAGTGGACGAGCAGCGGGATGTCGTCGCGTCGCGCGCGCAGCGGCGGCAGCTGGATCGGCAGCACGCTGATGCGGAAGTAGAGGTCGGAGCGGAAGCGGCCGGCGGCGACCTCGGCCTGCAGGTCGCGGTTGGTGGCGGCGATGACGCGCACGTCGACGCGGCGGGTGCGGTTGCTGCCGACCGGCTCGAACTCGCGCTCCTGCAGGACGCGCAGCAACTTGACCTGCGTTTCCATCGGCAGCTCGCCGATCTCGTCGAGGAACAGCGTGCCGCCGTCGGCCAGCGCGAAGCGGCCGACGCGGTCGGCGAGCGCGCCGGTGAAGGCGCCGCGCACGTGGCCGAACAGCTCGCTCTCGACCAGGCCGGCGGCCAGCGCCGAGCAGTTCAGCTTGACGAGCGGCCGCTCGCGGCGCGGGCTGCGGTCGTGGATGGCGCGCGCGATGAGCTCCTTGCCGGTGCCGGTCTCGCCGAGGATCAGCACCGTCGCGTCGGCCGGCGCCACCTTGTCGACGCGGCCGAGGACCTCGCGCAGCGCCGGGCTGCGGCCGACGATCTCGCCGAAGTGGTGGTCCTGCTGGATCTCCTCCTGCAGGTAGACGTTCTCCTGCGCCAGGCGGTCGCGCAGGCGGCGCACCTCCTCGTGCGCCAGGCAGTCGTCGAGCGCCACCGCCACCGCGCCGGCCACCTGGTCGAGGAACTCGCGCCGCAGGTCGGCGTATGCGTCGCGCCGCGCCGCCATGAAGAACAGCACGCCGGGGCAGTGGTCGCCGCTGATCAGCGGCATGGCGACCAGCGACTCCATGCCTTCCTTGCCCATCACCTCGTAGGTGACCGGAAAGTCCTCGCGCAGCGCTGCGCGGCTGCCGATCACCACCCAGCGCCGGTGGCGCAGCACCCAGTCGCAGGCGGTGCCGGCGGCCGGCAGCACGGTCGGCACGGTCGGCTGCGCGGCGCCGTCGCGCGGCGTCAGCAGGTGGCCCTGCAGCCGTTCGCCCTCGATCGGCAGCTCGATGCCGAAGCGCTCGGTCGGTACCAGGTTGCGCAGGCAGACCGCCATGGCGCCGAACAGCTCGTCGCGTTCGAGGTGGCGGCCGATGGCGGCGTTGAGGTCGAGCAGCGCCTGGCGTTCCTGCCCGAGCCGCTCGAGCTGCTCGTAGGTCAGGCAGGTGTCGAGCGCCACCGCCACCGCGCCGGCGATCTGCTCGAGCAGCGTGCTGGAGACGGCGGCGAACGCGTCGGGCGACGCCGCCATCATGCTCAACGCGCCGATGCAGCGCTCGCCGACCAGCAGCGGCAGCACCGCCGCCGACTGCATCCCCTCCGCCGACAGCTTCTCGGCAGTGGCGGGAAAGTGCTCGCGCGCCGCCTGCGGCGAGGCGACGAAGCCGGGGCGCCGCTCGCGCATCACCCAGGCCGGCAGCGAGCCCGCCGGCAGCCGCTCGCCGGCGGCGAGCTTGGCGGTGTGGCGCACGGCGTAGACCGCGGTGCCCTGCGCCTCGGGGACCAGCACGACGACGCGGTCGGCGGGCAGCACGCTCTGCAGCGCGTCGGCGATCGCGGCGAACAGCGGCGCGCGCTGGCGGTGCCGAGCGAGCGCCTGGTTGATGGCGAGCAGGGCGGCGAGCTCGGGCTGGCTGAGTGCAGTCATCGTCGCGGGCGTTCTTTCACCACAACGGCACAAAGACACAACGACTTTCGTTGTGCCGTCGTGTCGTTGTGGTTACCAGCCAGTGCCGGACACCGACAAGCGTAGGCGATACAGGCCGGTTTGCGCCGCCAGGTACAGCGACCGGCCGTCATCCCCCCAGGCGAGGTTGTGCGGATGCTCGGGGCCGGACAGCGTGCCGAGCGGGGTGCCGTCGGGGGCGAAGATCCACAGGCCGCCGGGGCCGGAGGCGTAGACGTTGCCGTGCTGGTCGACCTTGAGGCCGTCGAGCGCGTCCTCGCCCGGCGCGGCGGTGAGGTCGGCGAACACCTCGCCGCGGCCGAGCCCGCCGTCGCCGTGCACCGGGTAGCGCAGGATGACCTTGCGCTGCTCGTCCCAGTCGCCGACGTACAGGGCCGTCTCGTCGGGTGAGAAGGCGAGGCCGTTCGGACCGCTGAGGTCCTGCGCCACCAGGGTCAGCGCGCCGTCCGGCGCGCGGCGATAGACGCCGCTGAACGCCAGCTCCTTGCCGGGGTCGTCGAACCCCTTCGGCAGGCCGAACGGCGGGTCGGTGAAGTAGAGGCTGCCGTCCGATCGGTAGACCAGGTCGTTGGGGCTGTTCAGCCGCTTGCCCTGGTAGCGGTCGGCGAGCACGGTCTCCTCGCCGTTGCGCTCCAGGCGGACGACGCGCCGGTTGCCGTGCTGGTCGATGGTCAGGCGCCCGTCGCGGTCGAGCGCCAGCCCGTTCGAGCCGGGCTGGTGATACGCGCCGATGTCGAGGCCGCTGTAGCCGCTCTTGGTGCGGTAGATCGACACCCCGTCGTCGGCCGACCAGCGGTAGATGCGGTTGTCGTTCGGGTCGCTGAACAGCAGGTAGCCGCCGTCGCGCACCCACACCGGCCCCTCGACGAACTGGAAGCCGCCGGCGAGCTTCTCCAGCGTCGGGTTGGGCGGCAGGACGGCGTCGAGGCGCGGGTCGAGCCGCGCGACGCGCAGCGGCACCGCGTCGGGCGGGCGCGGCGGGAAGAAATCGAGCGTCGCCGATTTCACCCAGATGAAGTTGTTCGGGCCGGCCGAGAGCGGGCCGTTGACGCCGAGCACGGCGAGCTGGAAGCGCTGGCCGGGCACGGCGTCGCGCGTCAGCACGACGCGGTTGGGCGCGTTGAAGCCCTTCACCACCGCGCCGCCGCTCTGTCCGAGCACCGCCGGCAGCGCGCCGTTCACCCACACTTCGGCGTAGTCGTCGACCACCACCTCGAACGCCACCGTCGCGCCGCGCGGGTCGAAGCCGCCGACGCGCGGCGGGATGGTGACGTTGATGCGATACCAGTTGAACGACAGCTTCGGGGCGGCGCGCCGGGCGCGCAGCGTCTCCGGCGCGATCACCGGCCAGGCCGCATCGTCGAAGTCGGCGGCGCCGGCGCGCGGTGCGATGTCGTAGGCGGTGAGCGGCGCGCCGCTCGGCTTGAGGTCGGGCCCCGGCGCCTGGCTGTCGACCGGGACGATGGTGACGTCGTGATAGCGCCACTGGCCGCCGACCAGCTGCACGCCGTCGGCGGTGCGCAGATCGATCACCGCCGCCGGGCGGCCGAGCGCCGCCTCGCTGGGAAACGGTTGGGCGTGCGCGCAGGCGGACCACAGCAGCAGCGCCAGGGCTGACCGCCGCGTCATCGCACCTTCACCACGTAGTAGAGCACCGGGCCGTCGACCGCCTTGAACCAGTGCGGCGTGCCCTGCGGGACGATGACCACGTCGCCCCTGGCGAGCTGGCGCGTCTCGCCGCCCTCGATGGCGCTGCCGCGCAGCTCGTCGGCGGCGGTCGGTGCGGCGTCGGGGCAGCGGCCGCCGGTGACGAAGGTGGCGGCGCCGTCGAGCACGTAGATCACGTCGGTGTCCTTGCTGTGGATCTCGCACTGGCCCGGCGTCGTGCGGCGACTGGCGTGCACCATGTAGTTGGTGCCCTGGCCGTCGAACAGCACGGCGCCCTGCGCGAAGGCCGCCGCGACCTGCGCGGCGGGGAAGTAGTGCACCGCCGGGGCGGTCGCGGCGAGGGCGGCGCCGGTGAGCAGCGCGAGCCCGAGGGGGATGAACAGCTGGCGCATCACAACCTCACTGCAGCGCCGCGGCGCCGGCCTTGGCCACCGCCTCGTCGCGCTGCTGGCTGGCGGCGCCGCTGACGCCGATGGCGCCGACCACCACGCCGCCGACTTCGATCGGCACGCCGCCCTGCAGCGGCGTGAAGTCCTCCAGCGCCACCATCGGGGTGCGGCCGTTGCGGATGATCTCCTCGAAGGCGGCGGTCGGCTTGCGGAACAGCGCCGCGGTGCGCGCCTTGCCGATCGAGATCCGCGCGCCGGCCGGGAAGGTGCCGTCGAGGCGCTCCAGGTACATCAGGTTGCCGCCGTCATCGACGATCGCGATGACGCCGCCCTCGTGGTTGGCGCGCGCATCCGCCGCCGCCGCCGCGGCGGCCTGCTTCGCGCCTTCGAGCGTCAGGCTGCGCTTCTCCGCCGTCGGGTCGGCCACCGCCGGCGCCGCGGCGAGCAGCACCAGCCCCAACAGGAATCGCGACGATCGCATCTCGGTCTCCTTCCGTTGCAGTGCCCCCCTTCCCCTGCGCCCTGACTCCCTCCCCTGCGCGAGCAGGGGAGGGCCGGGGTGGGTTAGCAGGGCGTTGCGTTGCGGGGCTCAGTTGAAGGTCAGCACGTTCTTGATGCCGGACGGCTGCCCGAGCAGCAGCTCGCGGTGCGCGCTGAGCGGGAAGCGGCCGGTGATCAACGCGCGCAGCGCCTGCGGCCATCGGTGGTCGAAGGTGGCGAGATCCTTGACCGCCGCCTCGAAGGTCTCGCGGCTGGCGTTGACGGTGCCGAGCACCACCTGGTTCTTCAGCACCAGGTTGCGCATCAGCAGGTCGGTATCGACCTCGATCGGGCCGCGCCGGCCGGGCACCCCGGTGAAGGCGAAGATGCCGTTGGTGCCGAGCACGCGCATGGCGTCGAAGGCGACCTTCGACGCGCCGGCGGCTTCGTAGATCAGGTCGATATTGCCCACCCCGGCGGCCAGCGCCTCGACCGACACCTGCTCGGCATCGACGTAGTGGGCGCCGATCGACTCGACCAGCGTCGCCTTGGGGTTGGGCGCGACGCCGCGCGAGTAGACGGTGGTGTCGAAGCCGAAATTGACCAGCGCCATCGCGCCGAGCAGGCCGACCGGTCCGGCGCCGATGACCACGGCGCGGTGGCAGTGCTGCGCCGGCGCCCGGGTCACCGGGCAGGCCCACGGCAGGCGGCGCTGCACCTGCCACACCTGCGCCAGCGCCTTCTCGGCGATGGTGAGCGGCTCGACCAGGACCGCGACGTCGCGCAGCGCCCGCGGCACCGGCACCATGAAGGCCTCGTCGTCGACCACCTCCTCGGTCATGAAGCCGTGCGCGTCCTTGATGCCGCGCTCGTGGAAGTCGCCGGTGAAGCAGAAGTCCTGACGCGCCTCGCGGCAGGCGCCGCAGTGCTCGTGGCGGCACGGGCGGCGCACCATCGGGACGACCAGGTCGCCGACCCGCACCCGCGTCACCGCCGCGCCGACCTCGACCACCTCGCCGAGCGACTCGTGGCCGATGACCAGGTGCGGCAGCCCGTCCGGCGGGGTGCCGTACTCGAAGGCGCAGATCTCGCGGTCGGTGCCGCAGACACCGACCTCCAGCATGCGCAGCCGGACGTCGGTCGCGCTGCGCAGCCGCGGCGCCTCGCATTCGATGATGTCGACCGTGCGCCGCTCGGGGATGACCGCAATCGCTCTCATGGCGGGTGCGATGCGGGGCGGTGCTCGCCCGTTTCACCACAACGACACCACGTCACAACGGCACGCGTTGTGTCTTTGTGTCGTTGTGGTGAAAAAGTCTCTGCTACTTGGTACGCAGCCGCATGACCACCACGCCGCTGTCCGACGACGATGCCCTGCGCGCCATCGTCGAGGGCGTCGAGGCGGAGATCGGCGACCGCTTCTTCGTCTCGCTGGTCGAGCACCTCGCCGCGGCGCTGCGCGTGCGCTACTCGTTCGTCACCTTCCTCTCGGCGGACCGGCAGCGCTTCCGCACCCTGGCGGTGTGGGGGCCGAGCGGGCTGATGGACAACCTCGACGTGCCGGTGCGCGGCACGCCGTGCGAGGCGGTGCTGAGCGGCGAGACCTCGCACCACCCGGCGCACCTGCAACAGCTGTTTCCGGAGGACGTCGGGCTGGCCGACTGGCGCGCCGAGAGCTACTGCGGCGTGCCGATCGCCGACCGCGCCGGCACGGTGCTCGGGCACCTCGCCATCTTCGACGACAAGCCGATGCACGATGCGCGCGGCGTCGCGGTGATGCGCATCTTCGCCGCCCGCGCCAGCGCCGAGTTCGAGCGCCTGCGCATGGACCGCGCCCTGCGCGAGAGCCAGCAGCGCCTCGCCTCGATCCTCGATACCGCGATGGACGCCATCGTCACCTTCGACGCCGCGCGGCGCGTCGCGCTGTTCAACCGCGCCGCCGAGCAGGTGTTCGCCTGTCCGGCCAGCGCGGCGCTCGGCGAGCCGGTCGATCGCCTGCTCGGCGCCGCGCTGCTGGAGGCGGTCGAGCGCGGCATGGCGGCGGGCAGCGCCGAGTCGCGCGGCAGCGACGCCTACCTGTGGGCGCCGGGCGGACTGACGGCACGGCGCGGCGACGGCAGCGAGTTCCCGGTCGAGGCGACGTTGTCCTACGCCAGCCCCGACGGCGGCGCGCTGTACACGCTGATCCTGCGCGACGTCGACGAGCGGCGCCGCGCCGAGGCCGAGCTGCGCCGGCTGCACCTGGAGAGCGAGTACCTGCAGGAGGAGATCCGCGCCGTGCACAACACCGGCGACGTGATCGGCAACAGCCGCGCCCTGCGCGAGGTGCTCGACAAGGTGGCGCTGGTCGCCGACACCGAGTCGTCGGTGCTCATCCTCGGCGAGACCGGCAGCGGCAAGGAGCTGATCGCGCGCGCCGTGCACGCCGCCAGCCGGCGCGCGCAGCGGCCGCTGATCAAGGTCAACTGCGCGGCGCTGCCGAGCGGCCTGATCGAGAGCGAGCTGTTCGGCCACGAGCGCGGCGCCTTCACCGGCGCCACCGAGAAGCGCGTCGGCCGCTTCGAGCTCGCCGCCGGCGGTTCGATCTTCCTCGACGAGATCGGCGACATGCCGCTCGACACCCAGGCGAAGCTGCTGCGCATTCTGCAGGAGCGCGAGTTCGAGCGCGTCGGCGGCAGCAAGACGCTGCGCACCGACGTGCGGGTGATCGCCGCCACCAACCGCGACCTCGCCGCGGCGGTCGCCGCCGGCAGTTTCCGCCAGGACCTGTTCTACCGCCTCAACGTCTTCCCGATCGTCATACCGCCGCTGCGCGAGCGCCCCGAGGACATCCCGTTGCTGGTGCACTACTTCGTCGCCCGCTACGCGCAGAAGAGCGGGCGGCGCATCACCCACGTGGCGCCGGAGGTGATGCGCCGCCTGCTGCTCTACGGGTGGCCGGGCAACGTGCGCGAGCTGGAGAACGTGGTCGAGCGCGCCGTCATCCTGGCCAACGGCCCGGAGCTCAACCTGGCGAGCGAGCTGCCGACCCTGCCGGCGAGCCCGCCGGCCGCGCCGGCGGTCGAGCCGGTCGCCGCCGCGGTGCCCGCGCCGGCCGCCGGCGAGACGATCGAGGACGTCGAGCGCCAGCACATCGCCGCGGTGCTGCGGCAGACCAGCTGGCGGATCGAGGGCGACGCCGGCGCCGCGCGCCTGCTCGGGCTCAACCCGAGCACGCTGCGCAGCCGCATCAAGAAGCTCGGGCTGCGGCGCGGCGCGGAGTGAGGCGCGCCGTCACCACGCCACTACGGCAGCGCGCGGTCAATGCAGATCGGAAGCCGTGAGCTGCTGATGCAGCTCTCGTTGTGTCGTCGTGTCGTCGTGTCGTTGTGTTAGGTCGGCTGGCGCGCGGGCGACCACCAGCAACGACGTCCCGCGCGCCGGCGCGAAGCGCCGCTCGAGCTTCAGCCACGGCACCAGCAGGCTGTTGAGCCGCGATTGCAGGCTGGGGGCGCGGCTGCGGCCGAGCAGCTTGGCGTAGACGTACCAGGCGAGCGCCCCGGGGAGGTTCACGTAGCGCGCCTCCTGCGCCACCAGGCCGTGCGCCGCGAGCTGTGCGGTGAGCGCCTCGCGCGCGTAGCGGCGCTGGTGGCCGAGGGTGCGATCGACCTCGCCGTACAGTCCGGGCATCGCCGGCGCCTGCAGCAGCAGGTGGCCGCCCGGCGCCAGCAGGCCGCGCAGCGTCGCCAACGCGTCGTCGTCGTGTGCCAGGCGCTCCAGCACGTTGCGGCAGATGATGGTGTCGAAGCGCTCGTCCTGCAGCGCGCCGAGCGTCGGCTGCCGCCAGTCGACGTCGTGCACGGCGACGTTCGGGTGATGGCGGAAGCGGCTGCGCAGCAGCGCCAGGTACTGCGGATTGTGCTCGGTGACGACGACGCGGCCGCGGTTGCGCAGGAAGTCGGTGAAGCTGCCGACGCCGCCGTCGAGCTCCAGCACGCGGTCGCCGACGTACGGTGCGAACTGGCTCCACACCCACTCGTGGTAGCGGCGCGCCGGGCGCATGCGGCGCAGCGTCGTGTACCCCGGGTCGTCGTGCGCCGGATCGTCGAACAGGCCGTGGCGGACGATCGTCCAGATCGCCGCGACGCCGTCCTTCCAGCCGATCTTCTTGCCCTCCCAGTACTCGCGGCCGTGGTAGCTGACCGGCACCTCGTAGATGCGGCAGCCGAGGCGCGCGACCTTGGCGGTGATCTCCGGCTCGATGCCGAAGCGGTTCGAGGTCAGGTGCAGGCGCTGCAGCACGTCGGCGCGGAAGACCTTGTAGCAGGTCTCCATGTCGGTGAGGTTCAGGTCGGTGAACAGGTTCGACAGCAGGGTGAGAAAGCCGTTGCCGATCGAGTGGTAGAAGAACAGCACGCGGTGCGGGCCGCCGAGGAAGCGCGAGCCGTAGACGACGTCGGCGTGGCCGTCGAGGATCGGTTGGATCAGCGACGGATACTCGGCCGGGTCGTACTCCAGGTCGGCGTCCTGGATCAGCGCCACGTCGCCGTGCACGTGCTGCATGGCGGTGCGGATGGCGGCGCCCTTGCCGGCGTTGCCCGGGTGGAAGACGACGACGATGCGGTTGTCGGGGTCGTCGGCGCCCACGGCGCCGAGCGCGCGCACCACCTCGCTGGTGCCGTCGGTCGAAGCGTCGTCGACCAGGATGATCTCCTTGCGGATCGGCACGGCGCGCACGCGGTCGACCAGCGTGCGCAGCGTCAGCCGCTCGTTGTAGACCGGCACCAGGACGGAGAGAGTCAGGTCGCGACGCATTCGGGGGCGGCAGTGTAGCGGGTGGGCGTGGAGGGGCAAGCGCCGAGGCGCGTCACCAGTGCCGCGCCCGTCCGACCCACAGCAGCAAGAGGGCGCCGATCAGCGCGGCGGCCGACAGCGCGAAGCCAGCCAGCACGCTGCGCGGGCGGAAGCGGAAGGCGACGGTGGAATGGCCGGCCGGCACCGGCACGGCGCGGAAGACGTGGTTGGCGCGCAGGATGGGCGCCGCGTCGCCGTTCACGGTGGCGCGCCAGCCGGGGAAATCCTGGTCGCTGAGCACGACGAAGCCGGCGGCGGGCGCGCTGACGTCGAGCTCGACGTCCTCCGGATCGTCGCGGGTGAAGCGCACCGCGCCGCCGGCGGCGGCGGACGTTCCGAGATCGCCGGACGGCGGCGGCGCCTCGAGCAGGACGGTGGTGGACGGATCGACCGTGCCGCTCGCCAGGCGGTCGAGCAGCGCCTGCGGCTCCGCGACGACCTCGGCGCGCGGCACCCAGCGGGCGCGCGGCACCGCCTGGGTGTTCTCGTAGAGACGCGCGCCCTCGCCGAACTGGATGAGCGGCATGGGCGGGCCGCTGATCTGCGCCACCGTGTCGCTGCCCGGATGGACCAGCAGGTAGCGGCTGGCGGTGAGGTCGAGCAGGGGGCGGTTGAGCCCCGGCGGCAGGTAGCCGCCGATGGGATAGATCAGGTCCTTGATCGTGGTCATCGGGCGGCCGGTGCGCAGGTAGGTGAAGTACTCCGCCCAGCGCCGCGAGGTCTGCGATTCGTAGTCGAACACCGTCGGCACGCCGAACAGCGCGCCGGTCTTGTGCTGCATGGTGTGATCGGGATGCCGCGGCACCAGATAGACGCGGTCCTGCGGCGTGCGCCGCGCCGCCACCTGCTCGAAGACCGAGCGCCGCGCGTAGAGCTGCGCGCCGTCGATCAGGTGACGGAAGGTCGGCGGCCGCCACCAGGTCAGGTTCAGCGCCAGCGCCCCCACCAGCACCGCGCCGGCGAGCGTCGTCGCGCGCGGCACGCCCGCCGCCAGCAGCAGCGCCGCCAGCGTCGCGACCACCAGCCCCCACTCGCCCGGCAGGAAGCCGATCGTCGAGCCGCTCCACAGCAGCGCCGCCACCGCCGCCGGCAGCGCGACGCCGAGCCCGCGCCGCCGCCAGGACGACGTGGTGGGCAGACGCAGCAACGCCTCGGCGCCGATCGAGACCAGCGCCGACAGGCACAGGCTGGTGATCCACAGGAAGCGGTTGGGATCGCGGAACAGCGCGCCGGCCGGGAGCTGCCGATAGAGCGGGAAGAACGGCGCGTGTTCGCCCAGCGCGAGGCCGAGCGAGAGCAGCCCGACCAGCAGGTAGAACCACATCGGGCGGCGCGCGCCGCGCGTCAGCAGGGCGCCGACCGCGAGCAGCGAGGGCAGCAGGTGGATCGGGTTGTTGATCTCCTGGCGGCGCGAGAACAGCGCCGGGAAGCCGCCGAGCGTCACCCCGCTCACGGTCATCTCGGCGACGGTGAGATTGCCGCTGCGAATCGACTGCCGCATCGATTCGAGCGCCGGCAGCAGGTGGGCGCCGGCGAACAGCGGCGCGCTGCCGAGACTCACGCCGAACAGCGCCAGCAGGCGCCCGGCGTGCGGCGGGCGCGCCACCACCAGCTCCCAGCAGACGCGCAGCGCGATGAGCTGGTAGAGGTAGACGATCATCTGCGGATGACCGGGCAACAAGGAGAGCGCCAGCGCCGCGCCGAGGCCCAGCGCGGTCGCCAGCCGCGCGCCGCGCAGCAGGCGCTCGGTGCAGCACATCGCCACCGACATCCAGGCGTAGGGCCCGCTGACGATCGGCGTGAAGGTGATCAGGTCGGCGCCCTGGTTGGAGAACGCGAAGGTCAGGCCGCCGCACAGTGCGGCGAGCGGACCGGCGCCGAGCGCGCGGCCGAGGCCGTAGGCGCCGAGCGCGCCGATGGCGAGGTTGCAGAACAACAGGCCGTACAGCGCGATCTCCGGCGGCAGGACGAGGAACAGCCACGAGGGCGGATAGAGCAGGCCGGTGGTGCCGATGCCGAGATAGGGCTCGCCACAACTCTGGTACGGGTTCCACAGCAGGCCGCGCCCGCCGTGGCGCAGCGCTTCGGCCGCCTGCAGGAACATCGGGTAGGCGTACGAGTAGATGTCGTAGCTGGTCGGGCCCTTGACCTGGCTGTTCTCGTAGAGGCGCTGCAGCAACGCCGCCGCCGCCAGCAGCAGGATCGCCACGGCGCCGATCGTCGCGGCGCGCGTGGCGCGCGCGTCCGTCCCACCCGTGTCGTCCGCCGGCGCCAAGGCGCGACTCTTCGTACGCCCGCCGTTCGGGCGTCAAGCGTCACAGCTCAGACAAAAAAGAATTCACCAACAGAGGCACAGAGTCGCAGAGAAACTGCGGCAGTTCTGCATGCGGGCCATGCATGCAGCGCAATCGCCGGGATATGCCGAACGACTCATTTCGGCCCCCATCCTCATGTTCCCCCGCTCACGCGAGGGAAGGTGACTTCTGGGAAAGCCAATCAAGGGGTTTGTGAACGACGCGGCGGATTCGCAGGAACTGTCCTCTCTGTGCCCTCTGTGCCTCTGTGGTGACGCCTCTTGTCGCATCAAGGTGAGGTCGTGGCGTCTCGATCGCGGTGGACTGGACGGCGCCGTGGCGCTCGGATAACCGACGCCGATGCGCATCGGGGGGCCGCAGGGCGCGTGGCTCGCGCGCGCCGCGGCGCGGGAGATCGGGCTGCGCGCGGTGCACGTCTCCGGCGGCTGGCTCTATCCCGACACGCTCGGCGACTACGCGCGCGCCTGGGCCTGGCGGCTCGGCCAGCGCGATCTCGGGGCGCGGCGCTGGATCGGGCGCGCCGTGCAGGCGGGGATGGCGACGGTGGACGTCGGCGCCCATCTCGGCGCCTACACGCTGGCGCTGGCGCATGCGGTCGGCGCGCGCGGCCGGGTGCTGGCGCTGGAGCCCGACGCGCACAACTTCGATCTGCTGACCCGCGCCGCGCCGCGCTGGCGCCTGCCGCAGGTCGATGCCCGCCTGCTCGCCGCCGCCGACTACACCGGCTGGACGACACTGCACCGCTCCGCCACCGACCGCGCCGACCACCGCATCGTCTCCGCCGCCGCCGACCGCCTGCGCGTCACCGTGCGCGCCGTCTGCCTCGACGAGCTGCTCGCCGACTGGCCGCGCGTCGACCTGGTGAAGCTGGCGGTGCAGGGTGCCGAGGTGCTGGCGTTGCGCGGCCTGCGCCGCACGCTGGCGCAACATGCCGAGCTGCGCCTGCTCTGTACCGTCGCCCCGGCGCTGCTGGAGCGCAGCGGCGCCGCCGCCGACGCGCTGTTCGAGCCGCTCGCCGAGCTCGGGCTGCGCCCGCACGTGCTGCGCCGCGACGGCAGCGCCGAACCGGTGCACCCGACCGTCGCGTGGGGGATGGCGAGCGCGCAGCGCCGCCTGATGGTGCTGTTCGCGCGCTGAGGCGCGTCTTCGGGCGCCTTTGTTCGAGCAAGCCCCCGCGTTCACGCCGCGAGCTGCAATAGAAGGAAGACGCCGATGGCGACGAGGCAGCGCACGTGGTCGCGGTAGATGCGGCGCGCCAGGCTGCTCTGCTCGGCGATCGGATCGCGGCGGCTGCCGAGGCGGATGGCGTTGGGCACGACGCGCGCGGCGAGGCCGACCGCGCCGCCGACCAGCAGCAGCGACAGCAGGCTGATCCAGCGCGACACGGCGCCGTCGATCAGCTGCGCCAGCAGACACACCAGGCCGAGCACCATCACCAGCGCGACGGCGTAGGTCATCGGCGCCGCGTCGGTGGTGACGCGCCGGTAGTAGCCGGCGATCGAGGCGAGCACCGGCTCCGGCAGGTCGCCGCTGGAGTACGGTCGCACCTGGACGTCGAACATCAGATCGAACCACAGCACCGCGGCGAGGAATCCACCGCAGGCGAACAACAGGCCAGTCATCGGCACTCCTTCGGCGGCGCGCTCAGGCGAAGCGCACCAGCAGGACCAGCGAGGCGACCGCCATCAGCAGCCCGGCGACCTCTGGCGGGCTCAGCCGCTCCTGGAAGAAGACGACGCCGATGCCGGTCAGCAACAGGATCATCGACACCGAGTAGACGACGCTGATGGTCGCCAGCTTGAGGTGGCGCATGACGAACACCCAGCCGAACGCGGTCGAGGCGTAGACGGCGAAGCCGATGAAGAACCAGCGCGAGCGCAGCGGCTGCTCGCTGTCGCTCGCCAGCTTGAGGAAGTAGTCGCCCAGCACGCCGAGGCAGCTGAAGCCGACGGTGACCAGGATGGCGAGCGTGCGGGTGCCGTTCATGCGGGGCCGCCTACTTGGCCGCCTGGATCCGTTGCAGCGCCGCGGTGAGCTTGGGGTTGTCGGGGAAGCGGCGCAGGCCGTTCTGCAGGGTCATGATCGCGCGGTTGCGGTCGTTGACCTGCACGTAGGCGTTGGCCAGATCGACGCGCCACTCGGGCGAGTCCTGGTACTTCACCGCCTCCTCGAGGCGGGTCACCGCCGCCTTGGTGTCGCCGCGCGCCAGCGCGATCTTGGCGAGCAGGTAGTTGCCCATCGGGCGCAGCGCCAGGTACTGGCCGCCGAGCTCCAGCGAGCGACGCAGCTGCGGCTCGGCGGCGTCGTACTGCTTGCGCGTGAACAGCACGGCGCCGAGGTTGTAGTGGATGAAGGCGCCGATGCGCGGGAAGGCGTGGACCGACTCGCCCTTGTCGAACAGCTGCTTGGCGGTCTGCAGCGAGGCCAGCGCCTGGTCCACCTTGCCGAGGTTCAGGTAGGTGACGCCGAGGTTGAGGCGGGTGCGCGGATTGCCCGGCGCCTTGGCGACGCCGTCCTCGTGCAGCGCGATGGCGTCGCCCCACAGCGTTGCGCGCTGCCAGGTGAGCACGGACGCGGCGGCGACCAGCAGCGCGATCAAGGCGGTGTACCCGAGCTGGCGGGCGCGCTCGGCCAGCGCCAGCCCGGCGAGGTCCCACAGGCCGCCGGCGGCGAACAGCATGAGGCCGGCGAGCGCCAGGTACATGCGGCGCTCGACCATCAGGTCGGCGATCGGCATCACCGAGGAGGTCGGCGCCAGGATGAGCAGCGTCCAGCCGACGGCGAAGGCGAACAGCGGATAGCCGCGGCGCCAGCGCCAGGCGCAGATGACCAGGCCGACGAGCACGAGCAGCGGCAGCAGCACCTCGGGCGCGAACAGCGAATCGGCCAGCCGCGTGTCGTAGTCGAAGGTCTGTCCGACCGGCAGCACGGTGAGCCGCAGGTAATCGACGATGACGCCGAACTGGGTGAAGAGGTACTGCCACCAGGTGAAGCGGTCGAAGCCGAGGCCGGCGGTGGCCGCGTACGAGCCGAGGCCGGAGGGGCGCAGCAGGGCGCGACCGGCGAACAGCGTCGCGCCGATCAGGATCGGCAGCGTCGAGACGCCGATCAGCCGCCAGTGCAGCGGCCGCCGCCGCCGCTCGCTGCCGGCGAGGAAGAGGGTGTCGTAGAGGATGAGCGCCAGCGGGATCGATGCGGCGCTCTCCTTGCACAGGCCGCTGATGCCGGTGGCGAAGAAGATGCCGGCGACCGCCGGGCGCGCGCCGGTGGTCGCGGCGATGGCGAAGCTGAGCACGGCGGTCAGGTAGAAGGTCGAGGACAGCACCTCGCTGCGGCTGGAGACGTAGGCGACGCTCTCGCTGGCGAGCGGATGCGCGGCGAACAGCGCCGCGGCGGCGACCGCGATGCCCTGTCGTGCCGCGCCGTAGCGCGCCGCCAGCGACGGCAGGCCGAGGGTGACGAGCGCCAGCAGGTAGAGCAGCACGGCGTTGATCGCATGCAGCGCGATGCTGGTGACGTGGTACGAGCGCGGCGTGTAGGCCCCGACGGCGTAGTCGAGCGCGAAGGAGAAATCGGTCAGCGGCCGGGTGCTCAGGTTGACGAACTTGACCAGCGGCGTCAGCGAGCGGATCAGCGTGCTCTGCGTGATCGCGTTGGGGTCGTCGTAGACGAACGGCCCGTCGAGCGCCGGCGTGTAGAGCACCACCGCCAGCAGCGCGATCGCGGCGATCGGCAACAGGTGCGCCGTCCACGGCAGCGGCGGTGCCGCGGCGAGCGCTGCCGGGCGCGGCGGGCGCGGC
>JANRJF010000372.1:0-7214 GCA_033764095.1 Deltaproteobacteria bacterium | reverse complement strand
CGCGGCGGCGCACGACCGCCGCGCGCTGCGCGCTGCCGCGCTGGCCGGCTTCGCCGCCTGGCTGTGGGCCGACCTGATCGGCGCGCAAACCCACCTGCGCCTGCTGCCGCGCGACATCGACGCCTACTACGCGCGCTACGCGCCGCTGCTCGACGGGCTGCGCGCGCGCCAGGGGCTCGACCGCACCTACCTGTCGACGACGGCGCGCGGCGACGACCCGCTGCCCTACTTCTCCGATCTCGGCAACGCCGGCCTCGCACACCGCCTCTACCAGGTGGACAGCTACGCCGGCGGCGTCGCCTGGCGGCGGCTCGAGACCTTTCTCGGCGAGCTGGGCGGGCTGCCACCGCCGCGGCCGGGGCAGCTCGAGGCGCGCCTCGGCCACGTGCCACTGCACCTCACCACCGACAACCTGCCGCGCTTCAACCTGCTCGGCGCGCGCTTCGTACTGACCGCCGCCGGCGACGAGGCGCGGCTGGCGACCCCACAGGTGCTCGCCGGCTGGCAGGTCATCGACCGCCAGGCGCGCGTCGTGCTCTACGAGAACCCGACGGCGCTGCCGCGCGCCTTCCTGGTTGACAGCGCGACGCCGGCGGCGTCCCCCGAGGCCGCGCTGCAGGCGCTGGCGCACGTCGATCTCGCCCGCCAGGCGGTCATCGAAGCGCCGCTGGTGCCGCCGTTCCCCAGCCGACCGAGCGGGTCCGACCAGGCGGGGACGGTGGCCATCGCGCACTACGCGGCGAATCGCGTCGCCCTCGAGGTCGTCGCGCAACGCGACGCGCTGCTGGTGCTCACCGACCAGCACTTCCCCGGCTGGCGGGCGACGCTCGACGGCAACGCGGTGCCGATCGCGCGCGCCAACTATCTCTTCCGCGCCGTGCGCGTGCCGTCCGGCACGCACCGCATCGAGATGCGCTACGCGCCGCGCGCGCTGCAACTCGGCGCGCTCGGCAGCGCCGTCGGCGGGCTGATCGCGCTGGGGCTGCTGGTGCGCCGCCCGCGCGCCGGCGGCGCGGCGTAGGCCCGGCGCGCCGAGCGGCTTGCCCAAGCGCAGGCGCTTTGCCAAACCCCCCGCGCATGCCGGGAGCGGGACTTCCCCCGCGCCGCACGGCGGTCGACTGGCTGCTGCTGTCGGCCGCGCTCGTCGCCAGCCTGATCGTCTGGCGCGCACTGCCGTCGAGCTACTTCCAGGGCGACGACTTCATGAACCTGTTTCGCATCGTCGACCGGCCGCTCGGCGAGTACCTGCTCAGCACCCACGCCGGGCACGTGCTGGTGGTGCGCAACGCCGTCTTCTACCTGTTTGCGCGCCTCTTCGGCACCGACGCGGCGCGCTACTTCGTCGTCGTCCTGCTCACCCACCTGCTCAACACGGCACTGCTCTTCGGGCTGCTGCGGCGGGTGACGCGCAGCCCCTGGGTCGCCGGCTTCGGCGCCCTGCTGTTCGGCACCTGCCCGGTCGCCGAGGGCGCCCTCGCCTGGTACTCGGTGTACGGCCAGGTGCTGGTCCCCACCGCGCTGCTGCTGTCGCTCACCCTGGCGAGCCGCGCCGCGGCGCGCGGCCGGGCGCTGGCGCGCGGCGAGGCGCT
This sequence comes from Deltaproteobacteria bacterium, assembly GCA_033764095.1. Lineage (GTDB taxonomy): Bacteria > Desulfobacterota > Binatia > HRBIN30 > CADEER01 > JBDTMT01. The sequence continues at coordinate 5,625 of JANRJF010000372.1, read as the reverse complement.
GCTCGCCGGCGCCGCGATGATCGCCGCGGCGCTGTCGTTCGGCATCGGCATCGCCGTCGCGATGCTGCTGCCGGTCGCCCTGGCGCTGGTGGTGCCGCGGCCGCCGGGGCGCGCCGCCTGGCGTCTGCCGCTGCTGGCGCTGCCGCTGCTCGTGCCGCTCTGCTACCTGGCCGCCTACGCCGCCTACGACCGCGTCGCCGGCACCGCCACTGCCGAAGGCCCGCGCGCGCTGGCCAGCGTCGCGCTGCAGCACTGGTGGCGGGTGCCGGAGATGGTGCTCGGCCTGCTCGGCTACGGCGGCGCGCGCCTGCTCGGCGGCGCCGTGCCGCTGCCGTTCGGCGCGCCCTGGGTGATGGTCGCCGGCCTGCTCGCGCTGCTCGGCCTGAGCGCGGCGGCGTATCGGCGCGGCGACGGCGCGACGCGCCGCTGGCTGCTCGCCGCCTGGCTGCTCACCCTCGGCGCGTACGGCATCATCGCGCTCGGCCGCATCTACCTGTGGAACGAGAATGCGTTCTTCATGGCGGCGCAGGCGCGCTACCACTACACCACCCTGGCGACGCTCAGCCTGATCGTGTGCCTCGGGCTGAGCGGCATCGCGCCGCGCCCGCTGTCGCGCGCCGGCGCCGCCGGCGGCCTCTTCGGTCTGTGGCTGGTCGCCGCCGCCGGCGCGTTCGCCGCCTGGCCGCCGGCGCCCTACCTGAACACGCGCGAGCGGCGCGAGGTGGACTTCGCGCTCAACTGGATGCGGGCGCGCGTCGCCGCGGCGCCGCCGCAGCAGCCGGTCTACCTGACCAATCGCGCCCTGCACGCCGCCGGGGCGTTGTTCATCGGCATGAACGACTTCCCCGGCTGGGCGGCGCTGTTCGCGGTGTACTACCCGACCAACGAGGCCGACGGGCACCGCGTCTACTTCGTCGAGCGCGAGGCGCAGGTGCGCGAGCGCTATCGCGACGGCCGCCGCACTCGCGACCTGCTGGTCGCGCCGGAGGCGGCACCGCCGGAAGGGTCGCCCACCGCCGCACCGGAAGCGCACCCATGAGCGCCCGCCCGGCCCGCGCGCGGGCCGCCGCGCCGGCCCTGCTGCTGCTCGCGCTCGGCGCCAGCGCGTTCGCCTGGCGCACCGTGCCGTCCGCCTATTTCGTCAGCGACGACTTCCTGTACCTGTTCGACATCGTCAACCTGCCGCCGCTGGAGCTGCTGCTGGCGCCGCACGGCGGCCACGTGCTGGCGGTGCGCAACGCCGTCTTCCTGCTCTTCGCGCGGCTGTTCGGCACCGCGCCGCTGCCCTTCTACCTCGCGGTCCTGCTCACCCACCTGCTCAACGTCGCCCTGCTGTTCGCGCTGCTGCGCCGCGTCGTGCCGCCGCCGGCGGCGGCTGCCTTCGGCGCCCTGCTGTTCGGCACCGCGCCGCTGCTGGCCGCCACGCTGACCTGGTACTCGGTGTACGGCCAGGTGCTCGCCACCACCGCGATGCTGCTGGTGTTGCTGATCGCGGCGCGCGCGGCCGCGCGCGACGGACGCCTGCGGCGTGGCGAAACCGCCGCCGCCGCCGCGCTGCTGCTGGCGGGGGCCTTCAGCTTCGGCGTCGGCCTCGGCCTCGCACTGGTGGCGCCGCTCTGTCTGGCGCTCCTGCTGCCGCGGCGCGGCACGCGGCGGCCGCCGCTGCTCGCGCTGTGGGTGGCGATCCCGCTCCTCTACGTCGCCTCGCATGCCGCGTACGATCGCGTCGCGCAGCATCCGCGGGTCAGCGGCGTCGCGGCGCTGACCGCGCTGGCGGCGCTGATGCCGGCGGCGTGGTCGCAGGTGCTCGGCATGGGCGTCGACCTGGTCGGCTACGGCACGGCGCGGCTGCTCGGCGGGCCGCTGCCGCTCGACTACGGCGCGCCGCGGCTCTGGCACGGCGCGGCGCTGGCGCTGACCGCCCTCAGCGCCTGGGCGGCCTGGCGCGGCGGCCCCACAGCGCGGCGCTGGCTGCTGGCGCTGTGGCTCTGCCTGATCGGCTGTTACGGGTCGATCGCGATGGGGCGCTTCGCGCTGTGGAACGCACTGCCGGCGGCGGTCGAGCAGACCCGCTACCACTACGCCGGCGCGGCGCTGCTGGCGCTGCTGCTGGCGGTGGCCGTGGTCCAACTGCCCGCCATCACGGCCGCCCGCCTGGCGTTCCCGCTGTGGCTCGGCGCCGCTGCGCTCGGCTTCGCGCTCTGGCCGCCGGCGGTCGACACCAACGCCGCCGCCCGCGCCGAGGCCGCGCTGGTCATCGGCCAGGTGCGCGCGCGCGTCGCGGCGGCGCCGCCCGGCGCCGCCGTCCGCATTCCCAACCGCGTCTTCCACGCGGTGGGCGCCCCGCTGGTGTCGCTGCTGGAGTTCCCGGGCTGGGCCGCCGTCTTCGCCATCTACTTTCCCGCCAACCGCGTGCAGGGACATCCGGTCACCTTCGTCGAGCCCAGCGCGGCGGTGCGCGCGCAGTTCGCCGACGGGCGGCGCACCGCCGGCCTGCTGGTAGCGCCGGAGGACGCGCCGGCGACGCCATGACCACGCCCGCCACCCACCGCGACGCGGCGCTGAACGGCGGCCTGCGCCTGGCGGCGCTGGCGCTCAGCGCCTGGGCCTTCTGGGGCATCACCGGCAACTACTTCGTCAGCGACGACTTCCTGAACTTCTTCACCCTGGTCGACTGGGACTTCACCCGCTTCGTGCTGCGCATGCACGGCGCGCACCTGCTGATGTCGCGCAACCTGGTGATGGCGCTCAGCCACGCCGCCTTCGGCATGGAGCCGGCGCTGTATTTCTGGCTGACGCTGGTCACCCACCTGGTCAACGTCTGGCTGGTCTTCCGCATCGTCGAGCGCATCGGCGGCAACGGGCTGGCGGCATTCGTCGCCGCGGCGCTGTGGGGCATGGCGCCGGCCAACGAGGGCACGCTCGGCTGGTACGCGGTGTACGGCCAGGTGATGGCGGCGACCGCGGCGCTGTGGGTGCTGGCCGAGCTCGCCGCCTGCGCGCGCGGCGTGCCGCCGCGGCGCGGCGCCGCCGGCTGGTGGCTGGTGGCGATGCTGATCGGCGGCACCAGCTTCGGCGTCGGGCTCGGCTTCGCCGCCGCGATGCCGGCCGCCGCCTGGCTCCTCCTGCCGGCGGGGCGGCTGCGGCGCCAGGCGCTGCTCGGCCTCGGGCTCGCGCCGCTGCTGCTCGGCATCACCTACGTCACCCTGCAGGACTGGTACGCCGCGCACTACGGCACCGCGCCGGAGGCGGCGATGCTGATCAGCGGCCTCGGCTACGTGTGGCCGCAGCTGCGCTACTTCGTCGCCCTGCTGCAGTTCGGCATCGGCCAGCTGGCGCTCGGACCGGCCGGCATTCGCCGCCTGGCGATCGGCAGCGCCGCAACGGTGGCGTTCGGCGCGGTGGTGGCAGTCACGCTGCTGGCGCTGTGGCGCGGCCGCGGCGCCGCGCTGCGCGGCGTCCTGGCGCTGGCGCTGCCCGGCATGGCGGCGTACGCGACCATCGCCGCCGGCCGCGGCATGTTCGCCAAGCCGATGCAGCTGGCGATGATGTCGGCGGTGCCGCGCTACCACTACGCCGCCGCGGCGCTGTTCGCCGCCGCACTCGGCGTGGCGCTCGCCCACGCCACACGCGGCGCGTTCCGGTCGCGCCGCGCCAGCGGCCTCGCCGCGCTGCTCCTCGGGCTGGGCCTGGCGGCGGCGCATCAGCGCTGGGCGACCCCGATCCAGCACTTCCCGGCGTCGCGCACCGAGACCGCGCGGGTGCTCGAGGTGATGCGCCAGGCGATCGACGCCAGCCCGGCCGGCGCGCCGGTGTTGATCCGCAACCAGGCCTTCCTGCCGGTCGGCATGCTGGTGTCGAAGGACGGGCGCTTCCCCGGCTGGCTGGGCGTCTACTGCCTCTACTTTCCCGACGCGCTCGATCCCGACCGGCGCGTCTTCTTCGTCGATCCCGACCCGGTGACGCGGCGCATCGCCGACGGGCGCTGCAGTGCCGGGCGGGTGCTGGAGGAACGCAGCCTGGCGCCGGCCAGCGTCGCGCCGCCGCCGAGCCCGCCACCGCCCCCCGACCTGCTCGCGGCGCTCGACGACGCCGTGCTGCCGCCGCCCGGCGCGCCGCGCTCGACGGCACTGTCGGCGCGCCTGGCGGCGCTGCGCGACGACGGCCTGACGGCGCTCTCCAGCCTCGCCTTCGCCACCCTGCTGTGCCTCGCCGGCCTCGCCTGGCAACGCGTCGGACCCGGCGCGCTGCGCGCCGCCGGGCGGCTCGCCGCCGGCGCCGCGGCGGCGGCGTTGCTGGTCTGGATGGTCGAGCACCCGAGCCCCGACGTGGTGACCATGCTCGGCCGCCGCGATCATCTACTGTTCGCCGTCCTCGCCGGCGCCGCGGCGATCGGCTTGGAGGCGGCGACGCGGCGCTGGCTGTTCGCCGCCGTCGGCGTCGCGCTGCTCGGCAGCACGCTGGGGGCCGCGGCGCTGGCGCTCGGGCTCGGCGTGCCGCTGCTCGCCCTGCTGGCGCTGCGCGCGACGCGCGACCAGCCCGGCTGGCAGGTGGCGCTGCTGCAGGCGGCGATCCTCGGCGGCGGCTATGCGGCGTGCTGGAGCCTGCGCGCGCCGGCGATGCTGAGCGCACTGGTGGCGCAGGGACTGCTCGCCTTCACCGCGCTGCGCCACGTCAGCTACGCGGTGGAGACGCGGCGCGGCCGGCCCGACTCGCTCGGCCATTACCTCGCCTACCAGGCGTTCTATCCCAATTGCCTCGGCGCCAGCGAGCGCTACGACCAGTTCGGCGAGCGCAACCTCGACCGCACGCCGGCGGCTCTGGCCTACGGCGGCGCGCTGGCGCGGCTGGCGCTCGGCGCCGCGCAGATCTGGCTCGCCAGACAGATGGCGACCGACTTCGCCACCGCGCTCGGCAGCCAGACGACACCGCTGCTGTGGCTCAACCTGCTGCTCGGCTTCGTGCGCAGCGCCATCTTCCTGATGGGGCTGTGGCACACCATCGACGCCATCGCCCTGCTCTACGGCGTCGCGCTGCAACCCAACTTCAGCCGCATCCTGACGCGCCGTTCGCCGGCCGAGTTCTGGCACGCCTGGCGCGGCACGATGACGCAGTGGCTGGTGCGCTACGTCTACATCCCGCTCGGCGGCAACCGCCGCCGGCAGACGCGCAACATCGCCGCCGCCTTCGCCGTCAGCATGCTGTGGCACTGGGCCGGCCAGCCCTTTCTCGGCGCGCCGGCGTGGCCGCTGCAACTGGCGCCGATCGCGCTCTGGGCGGCGCTCAACGCCGTCGCCGTCGCGACCCAAGCGGCGGCGCGGCGCCACGGCTGGCGCCTGCTGCCCGCCGCGACGCCGGCCTGGCTGCGCACCTCCCTGCACTGGGCCGGCACGCTCGTGCTGGGCAGCTTCACCGTCACCCTGCTCGCCTTCGGCCCGCGCACCATCGGCTGGTTCGAGACGATGATGCTGCGGCTGGTGGGGTTGAGGTAGGCGGTTGGGCTTTTGAGGCTGTCAGGCTGTCAGGGGGGTGAGAACGAATTCCCTCCCCTGACCTGAAACTTCACACACAGGACCAAGGCCAACCACCAAGGCACCAAGACACCAAGCGGACCTCAGACCTTGG
>JANRJF010000371.1:0-30944 GCA_033764095.1 Deltaproteobacteria bacterium | reverse complement strand
TGGTGCGCGCCTCGGCGCTCGCCTACACCTCGCTGCTGTCGCTGGTGCCGCTGTTCGCGATCATGTTCGCGGTGCTGAAGGGGCTCGGCGTGCAGAGCCGGCTCGAACCGCTGCTGCTGTCGCGCCTGTCGCTCGACCAGGAGACCACCGACCAGATCATCGCCTACATCGACAAGGTCAACGTCGGCACGCTCGGCAGCATCGGCGCCGCGGCGCTGGTGCTGACCGTGATCAGCGTGCTCGGCACCATCGAGGCGAGCTTCAACTACATCTGGCGCGTCGCGCAGCAGCGCACGCTGTGGCGCAAGGTGAGCGACTACCTCGGCGTGGTGATGATCACCCCGTTCCTGCTGCTCGCCGCCGGCGCGCTGACCTCGGCGGCGCAGGTGCAGCAGGTGATCGAGTTCGTCACCACCAACGGCCTGCTCGGCGGCGTCGCGGTGCGCATCCTGGCGCTGACGCCGATCGTCATGAATGTCGTCGCGCTCGGCGTGCTCTACCTCGTCATGCCCAACCGGCGCGGCGACTGGCGCGCGCTGCTCCCCGGCGCGCTGTTTGCCGGCACCGCCTGGTACCTGGTGCAGACGCTGTACGTGCAACTGCAGGTCGGCGTCGCCAACTACAACGCCATCTACGGCGCCATGGCGCAGCTGCCGGTGACGCTCGCCTGGCTCTACGTCAGCTGGGCGATCGTGCTGGCCGGCGCCGAGCTCGCCGCGGTGCTGGAGTATGGCGGCGAAGCGGTCGCCGCCGGGGCGCGCACGGTCGACCGCCGCGCCGTCGCGCTGGAGCTGCTGGTGCGCGCCGCGCGCGCCTTCGCCGGCGACGGCGAGGCGCCGACGGCCGTGCGGGTGGCGCGCGAGCTGCACCTCGACGTCGCGCTGGTGCTCGAGGTGGCGGCCGACCTGCGCACGCGCGGTTGGCTGGCGGCGGACGAGGACCACCCCGGCCGCCTGGTGCTGGCGCGCGCGCCGGCGGCGCTCGACCTCGGTGAGCTGGCCGAGCTCAGCACGCCGGGCTGGATCCCGGCGCGCGCCGACGCGGCGGTGACCAACGCGCTGGGCGAGGTCGCAGCGAGCGCGCAGCGCACGCTGGCGGCGGTCGCGCTCGACGGCCTGCGCACCGAGGCGCAGCCGGCGGGCGAGGCGAAGTGACCGGTCCAACCCGCGGCGGCGGGCGCGGCGCGCGTGTCGCCGCGCTACTGCTTCGCCTTGTAGCGCTTCTCGTCGCTCACCTGCGCGGTCGGGAAGGTCGATTCCCAGCACGCGCCGCTGCCGGAGTCCTTGAGCTGCACGCGCACGGTGCCGGCGAGGTCGAGGTCGCCAGGCAGGTCGAGCGCCACCCCGCGTCCCTTGGCGAGGATCTTCGCCTTGTCGGGCGTCCCCGACTTGAGGAAGAGCTGGCGCACCCCGAACGGCGCGGCGAAGTTCTTGTAGCGGTAGCCGGTGGCGCCGCTCGGCTTCCAGCAGATCTGGTCGTTGCAGATGCCGCCCTTGTCGGCGCGGCCGGCGATCCGCAGGCGACGGGTGCTCATCGGGCCGGCGTCGAAGACGCACAGCTCGTAGTGGCCCGGCCCGCTGCTCGGATGCGTGCTGGAGAAATCCTCGTCGCCGGTCGCCCAGATCCACACCAGGCTGTCGCCGCTGTCATCGTCGCGGTTGACGATGCGCAGCTTGCCGGGCCGCACGCTGCAGCCGCTCGCCTCGACCGCGTTGCCGCGGCAGACGCCGCCGCTGCAGCTGTCGCCGCTCGAGCAGGAGCTGTCGTCGTCGCACGGCAGGCTGTTGTTCGCGTGCACGCAGCCGACGCCGAGCGTGCAGCTGTCGGTGGTGCACACGTTGGCATCGTCGCAGTCGGGCGGCGGACCGCCGACGCACACCGTCGCCTGGCAGCTGTCGTTCGCGGTGCACGGCTCGCCGTCGTCGCACGGCAGGCCGTTCGCGACCATACAACTCGACGGCTCGCCGCTGCACTGCCAGCAGAGCTCGGTGCGACAGGTGGCGCTGCAGCCGTCGCCGGCCATGGTGTTGCTGTCGTCGCAGGTCTCGTTGCCCTCGACCCGCCCGTCGCCGCAGGCAATGAAGCCGCCCGCTTGCGTGGCGCCGACCGCATCGATGTCGGCGCCGATCTGGTCGCCACCGTTGAACGGGGTGTTGTCGACGATCTGCACCGCGTCGAAGCGCAGTTCCCCGGCAGCGAAGCCCGGGAAGGCGCTGTCGAGGTCGACGCTGGTCCGCCCGGTCGGGGCGACCGCCAGGTCGCAGAACGCGTCGTTCGGATTGCGCAGGTTGGTCAGGCAGAAGCCGGCGTTCTGCAGCAGGGTCCGCACCGTCGCGTTGGCCGGGCGGACGGAGAGAAAATAGGGCTCCGGCGTCCCCACCTCGCAGAGCGCGAAGTCGTTGCCGGTGCCGTTGACGATCAGGTTGTCGGTGAAGCGCACCGACAGCAGCCCCCGGCGCCCGACCGCGACCGCGCCGGTGCCGTTGAACTCGCCGCCGCTGCCGCCGGCGTCCGGCATGAAGTTGGGGGCGCCGAGTGCCTGGGACGGGTTGACGTACTTGGGGTCACTGGGCGCCGGCCCGCCCGCAAAGAACGGATCGTAGGCCAGCACCGAGTCGGCGAAGGCCGTGCCGCCGGGCGGATAGAAGTTGCTCGCGCACTCGTCGGCGCGCAGCGGCGCGGCCAGGCCGAGCAGGCATCCGATCGCCAGCAGCAGACGGCGTGTGGTCATGACCCCCCTTCCGACGGCGCGCCGATCCCGCGGCACGCCGCGCCACGCCACCCCCCATTGCGGCGTCGCGATTCCTCCGAGTCACTTGGGGTTTACTGAGCGGAACGTCGGAAAGTCAAAGATTTTTCGGCTGCGCGACGAGCGGGCCGCGGTGCAGATTTTTCCATTGCGAAGCGGGCAGACGCTGTGCGATGCACCCTGCGTCGCGAGCGGGGGCTCGTGGACGACACCGGGCAACGGGGCCCGGCTCGGCAAGGGGGGAACGCGATGCAGGTGCGCCGGCGGCCGTACGGCCGACAGGTTGGTTGGGCCCAAGTGATGGCGACGCTTGGCGTCGCGCTGCTCGCCGGCGCGGCACGCGCACAGACGATCATCGACGACTTCTCCAGCGTCGGCGCCAACACCGTCGAGCCGCCGGGCGTGGTGCGCACCACCCTCGGCACCACCACCGTCACCGACGCCGGGCTCAGCAACGTGATCGGCGGCGTCCGCACGCTGACCCTCACCGCCACCGCCATCGCCGGCGGCAGTCCCGAGGTGCACGCCGGCGTCATGCCGCTGGCGCAGGTGCTCGACTACTCCTCCACCGTGCTCGCCAACGGCCTGGTGACGCTGCGCTACGACGCCAACGGCGTCGGGCTCAACGCCGACCTGTCGAGCGGCGACGGCATCCAGTTCAGCGTCGTCGCCGACCTCTCCTCGCTGCCGTACGACGTCACCGTCGCCATCAGCGACGGCACCATCACCAACAGCTCGACGCAGACCATCGCGGTCGGCGGGCTGCAGAACGTGCAGTTCTTCTACTCGTCCTTCCCCACCGTCGACCTGACCGACGTGTTCAGCATCACCGTCACCTTCGACCCCAATCTGGCCGGCGACCTGGAGGTCGGCGCGCCGATCGAGACCTTCGGCGAGCCGTACTGCGGCAACGCCGCGATCGACCCGGGCGAGAGCTGCGACGACGGCAACGGCTTCGGCGGCGACGGCTGCGAGCCGGACTGCACGCTCTCCACCGCCTGCACGTTCACCCACGGCGGCACGCCGACCGAGCGCTTCGTCGGCGCCTGCGGCATGCCCTCGCTGCCCAGCATCCAGGCGGCGGTGAACGCCTCGGCGGCCGGCGACGTCGTCTCGATCTGCCCCGGCACCTACAACGAGTCGGTGATCGTCAGCCAGGAGGTCCGCATCCGCTCGACCGCCGGCACCGCGGTGACCACCGTGCAGAGCCCCGGCGTCGCCTTCGACGTGCGGCGCAGCGGCGTGCGCATCGAGGGGCTGACCATCGAAGGCGCCACCGCCGGCGTGCAGGCGGACAGCATCTGCGGTCTCGGCCTGGCGTCGTGCGCGGCGCCCGGGCGCGGCTCCAACCTGACCGTCACCAACAACGTCATCCGCAACGGCGCGCTCGGCGTCGGCTGGCAGCGCAAGGTCGACTGCGCCGCGATCACCGCCAACGCGCTGAGCGCCAACGCCGCGCACATCGATCTCAACCAGCAGGAGAACCCGCCGGCGGTGCTGGTGACCGTGCAGGGCAACACGCTGAGCGGCGGCGGCGGCAGCGGCCAGAGCCTGCGGCTGCGCAACCTCGGCAGCGGCCTGAGCATCGCGCAGAACAGCATCGACGGCTCCAGCCAGGCCGGCGTCGTCCTCGCCGACCTGGTGCCGGGCACGCAGTTCGTCGAGAACAGCGTGCGCAACAGCGCCACCGACGGCCTGGTCATCAAGCCGGGCGCCGGCGGCGTGCGCGTCATCCAGAACAATATCGAGGACAACGGCGTCGGCCTGGCCAACGAGGCGCCGGAGGCGGTCAACGACGCGACCCTCAACTGGTGGGGCTCGCAGACCGGCCCGTTCCATACCGTCGACCGCCCGGCCGGGCTCGGCGACCAGATCCTCGAGCGCCTCGGCGGGCTCGACACCACCTTCGTCGAGTTCCTCTGCGCGCCGGCGCCGGCCGGCCTGCCGAGCATCGGCGGCGTCTGCGACGACGGCGGCGGCGGCGCAGAAGTGCAGTTCCTCACCTTCGGGCGCAGCCCCGACGTGTCGCCGAACGGCCGCTACATCGCCTTCGTCGGCGAGAAGGACCTGAACGGCGACGTCCGCATCACGGTGGACAACACCGACCTCAGCGACGAGGTCTTCCTGCTCAATCGCAAGCCGAGCGGCAAGCCGAACTCCTTCTGCATCGGCGGCACCAACCCGGGCGGCGCCTGCACCAAGCAGAGCCAGTGCCCGGCCGACCTCAACCAGGATCCGATCATCACCGACGGCGTCTGCGTGCTGGTCACGCAGCTGAGTCACGACCCGAGCGGCAACAACGTCGTCGACACGCCGCGCGTCACCGAGCGGGCCGACATCTTCTCCACCCAGACCGCCGACCTGGTGGGCGCCAACCCCGACCTGTCGAACGAGGTGGTGCGCTGGTCGGCGCGCGACTTCCGCCGCCAGAGCCCGTCCAACCCGAACCTCGTGGTCGACGCGGTCTCCAGCGGCGCCGCCCCCGGCATCGACTCGCAGCAACCGTCGGCGGGGCGCAACGGCCGCTTCGTGCTGCTCGAATCGGAGGCCAACCCGACCGGCGGCAACGCCGACGGCAACACCGAGATCTTCGCCTACGACGCCAAGCGGCTGATCTGGACGCAGATCACCAACACCACCGCGCCGAAGCAGAATCGCCGCCCGTCGACACAGACCGGCCGCCAGTTGCTGTTCGACTCCGACGCCGACCTGGTCGGCGACAACCCGGACGGCAATCGCGAGATCTTCTACGCCGAGGCGCGTGGCACCACCTGGCTGTTCCAGCAGATCACCAACAGCGTCGCGCCGGTCGACAACCGCGCCGGCCAGGTGGCGCGGCGCGGCCGCGTCCTCGCCTTCAGCTCGAACGGCAACTACGCCGGGCAGAACGCCGACGGCAACCGCGAGATCTTCGCCTACGAGCGCGGCGTCTTCGAGCAGCTCTCGCACTCGACCGTCGGCGAGAACGTCAACCCGCACGCCAACCCGCGCGGCCGCTTCGTCGCCTTCGAGTCGACCGCCAACCTGGAGAGCGGCGGCAACGCGCTGCTCAATCGCCGCGTGTTCTTCTACGACCGCGTGCGCGATGCGCTGACCATCGTCTCGCGCTCGTTCTTCGGCGACAATTTCGTCCCGCGCTTCAGCAACGGCCGCTTCATCGTCTGGGAGTCGACCTCCAACCTGACCGGCAACAACCCGATGAACGACCACGTCATCTACGCCTTCGACCGGCGGCGCGACGACTGAGTTTTTCCCCCCTTCGAAGAAGGGGGGTCAGGGGGATTTTCAGAATCGACTCGTCGCTGTCCAGCGCGCTGGGCAGGAGTCTGTCTGGAAATCCCCCCTCGCCCCCCTTTTTCAAAGGGGGGAAGTTCAGCACTTCAAAAACGGCTCGAATCAGGCGATTTTCTGCCTGATCCGAGCCGAGCCCGACCGTTGCCCACCACACGCCCGAAAACCACCGCGCGCGCCGCCAGGCGGGAGAGTATCCCCGAGGGGGCCGTCCACCTCTGGCACGAGGGAATCCTCTTCCTCGGGACCGGCATCCGCAACGCGCCGCACGGCCACTTCACCGCCTCGGTGGTGATCGGCCTCGACGGGCGCTTCGCCTTCCGCGCCGGGCGCGGCCGCTGGCAGCTGCTGCGCGGCATCGCGGTGGCGCCGAACGTGCAACAGCAGATGGACTGCCGCGGCAGCCGCGTCGCCATCCTGCAGATCGATCCGGAGACCGATGCCTACGCGCGCATGGCGCGGCTGTTTGCCAAGCACGGCCCGGTGGTCGAGCTCGCCGACCCGACGCTCGCCCCGCTGGCCGCCCTGGCGCGCGCCGTCGACGCGGGCCCCGAGAGCGATCCGGCGCGGCTGTGGAGCGAGACGCTCGACCGCGTCGCCGGTCCCTGGCATACCCCGCACCGCACCGACCTGCGCGTCGTGCAGGTGCTCGACATCGTCAAGCGCCGCTTCCCGGAGTCGCCCAGCCTCGCCGAGCTGGCGGCGGCCGTCGGCCTGTCGCCCGGCCGGCTCGTGCATCTCTGGAAAGCCGAGGTCGGGCTGTCGCTGCGCCGCTACGTGCTGTGGCTGCGCCTGCGTCACGTCGTCTCGCGCGTCAGCATCGGCGATTCGCTCACCGACGCGGCGCACGAAGCCGGCTTCGCCGACTCGGCGCACCTGAGCCGCACCTTCAGCGCCATGTTCGGCCTGCCGCTGTCGCGCCTGTTCGGCCCGGCGGCGCGCGTGCAGCTGTTCCTCAAGCTGCCCGACGCGGAGCTGTCGGGCCCGCACGGCCCCTACGACCGCGCCCGCTGGGACGCCGCCGCCAGGACGCTGCGCCGCGGCGTGCCGGCGTAGGACCCCCATCCCGGCCTTCCCCCGCCGAGCGGGGGAAGGAGGGAGACGATTCGGCTCGTCTCCTTCCCCCGCTCGGCGGGGGAAGGCCGGGATGGGGGCGCACGCGATAGCCATTTCGTTCAAATCGACCGTCCGCTTCGTTCAAGACAGCCGCACTGCGCCGCGCTAGTGCGACGCGCCAGGATCGGACGCAGCTCTGGGGAGAGAGCCGATCCGGGGAGAGGCGAATGACGGGGGAGGCGGTGCGGATTTCTGCGTGGCACTACGCGCGCCGCGATGGTAGCGCCGATACGGGGGAACGGACGTGACGCACGGCAGCGGGGGGCTGGCCGCGGCGGTCTGCCTGGGTCTGGCCATGACCCTGTGCGCGGCGCCGACGACAGCGCAGGTGTCTACCGACGACCAGCGCTGCATCACTGCCTTCAACAAGGGCATCCGCAACGTCGCCAAGGCACATGGGCGGGTGGCGCGCGCCTGCCTGCAGGACTTCGCGCGCGGCCGCCTGGTGGCCAGCACACCCGAGTTGTGCGTGCGCTCCGATCCGCGCGGCGCGCTCGCCAGGGCGGTGACCAAAGCCGCGGCGCTGATCGCCAGCCGCTGCCCTGCCGGGCTGCCCGGCCTCGGCGTCTCGCCGGTCGACGACGCGATGGTGCGCACCGTCATCGGTCAGCTCGACCTCTTGCACGCCAGCTACGGGCGCAACCTCGACCAGGGCCTGATCGCCAACGCCGCCGCCGCCGACTGCCAGGCACGCGTCGGCGCGGCGCTGTTCAAATGCCAGGACACCCGGCTGCGCGCCTTCCTCAAGTGCCAGCAGCGCGGCCTGCGCAACGGCGCCATCACCGACGCCGCCAGCCTCGCCGCCACCTGCCTGGGCAGCGGCGCGGCGCAGCAGCCCGACGAGCAGGGCCAGATCGCCGGCGACTGCGTCGCGGCGCTCGGGCGTGAGGTGCTGCAGCGCTGCACCGGCATCGACCTCACCGCGGCCTTCGCGCCCTGCGAAACGGGCGACGTCAACGGCACCGCCGCCTGCCTGACCCGCGAAACCGCCTGCGCCCTCTGCCTCACCATGCGCGACGTCGACGCGATGCCGCGCGACTGCGACCTGTTCGACGACGGCAACGCCGCCAACGGCAGCTGCGGCGCCGAGTGCGGCGACGGCGTGCGGCAGGGCGACGAGGTCTGCGACGACGGCAATCGCTCCGAGCTCGACGGCTGCTCGGCGACCTGCACCATCGAGGGCGGCTGGACCTGCGGCGGCGCGCCGAGCGTCTGCACGCCGAACTGCCCGAACGGGCTCGTCGAGGACGGCGAGCTGTGCGACGACGCCAACGCCACCGACGGCGACGGCTGCTCGGCGCGCTGCACGGTCGAGCCCGGCTACGCCTGCACCGGGACACCGAGCGCCTGCGCGCCGACCTGCGGCAACGGCGAGCTCGGCGCCGGCGAGGGCTGCGACGACGGCAACCACGCCGACGGCGACGGCTGCAGCGCCAGCTGCCGGCTGGAGGACGGCTTCGCCTGCAGCGGCGAACCGAGCAGCTGCGGCTTCGTCTGCGGCAACGGCAGCTTCCAGGCCGGCGAGAGCTGCGACGACGCCGACGCCATGGGCGGCGACGGCTGCAGCGCCGTCTGCCGCATCGAGCCGGGCTGGCTGTGCTTCGGCGTCCCCAGCTTCTGCATGCCGGTGTGCGGTGACGGCGTGAAGCGCGGCGCCGAGGCGTGCGACGACGGCAACGTCAGCAGCGGCGACGGCTGCGCCTTCGACTGCCACCTGGAGCCCGGCTACTCCTGCGGCGGCGAGCCCAGCCACTGCCTGGCGGTGTGCGGCGACGGCGTCATCCGCGGCGGCGAGAACTGCGACGACGGCAACGCGGTCGGGGGCGACGGCTGCTCGGCACCCTTCTGTCGCCAGGAACCCGGCTTCACCTGCGTCGGCCAGCCGAGCGCCTGCAGCCCCACCTGCGGCAACGGTACGCTCGATGCGCTGGAGGGCTGCGACGACGGCAACCACCTCGCCGGCGACGGCTGCAGCAACTGCCAGCCCGAGCCCGGCGCGGCCTGCGGCGGTCAGCCGAGCATCTGCGTGCCGACCTGCGGCAACGGCGTCCTGAACGCCGACGAAAGCTGCGACGACGGCAACCAGCGCGATCGCGACGGTTGCAGCGCCAGCTGCCGCAACGAATCCGGCTGGCTGTGCAACGCCGCCGGCCAGGCCTGCCAGCCGTTCGCGGTCCACATCGACACGCCGGCGCACGGCGTCTTCAGCGGCGCCGCGGCGGTGACGATCACCGGCCACTACAGCGCCCTGCCGCCCGGTCAGGTGGCGGTGACGGTCAACGGGGTGCCGGCGCAGTCGCTCAACCCGGCGCAGCGCACCTTCTCGCACACCGTCGCCCTCGATCAGGCGAAGGTGTTCAACCCGGTGCACGTCGCGCTCACCAACACCGCCAACGGCGACGACGTGCACGACCGCATCGTCGTCATCGCCGGCGGCTCGGTGGCCGACGGCGCGCTGGCCAGCCAGAGCGTCGCCATGCGGGTCAACGACCTGGCGCTCGACACCATCGAGCCGCTGGTCGGCGAGCTGGCCGCCGATCAGCTCGACCTGGCGACGCTGCTGCCCGCCAACACCGAGCTGATCAACGAGTGCTTCATCTCGATCATCGGCTGCTGGGGCCGCGCCCGGGTCAGGATCGCCAACCCGCCGCCGTCGTTCAGCACCCTCTCGGTCGCCTTCGATTCGAAGGTGAACACGGTGTACGGCGACATCCGCGTCAGCAACCTGCGCATCGACGTCGACATCGACGGCAGCGGCCTGGTGCCCGACTGCGGCCTGCGGCTCACCGCCGACGCCCTGCAGCTCACCGGCGACTACGGCCTCGGCCCGCTGGCGAGCAATCCGTCGCAGGTCGACGTGAACCTGGTGTCGCCGATCGGCGTCTCGTTCAGCGGCTTCAACCACCGCTTCACCTACGGCCTGTGCAACGCGCCGCTGATCGGCGACATCATCCAGGCGCTGCTGCCCGACATTCAGGACGTGGCGGTGAACGGCATCCGCGGCTTCCTCGGCGATCCCGACGGCGTCGGACCGAACGACAGCCCGGTCGCCGACGCGATCGAATCGACGCTCGCCGGCATCTCGGTGTCGGGCGCGGTCGGCTCCGGCCTCGGCCTGCTGCTCGACGCGCCGCTCTTCCAGGTGGTCGAGGACAACGACGGCATCACCTTCGGCGCCGACTCGCGCTTCACCGTCAGCCTCGGCAGCGGTCCCGGCCAGTGCCTGCCGCCGCCCGGCGCGCCCGACTTCAGCGCCTCCTACGCCAAGCCGGAAGCGTTCCCCAGCTTCGGCCCGACCACGCCGGTCGGTCACCTGCCGTACGGCATCGGCATCGCCATCTCGACCGCCGGTTTCAACCAGCTGCTGCGCGGCCAGACCGAATGCGGCCTGCTGCGCACCTCGCTGACCACTATCGACCTCGACGGCGACGGTGGCGCGCCGCCGCTGCCGATCAACTCCAGCCTGCTGGCGCTGCTGGTGCCGCAGTTCGGCCAGTTGCCGCCGGCGACGCCGCTGCGCATCGACGTGACGCCGACGCTGGCGCCGATCGTCACCGGCAACGGCGGCCCGAGCGGCGAGCTCACCGATCTCACGATCGCCCAGGTGCGCGTCGACATCGTCGAGGTGGCGACCGGCACCGTGTGGTTGAGCGGGGCGCTCGATGCGCGGCTCGGCATGCGTCTCGACTTCCTGCCCGACGGCTCCGGCCTGGCGATCGTCATCAGCGAGCCGCTGCTCGCCGATCTGGCGATCACCGTGGTGACGAATCCGCTCGGCGCCGTCGAGTCGCAGGTCGAGACGGTGCTGCCGGCGGTCATCCGGCCGCTCATCCCGGATCTGGCCGGGGCGCTGTCGGGCTTCCCGCTGCCGCAGTTCTTCGGGCTCAACCTGGCCGGCGTCGAGGTCTCGCGCAGCGGCCAGTTCCTGTCGCTGTTCGCCAACCTGGAGCCGGCGCCATGAATGGGGCTGGGGGCTGGGGGCTGGGGGTTAGGGGAGCAGCCTGCTCGACGTTCCGTAGGGGCGCGCCTTGGCGCGCCCGCGCTCATCACATGCTCAATCGTTTCGGGGGGAACACCATGCGCAATCCTTCACGGCTGATCGTCGCGAGTGCGATCGCCACGCTACTGCTCGTCGCGCCGCGGCCGAGCACCGCGTCGGTCTCGATCGGCGGCATGCTGGAGCACAGCGAGGACGACATCAGCGGCTTCGCCTCGCTGAGCGGCGACAACAACGTCGTCAGCGTCACGCTGCCATTCAGCTTCGTCGTCGAGGGCGTCGGCTACACGAACATCGCGCTGTCGACCAACGGCTGGATCGAGTTCGGCGGCAACACCGCCGGCGACAGCGATCCGAGCAACGACTGCCTGCCGACCGCGGCGCACACCAACCCGTTCCTCGCCGTGTACTGGGACGACCTCAACCCGTTCGGCACCGCGATCCGCTACGGCACGGTCGGCAACGCGCCGAACCGCGTCTTCGTCGTCGACTACAACGTCGACCTCACCTCCGGGAACGAGGGCAGCGACGACCTCGCCTTCCAGCTGCAACTGCACGAGGGCGCCAACACCGCGACGGTGCGCTTCCGCTCGCAGCAGTCGAACACCAACGGCGCCGCCGCGACGATGGGCTTTCAGGGCGCCGGCGGCGCGTCGGCCGCCACCGTGCAGCCGCTCGGCTGCAACGTGAAGATCCTCGACGACAACCGGCCGGAGGAAGGCTGGTCGGTGGACGTCGGCCGCGCCGGCAACGTCACGCTGTCGGCGGTGATGCAGACCAGCCCCGACGACCTGGTCGGCTTCACCGTGCTGAGCGGCGAGGACAACGTCGCCACCGCGTCGCTGCCCTTCAGCGTCACCCTCGGCGGCGTGAACTACACGTCCGTCGCCATCTCGACCAATGGCTGGCTGGAGTTCGGCGGCAACACCGCGGGCAACAGCGATCCCACCAACGACTGCCTGCCGACGCCGGCGCACACCAACCCGTTCCTCGCCGCCTACTGGGACGACCTCAACACCTTCGGCACCAACATCCGCTACGGCACCATCGGCACGGCACCGAACCGCGTCTTCCTCGCCGACTACGTCGTCGACCTCACCGCCGGCAACGAAGGCAGCGACGACCTGCGCTTCCAGGTGCAGGTGCACGAGAAGTCGAACCTGATCAACGTGCGCTACTGGGACAAGCAGTCGAACGCCAACGGCCAGCAGGCGACGATCGGCTACCAGAGCGCCGGCGGCGGCAGCGGCGCCGCCTACCCGATCACCTGCGACGCCAAGGCGCTCGACGACAACGACGGCACGCACGAGGGCTGGTCGGTGCATCCGAAGGCCTCCGGCGCGATGTCGATCCACAATCTCACCGCCTTCAGCCCCGACGACATCAACGCCGGCAACGTGCCCGGCCTGCAGACGTTCAGCGGCGACGACGTCACGCAGAACGCGACGCTGCCGTTCGCCATGCTCATCGACGGCGTCAGCTACACGACCCTGACCATGTCGACCAACGGCTGGATCGAGCTCGGCGGCAACAGCGCCGGCGACAGCGATCCGACCAACGACTGCCTGCCGAGCGCGGCGCACATCCGACCGTTCATCGCCGGATTCTGGGACGACATGCGCACCGCCGGCTCCAGCTCGGTGCAGTACGGCGTCGTCGGCGCGGCGCCCAACCGCATGTTCCTGGCGCAGTTCTTCCTCGACACCAAGACCAGCAGCGACGACGGCAACGACGACGTGCAGTTCCAGATCCAGCTGCACGAGAGCTCCAACGCGATCAGCGTGAAGTACGCCTATGGGCAGCTGCTGGCGAACGGCCAGACCGCCACCGTCGGCTACCAGGGCGCCGGCGGCGCCAGCGCCGAGGCGCGCGGCATGGGCTGCAACGCGCGCGTCATCAACGACAACATCACCGACTACGGCTGGTCGGTGTCGCCGCTGCCGCTGTGCGGCAACGGCGTCAACGAGCCGCGCGGCGGCGAGCAATGCGACCTCGGCGGCAGCAACGGCGGCGCCTCGACCTGCTGCACCGCGTCGTGCGGCTTCCGCGCCGCCGGCCAGACCTGCCGCGGCGGCGGCGGCGCGCCCTGCGACCTCGACGAGACCTGCAGCGGCAGCGCCGCCACCTGCCCGGCGGACGACGCACCATCGCACACCGGCATCACCTGCCGGCTCGGCTCGGGCGACCTCTGCGATCCGGACGAAGTCTGCAACGGCACCCCCGGCGTCGCCTGCCCGACCAACGTCGTCACCCCGCCGAGCACGCAGTGCCGCGGCGGCTCCGGCGACGTCTGCGACCCGCCCGAGTTCTGCACCGGCGTCGCCGGCCAGGCCTGCCCGGCGAACGCGATCAACGGCGGCTCGACCGTCTGCCGCCCGGGCTCGGGCGACGCCTGCGACGCCAACGAAGTGTGCTCCGGGCTGCCCAGTGCGCCCTGCCCGCCGGACGACGCGGCGTTCAACGTCGGCGTCGTCTGCCGGACCGGATCGGGCGACGTCTGCGACACCAACGAGACCTGCACCGGCGTGCCCGGTGCCACCTGCCCGGCCGACGACGCGCCGGGCAAGCTCGGCACCGTCTGCCGCGTCGGCTCCTCCGGCGACATCTGCGACGAGAACGAGACCTGTACCGGCATTCCCGGCAGCGTCTGCCCGCCGGACGATTCGCCGAGCAAGCTGAACGTCGTCTGCCGCGCCGGATCCGGCGACCTCTGCGATCCGGACGAGCGCTGCACCGGCGTCGCCGGCCAGGGCTGCCCGGCCAACGTCGTCGCCAACCCGACCACCGTCTGCCGCCCCGGCTCGGGCGACGCCTGCGATCCGGACGAGCACTGCAGCGCGGTGCCCGGGCAGCCCTGCCCGGCCAACGTCGTCCAACCGGCCGGCACGATCTGCCGCGCCGCCGCCGGCACCTGCGACGTCGCCGAGCAGTGCAGCGGCACTGCCGGCCAGCTCTGCCCGGGCAACGGCTTCGCCGCCGCGACGACGCCGTGCGACGCCGACAGCGACGTCTGCACGATCGACGCCTGCGACGGCGGCGGGAGCTGTGTGTTCGGCAGCACCGTCGACTGCGAGGACGGCAACGCGTGCACGCAGGACGCCTGCGATCCGCAGGACGGCTGCTACAGCACCGGCGCGCCGTCGAACAGCTGCACCAGCGGCAGTCAGGCGCTGCTGAAGATCAAGGACGCCGCCAGCGACAGCAAGGACGGCGTCAAGTTCCTCTGGCGCGGCGGTCCGGCGCTGATCGCCGACATGGGCAATCCGAGCCAGACGACGCGCTACGAGCTGTGCATCTACGACAATCGCGGCGTGCGCATGGCAATGGGCGTGCCGGCCGGCGCCGGCTGGCAGGCGATCGGCTCGCCGAGTGCGCCGAAGGGCTACAAGTACAAGGACTCGTCGGCGTCGCAGGACGGCATCAAGCTGATCGGTACCAAGGCGAGCAACCTCGACAAGGCGCGCTTCAAGTTCAACGGCAAGGGCGCCGCCCTGCCCGACCAGTCGCAGCTGCCGTTCCAGTACCCGGTGACCGTGCAGGTCTATGCCAGCGACGGCCTGTGCTGGGAGGCGCAGTTCGACCAGCCGGCGACGCTGAAGAACGACGCCGGCGGCTTCACCGCGAAGACGCGGTGATCGCGACGTGAACGCAACGACAATGGCCACGGATTCCACGGATTTCACGGAGAAGGATTCTCTCCGTGAAATCCGTGTAATCCGTGGCCTGAGTGATCTCGGCGTTTGGACACCAGGCGCCTCGTGGGGGGATTCATGATCAAGCGGGTTTGGACGTGTTTCGCGGCCGCGTTGCTGTGCGTGGCGATCTCGGGCGCCGCGCACGCGGCGATGTCGGTGGGCGGCATCCTGCAGCACAGCCCGGACGACATCACCGGGTTCACGACGCTGACCGGCGACAGCAACACGGCGAGCGTCACCTTGCCGTTCACCTTCGTCGTCGAGGGCACCGGCTACACGACCCTGGTGCTGTCGACCAACGGCTGGATCGAGTTCGGCAGCAACACCTCGGGCAGCAGCGACCCGGTCAACGACTGCCTGCCGACGTCGAAGCACACCAACCCGTTCCTCGCCGCCTACTGGGACGACCTGCAGACCTTCGGCACCAACATCCGCTACGGCACCGTCGGCACCAGCCCCAACCGCGTCTTCATCGCCGACTACGAGGTCGATCTGACCGGCGGCTCGGAGGGCAGCGACGACCTGCGCTTCCAGATTCAGCTGCACGAGGGCTCGAACCTGGCGACCGTGCGCTTCCGCGATCAACAGTCGGGCACCAACGGCGCCGCCGCGACGATGGGCTTCCAGGGCGCCGGCGGCGCCGGCGCCACCACCGTGCAGCCGATCAGCTGCAACGCCAAGGTGATGGACGACAACCGGCCGGAGGAAGGCTGGTCGGCCGAGCTCGGCCGCGCCGGCTACGTCACCCTGGCGGCGGTGATGCAGGAGAGCCCGGACGACATCGGCGGCTTCACCAGCCTGACCGGCGACAACACCGTCGCCACGCCGACCATCCCGTTCAACGTCAGCCTGGGCGGCGTGAACTACACCACCGTCGCCATCTCGACCAACGGCTGGCTGGAGTTCGGCGGCAACACCGCCGGCGACAGCGATCCGACCAACGACTGCCTGCCGACCGCGGCGCACACCAACCCGTTCTTCGCCCCCTACTGGGACGACCTGAACCCGTGGGACACCGCCATCCGCTACGGCACCATCGGCACCAGCCCGAACCGCGTCTTCGTCATCGACTACAAGGTCGATCTCACCTCCGGCAGTGAGGGCAGCGACGACCTGCAGTTCCAGGTGCAGATCCACGAGCGCTCCAGCCTGATCAACGTGCGCTACTGGAACAAGCAGTCGGCGGCGATCGGCGCCGACGCGACGATCGGCTATCAGCCGGCCGGCGGCGCCGCGGCGGCGGCGTACCCGCTCACCTGCAACGCCCGCATCCTCGACGACAACGACGCCAACCACGAAGGCTGGTCGATCCACCCGAAGTCGAACGGCGCCATCTCCATCCACTCGATCAACGCCTTCAGCCCGGACGACATCAGCGTCGCCAACATCCCCAGCCTGCTGACCTTCAGCGGTGACGACGTCACCGCCAATGCCGCGCTCGGATTCAACGTCGTGCTCGACGGCGTCAGCTACAGCACCGTCACGCTGTCCACCAACGGCTGGGCGGAGATCGGCGGCAACACCCAGGGCAGCAGCGATCCGGTCAACGACTGCCTGCCCACTTCCAAGCACACCAACCCGTTCATCGCCGGCTTCTGGGACGACATGCGCACCGCCGGCTCCAGCACCATCCAGTACGGCACCGTCGGCGCCAGCCCCAACCGCACCTTCCTCGCCTACTTCTTCCTCGACACCAAGACGAGCGGCGACGACGGCAACGACGACATGCGCATGCAGATCCAGATCCACGAGGGATCGAACGAGATCAACGTGAAGTACGCGCCCAGCCAGCTGCTGGCCAACGGCCAGACCGCCACCATCGGCTATCAGGCCGCCGGCGGCGCGGCGGCGCTGACCAACGCGATCGGCTGCAACGCCCGCGTCATCGACGACAACATCTCCGACACCGGCTGGTCGGTGGCGCCGCTGCCGCTGTGCGGCAACGGCATCACCGAGTCGCGCGGCAGCGAGCAGTGCGACGCCGGCGCCCTGAACGGCACGGCGGGCTCGTGCTGCTCGGCGACCTGCACGTTCAAGTCGAACGGCACCGCCTGCACCGACGACGGCAACACCTGCACCAACGACCAGTGCAACGGCAGCTCCGCGACCTGCCAGCATCCGAACAACACCGCGCCGTGCAGCGACGGCCTGTTCTGCAACGGCAGCGACACCTGCTCCGGCGGCTCGTGCAGCGTGCACGCCGGCGACCCGTGCCCGGGCGCCGACGGCGACGGCAACTGCGCCGAGTCCTGCGACGAGGCGGCCGACGCCTGCAGCGCCGCCGACCCGAACGGCTCCAGCTGCAGCGACGGCCTGTTCTGCAACGGCGGCGACACCTGCACGGCCGGCGTCTGCAGCGGCCATGCCGGCGACCCGTGCCCCGGCGCCGACGGCGACGGCAACTGCGCCGAATCGTGCGACGAGACGGCGGACAACTGCGCGGCGCCGGATCCGAACGGCTCGAGCTGCACCGACGGCCTGTTCTGCAACGGCACCGACACCTGCTCGGCCGGCGCCTGCGCCGCGCACAGCGGCGATCCATGCCCCGGCGCCGACGGCGACGGCAACTGCGCCGAGAGCTGCAACGAGGGCGCCGACAACTGCTCGGCGCCGGATCCGAACGGCTCGAGCTGCACCGACGGATTGTTCTGCAACGGCGCCGACACCTGCTCGGGTGGCGCCTGCGCGGCGCACACCGGCGACCCGTGTCCGGGCGCCGACGGCGACGGCAACTGTGCCGAGACCTGCGACGAGGGCGCCGACAACTGCGCCGCCGCCGATCCCAACGGATCGAGCTGCGACGACGGCAGCTTCTGCAACGGCACCGACACCTGCAGCGGCGGCGCGTGCAGCAGCCACGCCGGCGATCCATGCCCGGGTCCGGACGGCGACGGCAACTGCGCCGAGACCTGCGACGAGGGCGCCGACAACTGCGCCGCCGCCGATCCCAACGGGTCGAGCTGCGACGACGGTACCTTCTGCAACGGCGCCGACACCTGCAGCAGCGGCGCCTGCTCCACACATGCCGGCGACCCGTGCCCCGGGCCGAACGGCGACACCAACTGCGCCGAGTCCTGTGACGAGAGCAGCGACGACTGCAGCGCCGCCGATCCGGACGGTACGCCATGCCGCCCCGACGCCGGCGAGTGCGACGTCGCCGAGACCTGCTCCGGCGGCGCCTGCCCGGCCGACGGCTTCGAGTCCTCCGGCACCGCCTGCGGCGACCCGAGCGACAGCGCCTGCGACAACCCCGACAGCTGCGACGGCAGCGGCAGCTGCCTGAGCAACCTGGAGCCGGCGGCCACTGCCTGTGGCGACCCGAGCGACACCGCCTGCACCGATCCCGACACCTGCGACGGCGCCGGCACCTGCGACAGCCACGATGAACCAGCGACCACCGTCTGCCGCGCCGCCAGCGTCGGCGAGGCCTGCGACGCGGTCGAGCTCTGCGACGGCGCCGGCACCTGCCCGGCCGCCGGCGTGCTCGCCGCCGGCACCCCGTGCCGCCCGGTCGCCGGCGTCTGCGACGTGCAAGAGGATTGCGACGGCGTCGATCCGAACTGCCCGGCCGACGCTTTCGAGCCGGCCAGCACCGAATGCCGCGCCGCCAACGGCGACTGCGACGTCGCCGAGAGCTGCACCGGCAGCGGCGCCAACTGCCCGGCGGATGTCTTCCAGCCGTCCGGCCAGGGGTGCGGCGATCCGACCGACAGCGACTGCACCAACCCGGACACCTGCAACGGCTCCGGCAGCTGCCTCGCCAACCACGAGAGCGGTGGCACCGCCTGCAGCGACGATGGCGAGACCTGCACCACCGACAGCTGCGACGGCAGCGGTCTGTGCACCCACCCCGCCGGCAACGCCGGCATCGAGTGCCGCGCCGCGGCCGGCGGCTGCGACCTGAGCGAGCAGTGCGACGGCGCGACGCCGAGCTGCCCGGCCGACGCCGTGCAGGCGGCCGGCACCACCTGCCGCGCCGACGCCGGTGACTGCGACGTCGAGGAACAGTGCGACGGCAGTGGTGTCAATTGCCCGGCCGACGTCGTCGAGCCATCCGGCACCGCCTGCGGCGATCCGAGCGACACCACCTGCACGCATCCCGACACCTGCGATGGCGCCGGCGCGTGTCAGCCCAACCACGAAGCGGCGACGACGGTGTGCCGCGCGGCGAGCGTCGGCGAGACCTGCGACGCGGTCGAGCTGTGCGACGGCGCCGGCGCGTGTCCGCCCGACCTGGTCGAGCCGTCGAGCACCGTCTGCCGCGCCGCGGTGGATGTCTGCGACGCGGCCGAACACTGCGACGGCATGGGCACCGCGTGCCCGGCCGACGCGCTCGAGCCCAACACCACCGTCTGCCGCGCCGACGCCGGCGCCTGCGACGTGGCGGAGACCTGCAGCGGCTCTGCCACCGCCTGCCCGGCCGACGCCTTCGAGACCGACGGCACGCCGTGCCCGGACGGGCTCTTCTGCAACGGCGTCGACGCCTGCCAGTCGGGCGTCTGCGTCGCGCCGGGCTCGCCGTGCAGCATGGGCGAGACCTGCAACGAGGCCAGCGACGGCTGCTTCCTCGGCGGCTGTCCGACCGCGCCGGGCGTCTGCCAGACAGCGGCGAAGTCGCTGCTGCTGGTGAAGAACGACGCCAACGACGCCAAGGACAAGCTGATCTGGAAGTGGATCAAGGGCGGCGCGGCGACGCAGGCCGACTTCGCCGATCCGACCGCCGGCGCCGAGTACGCCTTCTGCCTCTACGACGGCGGCGCGCTGCTCACCGCGGCGACCGTGCCGCCGAGCGCGACCTCCTGGTCGCCGGTCGGCAGCGTCGGCTACAAGTACAAGGACGCCAGCGGCGCCGCCGACGGCGCCCAGAAGCTGATCCTCAAGGGCACCGGAACGGCGGGCAAATCGAAGGCGCTGATCAAGGGCAAGGGCGCCAACCTGCCGTTCGCTCCGCTGGTGCAGCCCTTCGGCGGCCCGGTGGTGGCGCAGCTGCGCAACAACGCCACCGGCTACTGCATGCAGGGCAGCTACAGCGCGCCGATCAAGAACTCGGCGACGCAATACAAAGCCAAGCAATAACCGCCATCGGCCGGCGGCGCGTCCGACCCTCTGGACGCGCCGCCGGCCGGCTCGTGCCGCCAGCGTCCGGTTCGCCGTGCGCTGGCGGCCCCTCTTCCACCGCGCCCGCCGCGCGCTGCCACGACCGCTGACCGCCCTCGCTGCTGCCCGCCTCCCTCAAGACGTGCGCGCGCCCGGCCCGAATTTCCATTGCCGGCACCAGCCCGCCTGCGCTACGGGACAAGTAACGGGGGGAGGCAACAATGGCGAGCTGGACCTGGGCACAGTCCGCGACGCGGATCGGGGTCGTGGCGGTCGCATGCCTCGTCGCCACCGCGGCGGCCGCCGCCGACAAGTGGCGCTTCACGCTCGACGGCACCACCGAGATCGTCGACGTGGTCGACAGCGGCGGGCAGCTGTCGTTCACCCTGCAGGGCCTCCCCTTCAGCGGCTTCCTCGGCTCGCTCGGCGTGCCGGCGATGCCACCGACGCAGCCGTGCGCGGCGTCGGCCATCGGCATGGCGTCGCCCGACGGCCGCCATCTGCGCGCCTCGTTGGCGATCGGAATCAACCCGCCGAGCTGCACGCTGCCGGCCTACCTGCCGCTCTCCGGCGACCGCTGCGGCTGCTTCGACGGCAACAGCGACGACGGCGACGGCTGCAGCGCCGCCTGCCAGGTCGAGCCGTGCTTCACCTGCAGCGGCGAGCCGTCGGTGTGCACGCCGTCGGCGGATGGCGCGCCCTGCGACGACGGACGGCTCTGCACCGGCGGCGAGACCTGCAGCGCCGGGATCTGCGACGGCGGCACGCCGCTCGCCGGCTGCCACGACCTGAGCGGCCGCTGGCATGTCGAGCTCGAGGCCGGGCCGGAGTTCACCCACGTTGCCGAATACGAACAGTACGGCTCGTTCATCGCCGGCGACGGCGGCGTCGGCAGCATCGACGTCGCCAGCGGTGCGTTCTCCTACACCTACCTGCCGGTCACCCTGGCTGACGCCCTGTGCCCGCAGGGCGCGGTCAGCGCTGGACAACTGACCGCCGACGACCGCGCCTTCGCCGCCACCGCCACCGACTACATCCGCACGCCGACGCTGTGCCATCAGTTCGTGTCGGCGATGACCGCGACGCGCTGCGGCGGCGGCAGCCTCGACGCCGGCGAGGCGTGCGACGACGGCAACGTCGCCAACGGCGACGGCTGCTCCGCCAGCTGCGCGATCGAGCCCTGCTGGAGCTGCGGCGGCGAACCGTCCACCTGCGCCCCGCTGGCCAACGGCAACGCCTGCGATGACGGCAACGCCTGCCTGACCGGCAGCGTCTGCAGCGCCGGCGCCTGCGTCGGCGGGACGGCGGTCACCTGTGCCGCCTGCACGACGTGTGATCCGCAGGCCGGCTGCATCGTCGCGCCGCGCCCGAGCTGTCTCGCCGCCGGGCGCGCGACGGCGGTGCTGAAATCGACCGGCGCGGCGGGCGCCGACACCCTCACCTGGCGTTGGCTGCGCGGCGCCGCGACGCCGGCGGCGGCGCTCGGCGATCCGACCAGCACCACCGACTACGACCTCTGCATCTACGACCCGACCGGCCCCACCCCGGCGCTGCTGCTGCACGCCAGCGCGCCGGCCGGCAGCAGCTGGCGCGCCGGCGGCGGCGGCTTCACCTATCGCGGCAGCGCGGTCCGCTCGCTGACGCTGAAGGCGGGCGCGGCTGGCAGGTCGAAGGCCCTGCTCAAGCTGCGCGGCGACCTGCCGGCGCCGCCGTTCGCCACGCCGTTGACCGTGCAGTTGCAGGGCGAGGACGCCGCCTGCTTCGCCACCACCTTCGACGCCGCCGACCTGCGCACCAACACGGCAGCGCGATTCAAGGCGACGCGCTAGTACACCGTCGTCGCGCTGGGGTCCTGCCGACTGCTGGTCATCGGCGTGCCGCGCAGGGAACGCCGACGCAGGAATAAATCTCGCGCGGCGGCGCGGTCCCGCCCGCCGCCGCGGCGGGGTGCGACGCGGTGCGGCGCGCCGCCGCAGCTGGCTTGCGTCGGTGGTGGGGGTGTGGTCATTAAATCGCGCTCGACCGGCGGCGCGCGGGTCGCGGCTCAACGCATGGAACGGGTTGAGGAGATCAAGGCTGATGGCTGAGCCGAACGCGGAGGTGCTGGTGTTGCGGCCGGAGGTGGTCGGAACCGTGGTCGAGGACGGTGCCGTCCTGCTGCATCTCGACCGCAACGACTTCTACGAGGTGAACCACCCCGGCTGGGCGATCGTGCAGCTGTTCGAAGCCGGCGCGCGGCGCGACGACGTGCTGGCCCGCTGCCGGGAGTGGGGCGCGGCGCCGGACGATGCCGCGGTGGTGAAGTTCCTCGACGTCCTCCTGACGGACGGGCTCGTCGTGCCATCGGAATGGCCGGCGGGAACGGCCGAGGTGACGCTCGCTGTGGCGTGGTCGGCGCCGACGATCGACAAGGCGCCCGAGGCGCTGCAGCGCATCGTGCGGAGCCCGTTTGACCCGACCCTCCCGCTCGCCGAGTAGCGACGCCGGGCCCCCGATCGCGCCCCCTGCGGCAGAGCCCGCCACGCTCGACGTCGTCCCCTGCGGCCCGGTCGCGCTCGCGGTCAGCGCCGCCACCCCAGCCCTGCGCCGCCGCGGGCTGGAAGAGCTGGAGCAGTTCACCGCCGACTGGCCCGCCGGCGATCCGCCGCTGCGCGTGCACCTGCAACCGGCGTCTGCGCCGGCCACACTGGTGGCCGGAAGCTTTCTGCGCTGCTCCGCGATGCACGTCGACCAGACTGCCGCCGGACTGTTCGCCACCTGCCGCTCCGGTGCCGCCGGCGTCTTCGACGCGGCGCAGCGCCGCTGGGATCTGCGCATCGTCAACACTCCGCGTGCGCCCGGCAGCGAGGATCACGTCGAGGATCTGCTCGAGCTGGTGCTCACCACGGCGTGGCGCGCCGCCGGCTGGATTCCGCTGCACGCCGGCAGCGTCGTCGGCGAGCGCCGCTGCGCGCTGCTGGTGGCACCGGCCAAAGGCGGCAAGAGCACCCTCACCACCGCGCTGGTGCAGCGCGGCTGGCGCACGCTCGGCGACGACAAGGCGCTGCTCGCGGTCGACGCCGACGGCGCGCCCGAGGTGCGCGGCCTGACGCGTCAGTTCAACCTCGATCCGCGCACGCGCGACTGGTTCCCCGAGGTCGGCGACCTCGAACGCCTGCCGCGCCTGTCGCCATGGAACGCCAAGCGCAGCGTGTCGATCGACGCCGTGTGGCGCGACTGTTTCGCCAGCCGCGCCGTACCGACGCATCTGGTGGCGATTCAGCGCGGCCGCGGCCCGACCCGCGTCGCACCGCTCGGCGCGCGTCAGGTGCTGACCGCGCTGCTGCGCCAGACGGTGGTCCCCGGCGACGCGGCGACGGCACAGCAGATCCTCGCCACGCTGAGCGCGGCGACACGACGCCTGCGCGGTGTGCGGCTCGAGCTCGGCGACGACGCCTACGCCGACCCGGCGAATCTCGATGCGCTCGACGAGGCGCTGCGATGAGCGCCGCGCCGCTGGTCAGCGTCGTCATCCCGGTGCTCAACGGCGCCGCCACCATTGGCGACACGCTGACCGGACTGCTGCATCAGCGGCCGCTCGGCTTCGAGCGCGAGATCCTGGTGGTCGACAACGGCTCGACCGACGCCACCCGGCGTGTCGTCGGGCAGTTCCCCGTGACGCTGCTCAGCGAGCCGCGCCCCGGCCCCTCGGCAGCGCGCAATTGCGGTCTGCACGCGGCGCGCGGCGCCATCGTCGCGCATCTCGACGCCGATACGCTGCCGACGCGCGGCTGGCTGGCGGCGATCGCCGCCGCCTTCGCCGATCCGGCCGTCGTCCAGGTCGCCGGCCGCCTGCTCGCCGATCGCCCATCGACGCCGGCGGCGCGCTACTTTGCGCGCTGCTTTCTCGATCGCGATGAAGCCAACGCGCGGGCCACGCCGTTTCCGTTCGCGTCGTCCGGCAACATGGCAGTGCGACGCGAGGCGCTGCTCGCCGTCGGCGGCTGGGACGAGCAGTTCCGCGTCAGCCAGGACGTCGACCTCTCCTGCCGCCTCGCAGACCGCTTCGCGCAGCCGATCCGCTACCAGGCCGCCGCCCTCGCCTTCGTGCGCATCTGCCGCACGCCGGCCGAGCTGCGGGCGCAGGCCTTCAAGTACGGCCAGGGGCGCGCGCAGCTGTGGATGCACTATCGCGACCGCGCGCCGAGCAGCGCACGCCAGGCGACGCGCATCGCCGGCGGCCTCGCCTGGTCGGCGGCCTGGCCGGCGGTGATCGCGGCAGCCCGCCGGCTCGGGCGCGCCAGTGCCGAGGATGTCGCGCTCGCCGTCTGCCATCGCACCTGGAACTGGTTCCTGTGGCGCGGCTTCGCCAGCATGGTGCGCCACCGCGAATGGCGCCAGCTGCCGGTGCGCCGCCGCGCCCCCGCCGGCGCCGTCGCCGCGCCGGCCGCTCCGGAGCTGTGATGGCGCGCTCGCGTCCGCTCCATCCACACGAGCTCGCGCTGCTCAGCCAACGCGCCGCGCCAACCGCGCCGACGCTGCAGCGCCGGCCGAGCGTGACCGTCGTGCTGCTGTCGCTCGATCGGCTGCACCTGACGCGGCGCTGCATCGACAGCCTGTTCGCTCACGCCGACTATCCCTTCACGCTGTACGTCCACGACGACGGCTCACAGCCGCCGACGCTCGACTACCTGCGCGGTCTGCGCGCCGCGCACGCCAACGTCGAGCTCCACGAGAGCCCGGCGCGCCTCGGCTGCGCGGCGGCGCGCAATCGCGCCTTCGCCGCCGCCAGCGGCGAGTACGTCTTCTCGCTCGACAACGACATCGTCTGCCATCCCGGCTGGCTGCGCGAATCGATGGCCTGCGCGGTGGCGCACGACGCGGCCTTCGTCGCACCGCTGCGCCTCGAACCCGATGGGCGGGTCTGGTCCTTCGCGCCAGCGCTGGTGCGCACCGGCGCCGACCAGGAGGTGTTGGAGATCGCCCGCTGGTTCCACGATCTGCCGCTCGCCACCGTGCAGGCCTGGTTCGCCGGACGGGCGGTCGAGACCAACTTCGTCAGCGGCGGCGCCGGCCTCTTCGCGCGCGACGCCTTCCATGCCTGCGGCGGCTTTCCGGCGGACTACGAGGTGGGCTTCGAGGATCTCGACTTCGCCATGCAGATGGCGGCGCACGGCTACCGCGCCTGGGCGACGGCGGCGGCGGTGCTGACACACGACGAGGCCTGGCGGCCGGAGACCGAGGCCGACGTCTGCTACGCGCGCCGGCGCTACGACCTCGACGTGCTGCGCGCCGGCGCAGCGCGCTTTCGCGCCCGCTGGGGCGTCGAGGTGCTGCCGGAGAAGTACGTCGACAGCTTGCGGCGCCGGCTGTCCGACAAGCTCGCGCATGACCGCTGAGCGCACCGCCAGTGTCGTCGTGCCGGTGCTGAACGGCGCCGAGACGATCGGCGACCTGCTCACCGCGCTCGCCAACCAGGTCGGCGCACCGCGCGACGTCGAGGTGCTGGTGGTGGACAACGGCTCCACCGACCGCACCGCCGCGATCGTCGGCGGCTATCCGGTCGCGCTGCTGCACGAGTCGCGACCCGGCCCCTCCGCGGCGCGCAATCGCGGCCTGGCGCAGGCGCGCGGCGAGGTCGTCGTCTTCGCCGACGCCGACACGCTGCCGACGCGCCGCTGGCTCGCGGAGCTGCTGGCGCCGTTCGCCGATCCGGCCACCGTCGTCGCCGGCGGGCATGCGGTGGACTATCGGCCGACGACGGCCGCTGAGCGTTTCATGGCGCAGCTCGGCGTGCATCGGCTGGAGTACGAGTTCTTCCGCGCCCGCGTCCCCTACGTCGCCGCCGAGAGCATGGCGGTACGGCGCACGGCGCTGCTCGCGGTCGGCGCCTGGGACGAGACCTTTCGCACCGCCGAGGATCTCGACGTCTGCGTCCGCCTGGTGCGGCGCTATGGCTGCCGCGTGCTGCGCCAGCCGGCGGCGGTGCTGTTCTCGCGCCGGCGGCCGACCTTCGAGGCGTTGTTCGCGCAGGCTTGGAACTATGGTCAGGGACTCGGCCAGGCGCGGCTGCGCTATCCGGAGGTGATCCCGCTGACGCCGTCGCGCTGCCTGAGGCTCGGCCACACGCTGGCGCTGCGCGGCGCCACCGCCGCGTGGTGCGCCGGCGCGCGCCGCGGCGGGCTGGCGACGGCCGAGCGCTCGGCGTTCGCGCGCCATCACTGGGACTGGAGCCGCGCCTTCTGGGGCGGCTTCGGCAGCATGCTGCGCCACCGCGCCTGGCGGGAGCGCTGACGCATGGACGTCTCGGTCGTCCTCTGCGTCTACAACGGCGCCGACACGCTCGCCGGCAGCCTGCGCGCGATCGCGGCGCAGAGCTTCCCGCGCGAGCGCTACGAGGTGATCGTCGTCGACGACGGCTCGACTGACGACTCGGCGCGCATCGCGGCCGAGCACGGCGCACAGGTGCTGCAGCAAGCGCATCGCGGTCACGTCGCCGCCAAGAACCTCGGCTGGCGCAGCGCGCGCGGCACCTGGATCGCCTTCACCGACGACGACTGCGGACCGACGCGCCACTGGCTCGCGCTGCTGCGCCAGGCGGTCGAGCGCGGCGACGACAGCGGCCCGGCGCTCGGCGCCGCCGGGCGCATCGCCGGCTATCCGTCGCCGCTCGCGGTGCCGCGCTACGTCGAGCTCACCGGCGGCTTCAACACCGAGCGCCACCTGCAGCACCCGACCTTTCCGTTCGCCCCCGGCGGCAACGCCATGTACCGGCGCGAGGCGCTGGCGGCGGTCGGCGGGCTCGACGAGCGTTACTCGTCGTACGACATGTGCGAGCTCCACACCCGACTGCGCCGCACGGTCGGCGGCGCCTTCCACTACGAGCCGCGCGCCGTCGTCTTCCATCATCACTACACCGACTGGCGCGCCTTCTTTCGCCAGCAGCGCGGCTACGGGCGCGGCCTGGCGCAGTTCATGTTGCATCACCGCGACGAGGCGCCGTGGTCGGCCTGGCGCGAGTTGCGCGCCTGGGGGACGGTCGCCGGCCATGGCCTGGCGGCGCTGCGCCGCGGGACCGACGACGCGGCGCTGCGGCGGCACGGCGACTTCGTCCGGCAGCTCGCCCTGCGCGTCGGCTTCGCCGAGACCTACTTCAACCGGCGCGAACGGGGCCGCTGGTGAGCTGGCTGAGCGTCGGACGCTGGAGCCCGCTGCGCCTGTCGCGCCGTCTGCGCGACACCTACCGCGGCGCGGACGACGTGCGCTTCTCGCTGCAGCTCGCCCTGTTCGTCTGGCGTCTCCCCGATCGCATGGCGCAGCAACCGCTGCCGGCATTCCTGGAGGATCTGCGGCGGGCGCCGCGCCCGCCGGCGCCCGACCTGCGCGCCTCGGTCGAGCGCATCGACCGGCTCAGCCGGCCGTGGTTCGCCACCGTCTTCCGCGCCCGCAACACCTGCTACGTGCGCTCGCTGATGTTCTGCCGCTTCGCCGACGCCGGCGAGCGCGCGCTGCGCATCCACTTCGTGGTCGAGCCGCGGCGCGGCGACCGGCTGCGCGGCCACGCTTGGGTGAGCGCCGGCAACGAGTACTGCGAGCCGCCCAAGCCCGAGTGGCTCAGCGCCGCGACGCGCTTCTACAGCTACCCGGCGGAAGACGGGGCCGCGTGACGCCCGCGCCATCGCCGCTGCGCGTCTACCGTGGAGCGCTGGCGCACGGCCCGCAGTGGCCACCGCACGCCGCGCCGGCAGCGCCGGTGCGCGTCGGCTATCACCTCTGGCGCTACCCGGCACTGACCACGACCTACATCCATCGCGAGATCGCCGCACTGCGCGCCGCCGGGCTGGACATCGTCGTCTTCGCCGAGGAAGCGGAGGACGCCGCGCTGCTCGACGCCGAGGGCCACGCGCTGGTGGCCGACGCGATCTACCTGCAACCGCTCAGCGCGCCACGGCGGCGCGCCCTGCAACGTCGTGTCCTGGCACGCGACCGACTGGCTCCCGTGCACGCCCTCGCCCACGCCCGCCGCCAGCCCTACGCCCCATACAAGAACTGGCGCGAGGACCGGCGCGTCTTCCGCCATGCGCTGGCGCTCGCCGGCTGTGCGCTGGAGCGCGGCGTCACCCATCTGCATTCGCCGTGGGCGCACCTGAGCGCCTTCGTCACCCTGCTCGCGGCGTACATGGCGGGGGTTCCGTACAGCGTGCAGGCGCGCGCCTCGACCGACCTCTACCGCACCCGGGCCCGAGGCGGTCTGGCGGAGAACCTGGCGCACGCGCGCTTCGTCGTCACCAACTGCGAGCTCAACCGCCGCTTCATCGCCGCGGTCGCGCCCGGCTGCCGCGCGCCGGTGCACCGCGTCTACGAGGGCCTCGATCCGACCCGCTTCGTCGCCGCAGCGCGGCGGCGCGGCGCCGGCGAGCCGCTGCGCGTGCTCAGCGTCGGGCGGCTGAGCGAGGAGAAGGGATTCGAGTACCTCCTCCAGGCCCTGGCCCTGCTGCGCGCCGCTGGGCGCGATGTCCGCGCCGTCATCGTCGGGGGCGGCGCGCCCGCATATGCGGAGCAGCTCATAGAGGCGCGGGCCGGATTGGGGCTCGACGCAGTGGTCGAGCTCACCGGCGCCCTCCCCTTCGACCGCGTGCTGGAGCACTACCAGCGCGCCGACGTGTTCGCGCTCGCCTCGACGCTCGCCTCCGACGGCGGGCGCGACGTGACGCCGAACGTCCTGATCGAGGCGATGGCGATGCAGCTGCCGGTGGTAGCGACGCGAATGACCGCGATCCCCGAGCTGGTCGAGGATCGCGTCAGCGGCATCCTCGTCCCACCGCGCCACCCGCAGGCGCTCGCCGCCGCGCTGGCCCGCATCGCCGACGACCCAGACCTGGCCGCCACCCTCGGCATCAACGGACGGCGCCGCGTCGAGGAGCGTTTCGACATGCGCCGCAACGCGCGCCAGTACCTGGCGCTGTTCGACCCTTCGCGGAGCTGACCGATGCGCACACCGCGGCGCGGCGACGCGGAGCAGCTTGCCATGCCCGCCCCGGGCACGGAGTACACGGACGCCATGTCGAGGATTTCACGGCGACGGCGATCGAGTTGTTCAATCTGATCTCGTTCTCCGCTTGGCATCCGTGCCAACCGTGAGATCCGTGGCCCAGCCCTGCGTGCTACGAGCGCGTCCTCGCGGCGAGGTACGCCGCCACCCGGTTCCTGGCGCGCATCTCGATCAGCAGGTCGCGGCGATTCCAGCCGTGCGCGCCGACCCGGCCGCGCGGAAAGCGATCGCTCGCCAGGAAGTAGCCGCCGTCGACCCAGCGCTGTCGTGGCGGCGCAACGTCGGTCGCACCGAAGGGAACGGCGTACAGTGACGCATCCACCCCCAACTCGCGCTGCAGCCAATCGCGCCCCTCGCGGACGTGGCGCGCGAAGGCATCGTCGTCGATCGCGTCGATCTCGACGTGCGACCAGCCATGGTTCTCGATGCGCACGCCGGCGTCGCGCAGCGCGATGAGATCGGCGCGCCTCAGCGGCTGCTCGTGCGCCGCGACCGTCACGCCGTCGGCGCCGAGCATCGATGCCAGGCGCGCCACCGCGGCGTGCGACTCGGCGGCCGGCAGCCGCATCACCGCCGCGCGCACGGCGCGGCGCAGCGCCTGCACCG
The DNA here is from genome assembly GCA_033764095.1 of Deltaproteobacteria bacterium. GTDB lineage: Bacteria > Desulfobacterota > Binatia > HRBIN30 > CADEER01 > JBDTMT01. Next base: position 1,362 of record JANRJF010000371.1, on the reverse strand, counting down.
CAGCCGGGTCGGCGAGGTCGTAGCGTGTCCCGCCGTACTCCGCCGACGTCACGCGGCGCGCGTCGAGCAGCGCGGCGAGCAGGCTGAAGAAGTACGGTTCGCCCGAGACCACCTGGTATGGGTTGACGAAGAACAGCACCGGATGGCCGAGGCGGCGCGCCGCCAGGCAGGCGTCGGCGCCGGCGCGCGTCGCATCGTCGACGGTCAGCAGGTCGCCCGTCGACCCGTCGCCGCGCCAATCGGCGAACGGTGCCGCCCGCTCCCGCAGGTAGCGCTCGAACATCGCGCGCGGCACATAGTTCCGGTACGCCGACGCGCCCGGGACGTACTCGTCGACGATGCCGTGCAGCAGGAAGATCGCCATGCCGCCCGGCCCGTAGCAGACGCGCGCCGGACGACGCGACCGCCGCGCCGTGTGAATGGACACTTGCGCAGATCGTGGCGAGCGGATCTCATCGCGAGATGCCTTTGCCACGGATTACACCGGAAGCACGGCGTGGGCCTTTCCGCGACGCCATCGAGCCGCCCCAGAGCTGAGCCGTGAGTCCTCGGGTCAGTAATCCGTGATCCCGGTGTACTCCGTGGCCAGAGGCGTCTCGCGACGAGAAGCCGTTCAAATACGCGCGCGCTGCGTGCTAAGGGCGATCGGATGAGCGACATCTCCGGACAGCATGCCCTGATCACCGGCGGCGCCAGCGGCATCGGCCGCCTGATGGCGCGCCAGCTCGCCGCGCGCGGCGCGCGCGTCACCGTGTGGGACATCAACGCCACGGCGCTCGACGCCGCGGTCGCCGAGCTCGGCCCGACCGCGCGCGGCTTCGTCTGCGACGTCTCGGACCGCCATCAGGTCTACGCCCGCGCCACCGACACCGAAGCGGCCGGCGGTCCGGTCGACATCCTGATCAACAACGCCGGCATCGTCAGCGGCAAGGACTTCCTCGAGCTGCCCGACGAGAAGATCGAGGCGACCTTCGACATCAACGTGCTGGCGCTGTTCTGGACCACCAAGGCGTTCCTGCCCGGCATGATCGCGCGCAACCGCGGCCACGTCGTCACCATCGCCTCCGCCTCCGGCTACATCGGCGTCGCCAAGCTCGCCGACTACGCCGCCAGCAAGTGGGCGGCGGTCGGCTTCGACGAGTCGCTGCGCGCCGAGCTGCGCACCACCGCGCCCGGAGTCATCACCACCGTCGTCTGCCCGTTCTACATCGACACCGGCATGTTCCGCGGCGTGCAGTCGCGCTTCCCGCTGCTGCTGCCCATCCTCAAGGAGCACGACGTGGCGACGCGCGTCGTGCAGGCGATCGCCAACAACCGCCGCCGCGTCGTGATGCCGTGGCTGTGCCACCTGGTGCCGATGAT
>JANRJF010000370.1:0-18618 GCA_033764095.1 Deltaproteobacteria bacterium | reverse complement strand
ACGGCGCACGCGGCGCAGGGTGGGCAGGTAGAGCCAGGTGTCGTCCTGGCGATCCGGGTCGAGATAGCGGATGCCGGTCAGGCCGACGCCCTTGAGGTCGAACGGCTCGAGGATCGGGTGCAGCGACTGCTTGGCGCGCACGTTCTCGGTGTTCGGCAGCAGCACCGGCTTCGGGTCGACGTAGAGGCGGCCGGTGTAGAAGAGCGTGCGCAGGTGGTCGAGGATGTAGTGGCGCTCGACCTCGAGCGGGTTCTCCGAGACGGTGCCGGTGTCGGCGTCGAAGTTGCGCAAGTCCTGGTCGTCCGTGACGAAGGGCTTGTGCTCGTAGTTGAACATGATCTTGAGCGCGACGTCCTTGTCGTTCGGGTCGATCTTCGGGAAGGGCAGGCCGGCGACGTGTCCCTCGATCGAGCGCCCGTCGGCCGCCAGCTTCACCTGGCCGGAGTACTTCTCGGTCGCTTCCTTGTACGGCGCGTTCCACTCGATCTTCTTGTAGGGGATGATCTTCATCGTCATGCCCTTTTCGATGCACCACATCACACCGGGCGAGACGAGATCCTTCACCTTGTCCTTGTTGTCCTTGTTGATGACGTCGCCGGGCTGCACGTCGGCGCGCACCGGCACGGCGAGCGCGCACGCCGCCGCGACGACGGCACCGCCGAGCGCGGCGCGAAGATGACGAGCAATCATGAGTGCCTCCAATCGGCGCATGCGTGACGCGCCCCCCTTTGATGATCTGTTAGTGGTGCTATCCCCAACCATTTGCCGACGTCAAACGCTTCAGGGGACCACCTGCAGCTCGACGCGGCGGTTCTGCGCCCGGCCCGATTCGGTGTCGTTGCTGGCCACCGGGCGGGTGAGGCCGAAGCCCTCGACGCGCAGCCGTTCGGGGTCGATGCCCTGGTTGACCAGGTAGCGGTAGACGGCTTCGGCGCGGCGCACCGACAGCTTCAGATTGTATTCGGCGCTGCCGACGTTGTCGGTGTGCCCTTCGACGCGCACGGCGATGTCGGGGTTCTCCTTCAACAGCAGCGCCGCCTGGTCGAGCACCGGCAGCGCGTCCGGCCGCAGCGTCGCGGAGTTGAAGTCGAAGCCGACGCCGCGCAGCACGATGCGCTTGGCGACCGGCGGCGGCGGCGCGGGCGCCGCCTCGGCGACCACCGGCGGCGGTGGCGGCTCGACCACTTCGGCCGGGTCGAGGAAGACGTGGCCGAGAATGCCGCAGAGCACCGCGCCGCTGGCGGCGCCGATCAGCGCCCCCCACAGCCAGAAGGTGTTGGAGTCGGAGTCGCCGATCGACGAGCAGTTCTCGAAGCTCTGGCCGTTGACGGTGACGCGCGAGCAACTGGTGCGCGCCTGCTGGACGCCGACGCCGGCGCCGGCGCCGATCGCGGCGCACACCGCGGCGGCGACGCCGGAGCGATACGACCAGGGCTTGTTCCAGCCCGGTTCCTGCAGCCAGCTGGGGCGGCTGGCGGCGCTGCAGCCGGCGTGCACCAGCAACAGCAGGGCGAGCGCCCCCCGCCCCCACCGGTGTCTCTGCCCGCGTCCTGTCATGCGCTCCCCCCTGGCGAATCGCCGCGTCGTCGGTCGGCCCCACCGGCCGACGGCGCGGCGCGGGTCTGCAGGCGACTCGATCGCATCGGTGCGGATGACGCGGGAGCGCCCTTTTAGGCGGCGCCCGCGCGCGCCGTCAAGGCCCGGGAGGCCCACTGCGGGCGGACGCATTCTGGCGTCAACCTGCGGGGTTACCCGCGTTGACTTCGGTGAGAACGCACGCTTATACGGAGAGGTTGCTCCGCCTCCGCCGCGCGCCGCGCGCGGCGGTCGAGAGGGCGACACGAGACGAGCGCGAGCGTGGCAGGGGTACGACAAGCAGGGCGAGCATGGCGATGAGCGCCGGCGTGCGACGTGCGCGCGCCGGGCGCGCCAAACCGACCCCCGCCGGGAGCCCGGCGCGCAGCTCGCTGATGAACGTCGGCCGACGGGTCGACTACGCGCTGCGCGCGCTCTGCTACCTGGCGGCCCAGGACGACAATCGCGTCGTCACCTGCACCGAGATCCAGGCCCGCCAGGCGGTGCCGGTGCACTTTCTCTCCAAGATTCTGCGCCGCCTGGTGGCGGCCGGCCTGCTCGAATCGGTGCCCGGCGCGCGCGGCGGCTTTCGCCTCGGGCGCCCGGCCGAGCGCATCAGCGTGCGCGAGGTCTACGAGTGCATCGAGGGGCAGCTCTCGCTGATCGACTGCGTCGAGCGCCGTGACGACTTCTGCTGCTTCGCCTCGGTATGCGCGCAGCGCGAGGTGTGGCGCGGCGCGCAGCAGGTGTTGCTCGATTACCTGGACGGCATTTCCGTCCGCCAGATCGCCGACCGCACCGGTTTGGTGACGCGACTGGCGGGCGCCCACAACGGCTCGACCTCCCGCTCGTAACGGCGGGGACCTGGTTGAAGGAGGACCCATGGCCTACGTCATCACTCGTCTGTGCCGCGACTGCCTGGACACCGCCTGCGTCGCGGTGTGCCCGGTGGACTGCATCTACCGCTACACCGGCGACGACACCGCGTCGTTCCCCAAGCAGCTCTACATCCACCCGGACGAGTGCATCGACTGCGGCGCCTGCGAGCCGGAGTGCCCGTGGCAGGCGATCTTCGAGGAAGCGGCGGTGCCGACCGTGTTCGCCGACGACATCAAGCTGAACGCGGCGCTGGTCGATCACCGCGACAGCTTCGAGGTGTCGCCGCACGAGGAGCACGGCAAGCCGAGCGCCGAGGAGATCGAGGCGAACAAGAAGAAGTGGGGTTGGGCGGGGTGACCCGCTGCCCCGCGGGGCGCGTCGCATGACGGCACCGAAGGGCAACCTGGCGGTCGTTTCGGTCATCGGCCGCGATCAGAAGGGCGTCGTCGCCCGCATCTCGACCTATCTGGCGTCGTGCGACGCCAACATCGAGGACATCGAGCAGCGGGTGGTCGAGGGCCTCTTCATCATGACGATGGTCGTCGACCTCGTCGACGTCACGCTGACGCTCGACGAGCTGGTGCTCGGCCTCAAGCAGATCGGCAGCGAGACCGGCCTCGACATCTCGGTGCGCCTGCACGGCGAGCGGGCGCGCAAGCGCATCGCCGTGCTGGTCAGCCGCGAGCCGCACTGCCTGCAGCAACTGCTCGCCGACCACGCCGCCGGCCTGATCGCCGGCGATTTCGTCTGCGTGCTGTCCAACCACGAGCTGCTGCGCCCGATCGCCGAGCGCGCCGGCATCCCCTTCGAGTGGATGCCGGCGACCGACAAGGCGGCGCACATGGCGTTCCTGCTCGAGCGCCTGCGCCAGTACCGCCCCGACCTGGTGGCGCTGGCGCGCTACATGCAAATCGTCACGCCCGAGCTGGTCGCCCAGTACCGCAGCCGCATCATCAACATCCACCCGTCGCTGCTGCCGTACTACCCGGGCGCCAACGCCTACAAGCAGGCCTTCGAGGAGGGCGTGCGGGTCTCCGGCTGCACCGCCCATTTCGTCACCGAGCAGCTCGACCAGGGACCGGTGATCCTGCAGGACGTCTTCCACATCAAGGTCGGCGAGGACACGCTCGACGACGTCAAGCGGCGCGGTCAGGAGCTGGAGGGCAAGGTGCTCTCGCAGGCCGTGCAGCTCTTTGCCTCCGACCAGCTGGTGGTGAAGGACAAGAAGGTCATCTTCCGCCCCGGCCACATCGCCTCCGGCGCCTGAGCCGGCGCCGATTTCTCGCTTGAGCGCCCACGGCGCAACTGCCATATGGAACGGATGCCAGACGAGAGCGCGCTGAGCGCCTCCATGCTCATTCCGACCACGCGCACCGAGACCGAGCGGGCGCGTCATGGGTTTCTGCGTCGCGTCTATGAGCGCTGGAAGCGCGCCGGACACGCCGTCGGCGTCGTCCAGACGCGCGTCATCATGGTCGTCATCTATACCCTGGTGGTGGTGCCGACCGGGCTGTTGATGCGCGCCATGCGCGATCCGCTGCACCTCAAGCCGCAGCAGAGCAACTGGGTCGCGGCGCGGCAGAACGAGCGCAGCGTCGAATCCGCCCGCCAGCAGGGATAGGCACCGCGTGACCGCCGACGCACCGCTGTTCGGGGAGTTGCCGCCCGGGCATCGGGCCGGCTTCATCGCCATCGTCGGCCGGCCCAACGTCGGCAAGTCGACGCTGCTCAACGCCATCCTCGGCCGCAAGATCGCCGCGGTCACGCCCAAGCCGCAGACGACGCGGCGCCGGCTGCTCGGCATCAAGACGCTCGACGCGGCGCAACTGCTCTTCGTCGACACGCCAGGCATCCACAAGGCGCGCGACGTGATGAACGCGCGCATGGTCGAGCAGGCGCTCGGCAGCCTGCCCGATGCCGACGTGGCGCTGCTGGTGGTCGATGCCGAGGCCGGCGTGCAGGCGGCCGAGCGCGAGATCGCCGCGCTGGTGGCGGCGCGGCCGGCGGTGGTGGTGGCGCTGAACAAGATCGACGCGGTGTCGCGCGCCGCGCTGCTGCCGGTGATCGCCGAGATCGCGGCGCTGCTGCCCGACCGCGCCGTGGTGCCGTGCAGCGCGCGCACGCGCGAGAACCTCGACGAGCTGCTGCGCACGCTGGTCGCGGCGCTGCCGGAGGGCCCGCGCTACTATCCGCCCGACGAGCTCACCGACGAGCCGGAGCGCGCCATCGCCGCCGAGCTGATCCGCGAGAAGGCGATGATGGAGACGCGCGACGAGATCCCCTATGCGCTGGCGGTGACCATCGACGCGTTCGAGGAGAAGCCGGAGAAGTCGCTGGTGGTGATCAAGGCCTCGGTGCACGTCGCGCGCGCCTCGCAGAAGCCGATCCTGATCGGGCAGGGGGCGGCGCGCATCAAGGCGATCGGGCAGGCGGCGCGCCGCGAGCTGGAGACCTTCCTCGGCTGCAAGGTCTACCTGGAGCTGTTCGTGCGCGTGCAGGAGGACTGGAACAAGCGCGTCGCCCGGCTGCGCGAGTTCGGGATCTGAGCATGGCGGCGCCGCGTCCGCGTCCGCGCCGGCGCCCGGCGCGCCCGGCGAGTCCACGCCCGGCGGGCGGCGCGCTGCCCGAGTCGCTCATCGACCCACCGTTGCCGCGCGCCGAGGTGTTGGCGGCGCTGCCGGTGGTGGCGCTGGTCGGCCGGCCGAACACCGGCAAGTCGACGCTGTTCAACCGGCTGACGCGCTCGCGCCGCGCGCTGGTCGGTCCGACGCCGGGGGTGACGCGCGATCGCAACGTCGGCATCGCGACGCTCGGCGACCGCCGCGTGCTGGTGGTCGACACCGGCGGCTTCGAGGCCGACGAGCAGGAAGCCCTCGGCCAGGCGGTCCGCGCCCAGGCGCTGGTGGCGGCGGAGTCGGCCGACGTCATCGTCGCGGTGCTCGACGCGCGCGCCGGGCTCAATCCGCTCGACCGCCAGTTGATCGAGCGGCTGCGGCCGCTGCGCCAGCCGGTGCTGATCGCGGTGAACAAGGTGGACACCGGCAAGCAGGACGACCTGGTCGGCGAGTTCTTCGCGCTCGGCCTGCCGGCGCTGTTCGCGATCTCCGCCGAGCACGGGCTCGGGGTCGGCGAGCTGGTCGACGCGATCGTCGAGCGCCTGCCGGCGCCGCCTGTCGCGACCGAGGGCGGCGAGGCGAGCACCGCCGAGGCGCCGACCGCGGTGGCGATCATCGGCCGGCCGAACGTCGGCAAGTCGTCGCTGCTCAATCGGCTGGTCGGCTACGAGCGGGCCATCGTCAGCGCCATCCCGGGCACCACGCGCGACGCGCTCGACACGCCGATCACGCGCGCCGGGCGCGCCTACGTCCTGGTCGACACCGCCGGCGTGCGCCGCCGCGGCCGCGTGCAGGCGCATCTCGAACGGGCGAGCGTGGTGCGCGCGCTGCGTGCGTTGGAGCGCGCCGAGGTCGGCGTGCTGGTGGTCGACGCGGTCGAGGGCATGACCGAGCAGGACGCGCGTGTCGCCGGCTACGCCTGGGAGCGCGGCCGCGCGCTGCTGGTGCTGGTCAACAAGTGGGACGCGGTGCCGGAGGAGCGGCGCGACGCCGCCAGGTTCGCCGCCGAGATCGACCGCCGCTACCCGAGCCTGGCGGTGGTGCCGAAGCGCATCATCTCGGCGCTCACCGGCCGCGGCGTCGAACGCATCTGGGGGGCCATCGACGCGGTCGCCGCCGCGCATCGCGCCCGCCTGCCGACCGCCAAGGTGAACGGCGTGATCGAGGCGGCGGTGCGCGCCCAGGAGCCGCCGATGGTGCAGGGCGTGCGGCCGCGCCTGTTCTATGCCACCCAGACCGCCACCGCGCCGCCGACCATCACCGTCTTCTGCCGCGCGCCGGAGAAGGTCACCGCGCACTACGAGCGCTTCCTGCTCAACCAGCTGCGCGCCGCCTTCGACCTCGACGGCACGCCGATCCGCCTGCGCTTCAAGCCGCGCCCGCGCGACGAGTCGCGCCAGGCGCCGCCCAAACCGGGCGGCAAGACGCACAAGCCGCGCAAGTGGAAACGGTACTGAGGTCGGCGGTGCGCCGCTGCAGCGGCGCACCGCCGAGCTTATGGCCGATAGCGATGGCCGCTAGCCGGATCCCCCGCCGATAGGCGACACACGGTGCGCCGTTGTTCGCGCGTGTCCGCGACGACGCGAGTCGCCGCGGACACGCGCTCCCTGTTACTTCTTGTAGACCAGAGCGACGGCGGCTTCCGGCGTCAGCACCCGGAAGGTCATCGTCTCGGTGAGATACAGCGCGACGTTGGCGTCGGTGTGGCGCAGGTAGCCGATCGACAGGTCGCGACCGACGGTGAGCTCGAAGTCGCCGCCGCGGGTGCTGAGCAGGACGGCGCCATCGACGGCCGGCGCCCAGATGATCGGCCCCTCGACGATGCGCTTGACCACCTGCAGGGCGGGATAGCCGCCGTCGCCGGTGGCCTGCATCAGGCCGGTGTAGCAGCGTGGCCCGAGCGCCATGGCGTAGGGGCCGTCGACGCCGGCGAGGCGCAGCAGGCGCAGCGCCTCGGCGACGCTCTTCGGGTAGGTGGTGTAGTCGTCGGAGATCTTCAGCTTGGGATGCGGCGACGCCTCTTCCATGCCGGTGATGCCGCCGGCGGCGTAGGCGTGGAAGATCGCCGTGTCCTCGGCGTGCGCGATGCGCGTCGCCGCCTGGATCAGGTTTTCCAGGTCGGGGTCCTCCGAGCCGCGCTCGATCGAGTCGAGCTCGTAGCGCGACAGCTCGAAGGGGCTGTTGAGCTGGATGAGCGGCAGCACGTCGCGGCGCAGCGCCTCGACCCCGACCACCGGTCCGCCCTTGAGCGCGGTGAGCCGGCCGGTGTTGACCGCGGCGCCGTGCGGGCCGAGCGGCCCCTTGAAGTCGACCACCTTGCGGCCGGCCAGCTTGAGCTTGAGGACGCGCGTCGCTTCCTCGTCGATCGCCGCCCAGGCCGCGCTGGAGATCGGCGCCAATTCGCGTCGTAGATTGTTCACAGGCTGTCTCCTCCCTTGAGGCTGCCGATGCCGAGCGAGCCGCCGCTCGGCGCGACGGCAGGCGCTTCCGCGCCACCGCCGTCCTTGCCGTCCTGCTCGCGCGCGACGATGTCGCCGGGTGCAAACAGGCGCTCCTTGAGCTCGCTCGAGAACTTCGGATCACGACGGCGCAACCACTCGAGCAGCATGACGAAGTGTTCCTTCTCCTCGTCGCGGTTGTGCGCCAGGATTTCCTTGAGTTCCGCGTCGGTGGCGGCGTCGACGCGCTGATCGTACCAATCGGCCGCCTCCAACTCCTCCATCATCGAGGTGAGGGCGCGGTGGTTGTCCTGCGTTTCGGTGCGTAGCTTGTCTTCCGATTCGTGGTAGCCGGCTGAATTCGCCATCCACTCCTCCGAGTGCGTGACCAGTGACTGGTAGCCGGTGGCCGGTAGGAAGACGCGCGCCGCCGTGGCTGGCGCCCCCATGTCAGACCGGTCACTGGTCACCGGTCACCGGTCACGTCGTCCGCAGTTCAGATCCGTTCGATGATGGTGCCGGTGCCGAGGCCGCCGCCGCAGCACATGGCGATCAGCGCCCGCTGCCGGCCGCTGCGCTCGAGCTCGTGCAGCGCGGTGGTGATCAGGCGCGCGCCGGTGCAGCCGGTCGGATGCCCGAGCGCGATGGCGCCGCCGTTCGGGTTGACGCGCTCCGGGTTCGGACCGCACTCCTTCATCCACGCCAGCACCACCGAGGCGAAGGCCTCGTTGACCTCGAACTCGTCGATGTCGTCGATCGACAGGCCGCTGCTCGTCAGGACCTTGCGGGTCGCCGGGATCGGCCCCTTCAGCATGGTGACCGGGTCGACGCCGACCAGCGTGGTGGTGACGATGCGGGCACGTGGCTTCAGCCCGAGGGCCTGCGCGCGCGCCGGCGAGGCGAGCAGCACCGCGGCGGCGCCGTCCGACACCTGCGAGGAGGTGCCGGCGGTATGCAGGCCGTCAGGCTCGACCGCCTTCAGCGCGGCCAGCTTCTCCAGCGAGGTCTCGCGCAGCCCCTCGTCGCGCTCGACGGTGCGCATCTCGCCGGTCGGCTTGCCTTCCTCGTCGAGCACCGGCGCGCGGATCGGCAGCACCTCGCGGCTGAAACGCCCTTCCTTCCAGGCCTGGATCGCCAGCGTCTGGCTGCGCAGGCCGAAGCGGTCGGTGTCCTCGCGCGTCAGCCCATATTCCTTGGCGATCATCTCGGCGCCCTGGAACTGCGAGGCGTAGGCGTAGTGCGCGGCGTAGCTCTTCGGCAGCGGCGAGCCGCCCTTCATGTTGGCGCCGAGCGGCACGCGGGTCATCATCTCGACGCCGCAGGCGAGCACCAGATCCTCGATGCCGGAACCGATCAGCCCGGCGGCGAGCGTCGTCGCCTGCTGGCTCGAGCCGCACTGGCTGTCGACCGTCGTCGCCGCGACCTCCATCGGCAGGCCCTGCGCCAACCAGGCGGTGCGCGCGATGTTGAAGGACTGCTCGGCGACCTGCGAGACGCAGCCGCCGATCACCTGGCCGATCGCGGCCGGGTCGACGTCGGCGCGCTCGACCGCGGCGCGCTGCACGGCGCCGAGCAGATCGGCCGGATGCAGGCCGGCAAGACCACCCTTGCGCCGCCCGATCGGGCTGCGCACCGCGGAGACGATGACGACCTCATTCATGCTCTGGCTTCTCCCGCGATTCTGCTAGCATCATCGGCAACGTAGCTTGTCATGATCGGCCGGCTGGCGGAAGCGGGTCGGCGGTGGGGCGAGGACGGGAAATGCGCACGCTGACCATTGCTTCGTACAACGTACACCGCTGCATCGGCCGCGACGGCGAGCACGACCCGGCGCGCGTCGCCAAGGTGATCGAGGAGCTCGACGCCGACGTGGTGGCGCTGCAGGAGGTGGATTTCGGCTACCACGTGCGGCAGGGCGTCGATCAGTTGCGCGTGCTCGCCGACGCGACCGGCTACACCAGCGTCTGGGGGCCGGTGCTGTACGGCGCGCGCGGCCAGTACGGCAACGGCCTGCTCACCCGCCACGAGGTGGTGGAGGTGCGCAACATCGATCTCAGCGTGCCGCGCATGCAGCGCCGCGGCGCGCTCGACGTCGACCTCGACGTGCACGGCAAGACGGTGCGGGTGATCGCCGCGCACCTCGGCCTCGGGCTGCGCGAGCGCGAGGTGCAGGTGCGCCGCCTGCTGGAGGCGCTCGACGGCGCCGCCGAGACGCCGATGATCCTGCTCGGCGACTTCAACGAGTGGCGCCCACCCAGTCAGCCGCTGCGCCGCCTGCACCGCCGCTTCGGCCGCACGCCCGGCGTGCGCTCGTTCCCCGCCTCGTTGCCGCTCTTCGCGCTCGACCGCATCTGGGTGCAGCCGCGCCACGCCCTGGTGGCGGTCGAGGTGCACAACAGCCGCCGCGCCCGCCGCGCGTCCGATCACCTGCCGATCCGCGCCGTCATCGGCGGACTGTGGGAGCGCAAACCGGCACGCGCCGCGCAACGCCGCTCGGCGTAGCACCGCAACCGCGCACCCACCGGCCGCTCACACGAACCACAGGGCCGCGGCGGCGGCGCGATCCAGCGTCCGTTCGACCAGGCCGCGGCGCGCCAGGTGCGCGGCATCGACGCGCGTGGCGCGCTGCAGGTCGGCGGCGTGCACCGCGGCGAGCTGGCCCGGCAGCGCACCGCCCTCGACCACCAGGTTGACCTCGTAGCTGTGCTCGAAGCTCTGCCGGTCGAGGTTGGAGGTGCCGGCCAGGGTCCAGACGCCGTCCACCACGGTGGTCTTGGCGTGCAGCATCGAGTGGTCGTACTCGTACACCGCGACGCCGGCGGCGAGCAGCCGCGGGATCAGGTTGCGCGTCGCGCGGCGCAGCAGCGGATGGTCGGTGCGCCCGGCGACCAGCAGCGAGATGGCGACGCCGCGCCGCGCCGTGTGCTCGATCGCGGCGAGCACCCTGGGGTCGGGGGCGAAGTAGGGGCTCGTCAGGCAGACCGTGTGCCGCGCCGTCGCCAGCGCCAAGAGCACCAGGTCGCGCACGACGCGCCGCCGGTAGCTGGGACCGTCGGCGACGACCGCGACGCGGTCGCCGCCGGCGACTCCCGCCGGCGCGCCGAGCAGTTGGCCCCACGGCAGCTCGGAGCCGTCGGCGCGAAACCAGCTCTCCAGGAAGACCGCCTCGAGATCCTGCACCGCCGGGCCCTCGACCTGGAGATGGGTGTCGCGCCAGCTGGCGGCGCCGGCCGGTGGTCCGAGGTTGTACTCGTCGCCGATATTGAGGCCGCCGGTGAAGGCAACGCGCCCGTCGACCACCAGGATCTTGCGGTGGTCGCGCCGGCGCGGCAGCCAGCGCGGATAGAAGCGGCGCAGCGGATTGAAGGACAGCACCTCGCCGCCCGCCTCGCGCAGGGCGTCGAGCTCGGCGGGATCGAGCCGCAGCGAGCCGACCGCGTCGAAGATGAGGCGCACCGCGACGCCGCCGCGCGCCTTGCGCGTCAGTGCGGCGAGAAAGCGGCGGCCGGTGAGGTCGCCGCGCAGGATGTAGGTCTCGAGGTGGATGCGGCGGGTGGCGGACTCGATCGCCGCCAGCATCGCCGCCAGGCCGGCTTCGCCGGTGACGTACAGGGCGACCCGGTTGCCGTCGGTGAAGCGCAGCCCCTGGCGGCGGAGGTAGCGCCGCAACGCCAGCGGACGGCGCACCAGGCCGTGGCGGCGCAGCGCGGCGCGGACGCGTTGGGGCGACTCGGCCGCGTCGGCGTCCATGGCGCCGCGCTTACACAGCCAGCCGGCGGATGGCGAGGGCAGGGCGCGTCGCCCCGCCGGCTGGCCCTGGCGCGATAGCAGTGGCATCAAACGAGCGGCTTGCTTAGGGTGACGCGAGGCCCCGACCGATCGTGCGACCGCTGCGTATCCTCCTCACCCTCGTCCTGCTCGGCGCGACCAGCCCCGCCGTGCAGGCGGCGCCGCGCCTGGTCAGCGACATCAACAGCGACCGCGTCGTCGCCTCGTCACAGCCGCGCGAATTTGTCCGCATCGGCGAGACGCTCTACTTCATCGCCACCACCAGCGCGGCAGGCGACGGGTTGTGGCGGAGCGACGGCACGCCGGGCGGCACCGTGCTGGTGCGCGGCTTCGGCAGCTCGGATGGCGAGACGCACTGGCTGACCGTGCTCGGCAACGCGTTGTTGTTCAGCGCCTTCGACCCGGTGACCGGCCGCGAGCTGTGGCGCAGTGACGGGACCAGCGCGGGCACCGGACCGCTGCTGGAGATCAGTCCCGGCCCGCTCGGCGCCGAGCCCAAGTACCTGACCCGCGTCGGCGAGCGCGTCTACTTCGCCGCCGACGACGGCGAGCGCGGCGAGGAACTGTGGGTCACCGACGGGACGGTCAACGGGACGCAGCCGGTGGCCGACATCGCGCCGGGCCTGAACGGCTCGTTTCCCTTCGCACTGGTCGGGCTGGGCGACGCGCTCTACTTCCTCGCCGACGACGGCGAGCACGGCGCCGAGCTGTGGGCGAGCGACGGCAGCGCGCCAGGCACCCGCCTGGTGCGCGACATCGCGCCGGGGCTCGACTCCGGCGCGCTCGCCCTGGTCGCCGCCAGCGACCGGCTCTACCTGATCGGCGACGACGGGGCGCACGGCGCCGAGCCCTGGGTGAGCGACGGCAGCGCGCTCGGCACCCGCCTGGCGCGCGACATCCTCGCCGGCCCGGACGGCTCGGACCCGAGCGGATTGATCGCCAACGGCGCGCGGGCGTTCTTCAGCGCGTTCGCCGCCGACGTCGGCGAAGAGCCCTGGGTGAGCGACGGCAGCGAGGCCGGCACCCGGCCCTTGCGCGACGTGAACCCCGGCTCCGGCGGCTCGTTTCCGTTCTGGCTGACGCCGTTCGCCGACGGCTGCGCCTTCACCGCCGACGATGGCGTCAGCGGCGAGGAGCTGTGGGTGAGCGACGGCACCGCCGCCGGCACCACCCGCGTCGCCGACCTGCGCCCCGGGCCCGGCTCGTCGATCCCCACCGAGCTGGTCGCGGCCGGCTCGGCGCTCTTCTTCTCCGCCTGCGCGCAGCCCGATGCTCCGTGCGCGCTGTGGCGTACCGACGGCCGCGCCGCCGGTACGCTGGCGCTGCGCGACTTCGTCGACAGCGGCAATCCCATCGGCCTCGGCGACCGCCTGTACTTCGCCGCCGACGACGGCGACTCGGGCAGCGAGCCGTGGGTGAGCGACGGCAGCGTCGCCGGCACGCGACAGCTGGCCAACGTGGCGCCCGACGACTCGATCGGCAGCGCCTATCCGAGCGCGCTGACGCCGCTGCGACGCCAGGTGCTGTTCGTCGCCGACGACGGCGTGCACGGTGCGGAGCTGTGGCGCAGCGGTGGCACCGCGTCGAGCACCAGCCTGGTGCGCGACATCAATCCGCAGGGGTCGGGCTTCAGCCTGCTGGCGCAGCTGGCGCGGCTCGGCGACTTCGTCTTCTTCGTCGCCGACGACGGGACGCACGGCAACGAGTTGTGGCGCAGCGACGGCAGCGAGGCCGGGACGACGCTGTGGGAGGACACCGCCAGCGACGTGAACGCCAGCGGGCCGCGCGACCTCACGCCGGTCGACGACACGACGCTGTACTTCGTCGCCGACGAGGGGCTGTTCGGTGCCGAGCTGTGGCGCACCAACAACGCCGGCGAGACGACGCCGATCACCGACATCCGCCCGGGCGCGCTGGGCTCGCAGCCGCGCCTGCTGACGCCGTTCCGCGGCGGCGTCGCCTTCACCGCCGACGATGGCACGCACGGCGTCGAGCTGTGGGTCAGCGACGGCACGCCGGAGGGCACCCGCCTGGTGCGCGACGTCAACCCCAACGGCCATGCCTTCCTGCCGACCGGCGTATTCTACACCGCGGTGATCGACGACATCCTGTACTTCACCGCCGACGACGGCGTGCACGGCGTCGAGCTGTGGCGCAGCGACGGCAGCGCGGACGGCACCGCGCTGGTGCGCGACATTCGCCCCGGGCCGGAGGGCTCGGAGCCGCAGTTCCTGCGCGCCGCCCCGGGCGGGCCGCTGGCACTGGTGGCGGACGACGGCGAGCACGGGCTCGAGCTGTGGCGCAGCGACGGCAGCGAAGCCGGCACCGTGCTGGTCGCCGACCTCAACCCGCTCGCCGGCGCGTTCAGCAGCCTGACCTTCTTCTTCTCGTTCGGCGCGCTCGACCCGGCGATCTACTTTGCCGCCGACGACGGCAGCAGCGGCGTCGAGCTGTGGCGCAGCGATCTCACCGCCGCCGGAACAACGCGCGTCGCCGACCTCAACCCCGGACCGGAGGGATCGTATCCCGCCTTCTTCGCCGCGCGCGGCGACGCGATCGTCTTCCAGGCCTACGACGCCGGACACGGCTTCGAGCCCTGGCGGGCGACCGCCGGCGGCGCGGTGGCGCGACTCGCCGATCTGGCTCCCGGCGCGGAGTCGTCGAACCCGACGTCGTTCACGCCGGTCGACGAGCGCGTCTTCTTCAGCGCCGACGACGGCACACGCGGCACCGAGCTGTGGATCGACGCCCCGTGCGGCGGCGACTGCGGCGGCGACGAGCAGGTGAGCATCGACGAGTTGATCCGCGCCGTGCGCATCGCGGTGGAGAGCGACGCGCTGGCGATCTGCGTCAGTCTCGACCGCAACGGCGACGAACAGGTGACGATCGACGAGCTGATCGCCGCGGTCAACGCCGCGCTGAACGGCTGCTGAACCCTCGCGGCGCGGCGCGTTCCCTGATACGCGCGCCGCATGGGCAGACCCGAGTTCGCCGTCCAGCGCCTGCGGGTACGCGACGGCCTGACGCTGGCGACGCTGCGGGAGGGGGTGGGCGGTCATCCGCTGCTCTGCATCCACGGCTGGCCGGAGACCAAGCGCATCTGGTGGCGCAACGTCGCCCCGCTGGCCGCCGCCGGCTTCGAGGTGATCGCGCCCGACCTACGCGGCTTCGGCGACTCGGACTGCGCGGCGGATGGGTTCTACGACCTGGCGACGCACGCACGCGACCTGTACGCGCTGGTGCACGACGCGCTCGGCCATGCGCGTTGCGCGGTGGTCGCCGGCGATCTCGGCGGGGCGATCGCCGCCGACCTGGCGCTGCGCTATCCGGGCTTCGTCGACCGCCTGTGCCTGTTCAACACCGTCACGCCGTACCTCGGCGAGGCCTACGCCGCGGCCGGCATCGAGCCCGGCATCGCCTACCAGGCGCGCCTGGCGATGGACTACTTCATCCGCCAGGGCACCGACGCCGACGGCCTGGCCGCCGAGCTCGACACCCCCGAACGACGGGTGCGCTACATCAGCGAGTTCTACGGGCACCGCTTCTGGACGGCGCCGGGCAAGTTCTCGGCGGACGACGTGCGCTTCATGAGCGAGCCGTTCGCCGACGCCGCGAAGTTCCGCGCCAGCATCGCCAACTACGAGTACGCCTTCGGCAACCGCCCGGTCGCCGAGCCGCCGTGCTTCTTCGCGCCGGTGCCGGTGCCGACGCTGGTGCTGTACGGGCCCGACGACCACGTCCTGCCGAGCGACTTCCTCGCCCGCGCGCGCCTCGCCTATCCCGAGCACGTCGGTCCCTTCGTGGTGCCCGACTGCGGGCACTTCCTGCAGTGGGAGCAGGCCGCGGTGTTGAACCAGGCGCTGCGCTACTTCGCCCGGCCGTGATGCGCTGCCCACCGGACCCCGAGCTCAGCATCGTGGTGCCGGTGCGCGACGAGCGGGCGACGCTGGAGTCGCTCCACCAGCGCCTGCGGGCGGTGTTGGCGACCGTCGGTCGCGACTTCGAGATTATCTTCGTCGACGATGCGAGCCGCGACGGATCGGCGGAGGTGCTCACCGCGCTCGCCGACGCCGACCCGCACGTGCGCCTGGTGCGCTTGCGCGCGCGCGGCGGCAAAGCGGCGGCGCTGCGCGCCGGCTTCGAGCGGACGCGCGGCGCCGTCGTGGTCACGCTCGACGCCGACCTGCAGGACGACCCGGCCGAGCTGCCGCGCTTTCTCGCCGCCATCGACGCCGGCGCCGACCTGGTGTCGGGGTGGAAGCGCGTGCGCCACGACGGCCCGCTGCGCGTCGCCACCTCGCGCACCTTCAACTGGCTGGTGGCGCGCGTCTTCGCCACCGGCCTGCACGACGTCAACTGCGGCTACAAGGCCTACCGCCGCGCCGTGCTGGCGGCGCTGCCACTGTACGGCGGCATGTATCGATTCATCGTCGTCTTCGCCCGCGCGCAGGGCGCGCGCGTCGCGGAGATCGAGATCCGCCACGCGCCGCGGCGGCACGGCAGCTCGAAGTACGGCCCGGGCAGGCTGCCCGGCGCGGCGCTCGACCTGCTGGCGGTGGTCGGCCTGCTGCGCCACGCCGACCGCCCCGGTCACCTGCTCATGCGTCTGGCCGCCGCCCGTCGCGCCGCCGCGCCGCTGCCGGCCAGCGACGAGTACCGCGCGCCGCGGCGGCACGTGCGGCATGGTTGACCCGGCGCGCTCGGCCAACGAGCGCAAGCACCTGAGCCGCAACCCGCTGATGCAGCGGCTCGTCGGCGGCTTCTACGCGCGGCTGCTGGAGCTGCTCGACGAGTTGCCGTTCGAGTCGCTGCTCGACGCCGGCTGCGGCGAGGGCTTCAGCCTGGTGCGCCTGGCGGCGCGCTATCCGCGCGCCCGCCTGGTCGGCGTCGACGCCGCGGATCGGGCCTTGCGCCACGCCGTCTTTCCGGCCGGGGTCGGCCGCGCGCGCGCCGATCTGCTGCAGCTGCCGTTCGCCGATCGCAGCGTCGACCTCGTGCTCGCCACCGAAGTGTTGGAGCATCTGCCGGTGCCGCGCGCCGGACTCCGCGAGCTGCTGCGCGTGTCGCGCCGCTACGTCGTCGTCACGGTTCCGCACGAGCCGTACTTCCGTCTCGCCAACCTGGCGCGCGGCAAGAACGTGCGCGCCTTCGGCAACGACCCCGGCCACATCCAGCACTGGTCGCGGCGCGGCTTCGTCGAGTTCGTCGCCGCCGATTGCACCGTGCTGCGCACCGCCGGCGCGTTCCCCTGGACGTTGGTGGTCGCTGTCCGGCGGTAGCGGCGCGCCCGCCACGGACCGGTGCCGGCGGTCAGATGCCCTGGGCGCGGTAGCGCGCGGCGTTGAGCACGTAGTTCGCCGCCGACTGCGCGATGTGGGCGCGCTCGCCATCACTGAGCGGGCGCACCACCTTGGCGGGGCTGCCGAGCGCCAGATGGCCGGGCGGCACCACCGTCCCGGGGGTGAGCAGCGCGCCGGCGCCGATCATGCAATCGTCGCCGACCAGGCAGCGGTCGAGGACGATGGCGCCGATGCCGATCAGGCAGCGGTCGCCGATCGTGCAGGCGTGCAGCACGACGTTGTGGCCGACGGTGACGTCGGCGCCGACCACGGTCGCGTGACGGCCGGTGGCGACGTGCAGCGTCGAGTTGTCCTGGATGTTCGAGCGCGCCCCGATGCGGATTGGGAAGCCGTCGCCGCGCAGCACGCTGTGGAACCAGACGCTGGCGTCGTCGGCGAGCTCGACGTCGCCGATCACCTGCGCCGTCGCCTGCACGTAGGCGGTCGGCGCCAGGCGTGGAGCGATCCCGTCGAGACCGATCAACATGCGGCGCAGGCATAGCCGTCGGCCGCGGGAATCCACAAGATGTTGGGCGCCGAAGGGGTGGGTTGCACGAGCCGTAGCGTCTCTGGTACCTAACGCCATGGTTTGTCCGACTGTCGCTGAAACGCTCCGATCGCAACCGATTGGCGCGCGGCGGTCGGCCATCTCCCCGCGCCTGCAGCGCCAACGCCCGCACGGGCGACCGCGCGCCGGACGCAGCCAACGGAGGGCACATGTTCTCGTATGACATGCCGGAAGGCTTCACCTTCGACGACGTGCTGCTGGTGCCGGGGGCGTCGACGTTCCTGCCGCACGAGGCCGACGTCTCGACCCGCCTGTCGCGCCGCGTGGCGTTGAAGATCCCGCTGGTCAGCGCGGCGATGGACACCGTCACCGAGGCGGCGATGGCCATCGCCATGGCGCAGGAGGGCGGTATCGGCGTCGTGCACCGCAACCTGTCGATCGAGCAGCAGGCGCAGGAGATCGACAAGGTGAAGAAGTCGGAGAGCGGCATGATCATCGATCCGGTGACCGTGCACCCCGACCAGCCGATCTACGAAGCGCTCGACGTCATGCGGCGCTACAAGATCTCCGGTCTGCCGGTGACCAAGGACGGCCGCCTGGTCGGCATCCTCACCAACCGCGATCTGCGCTTCGAAAAGCGCCTCGACCGCAAGGTCGCCGAGGTGATGACCAAGGACGACCTGGTCACCGCCGCGCCGGGCATCAGCCTGGAGGACGCCAAGGAACGGCTGCACCAGCACCGCATCGAGAAGCTGCTGATCGTCGACGCGCAGGGGCGGCTGAAGGGCCTGATCACCGTCAAGGACATCAACAAGGCGGCGCAGTTCCCCGACGCGTGCAAGGACTCCTACGGCCGCCTGCGCGTCGCCGGCGCGATCGGTACCGGCGATGACCGTCGCGAGCGCGCCGAGCGCCTGGTCGCGGCGGGCGTCGACGTGCTGATCCTCGACACCGCGCACGGCCATTCGGCCAACGTCATCGAGACGGTGAAGGAGATCAAAGCCGCCTTCCCCAGCGTCGACGTCATCGCCGGCAACATCGCCACCGCCGAGGGCGCGCGCGCCCTGGCCGAGGCGGGCGCCGACGGGCTCAAGGTCGGCATGGGGCCGGCGTCGATCTGCACCACGCGCGTCATCTCCGGCGTCGGCGTGCCGCAGCTCACCGCGGTCGCCGCCGCGGCGCGCGTCGCCAAGGATTTCGACATCCCGCTGATCGCCGACGGCGGCATCAAGTTCTCCGGCGACATCCCCAAGGCGCTGGCGGCCGGGGCCGACTCGGTGATGATCGGTGGCCTGTTCGCCGGCACCGAGGAGAGCCCCGGCGAGACGATCCTGTACCAGGGCCGCACCTACAAGCTGTACCGCGGCATGGGCTCGCTGGAGGCCATGCGCGAGCGCGAGGGCAGCCGCAACCGCTACGGCCAGGACGCCGCCGACGCGGTGAAGCTGGTTCCCGAAGGCATCGAGGGGCGCGTC
>JANRJF010000369.1:0-10471 GCA_033764095.1 Deltaproteobacteria bacterium | reverse complement strand
CTTGGTGTCTTGGTGCCTTGGTGGTTGGCCTTGCTCCTGTGCGTGAAGTTTCAGGTCAGGGGTTGGAGCACGGCCAGCAAAGTGACTCCCCCGAAGCGCCTAGCAGCCTAACCCGCTGAAAGCCTCTCTTCGGCGCAGGTTCTGCACGTCCTTTCCCTCACTCTTGGGGGAACTCCCACCTCGTCTTGGCCGACGCGAGGGTGTAGCCTGGCGACGCCTATGACGACGCAGCCCTCTCCGACCCCGCTCCTCGACGCGCTCGGCTCGGCCGACGACGTCAAGGACATGGATGCCGACGGCCTGCGCGCACTCGCCGCCGAGATGCGCGGCTTCATCATCGACTCGGTCACCGCCACCGGCGGGCACCTCGGCGCCGGCCTCGGCGTCGTCGAGCTGACCCTGGCGCTGTTCGCCGAGTACCAGTTCAACCAGCGCGACAAGCTGGTCTGGGACGTCGGCCATCAGTGCTACCCGCACAAGCTGCTGACCGGCCGTCGGGCGCGCTTCGCGACGCTGCGCCAGTACCAGGGCCTGTCCGGCTTCCCCGATCCGGCCGAGTCGCCCTACGACACGGTGAAGACCGGCCACGGCGGCACCAGCATCTCCACCGCCATGGGCTACGCGCTCGCCTGGCGCGGCCGCGCCGCCGACGCCGATCGCAAGGCGGTGGCGGTGATCGGCGACGGCTCGCTGCAGGAGGGCAGCGCCTTCGAGGCGCTCAACCACGGCGGCGCCCACACCGATCTCGAGCTGGTGGTGGTGCTCAACGACAACAATATGAGCATCAGCCCGAGCGTCGGCGCGCTCAGCGCGTACCTGTCGCGCGCCCGCAGCTCGACCTGGCTGAACCAGCGCCTGCGCACCCTGCAGGCGGCGATCAAGCGCATCCCGCGCATCGGCGACGACGTCGAGGACGTCCTGCAGCGCTGGTACCACTCGATCCAGGGCATCATCCCGCAGCACGCGCTCGGCATCATCTTCGAGGAGCTCGGCTTCTTCTATTACGGCCCGATCGATGGCCACGACATCGACGCGCTGCGCACCGCCTTCCGCGCCACCCGCTGGATGCGCCGCCCGGTGCTGATCCACGCCATCACTCGCAAGGGACGCGGCTACAAGGACGACGTGCCGGAGGCGACCTGCTACCACGCCGCCAGCGGCAGCACGCCGCCGGCCGCCGCGCAGCTGGTGGAGTACAGCGACCAGGGCGGGCCGACCTTCACCGCCGCCTTTGCCGAGCAGGCGAGCGCCATGCTCGCCGCCGACTCGCGCGTCGTCGTGCTCACCGCCGCGATGCTCGACGGCACCGGCCTCACCAAGGTGCAGGCGCGCTATCCCGAGCGCGTGCTCGACGTCGGCATGGCCGAGCAGCATGCCGTCGGCCTCGCCGCCGGCATGGCGCTGGCCGGGTATCGCCCGATCTGCGCCATCTACTCGACCTTCCTGCAGCGCGCCTACGACCAGCTCTTCCAGGAGGTGGCGCTGCAGAATGCGCCGGTGCTGTTCTGCCTCGACCGCGGCGGGCTGGTCGGCGCCGACGGCGCCACCCACAACGGCGTCTTCGACATCGCCTACCTGCGCTGCCTGCCGAACTTCGTGCTCATGGCGCCGCGCGACACGCTGGAGCTCAAGCGCATGATGACGCTGGCGGCGACGCTCGACGGGCCGGCTGCCATCCGCTTCCCGCGCGGCAGCAGCCTGAAGCCCGAGCTCGCCGTGCCGGTCGAACCGTTCGGCGTCGGCGTCGCCGAGCCGCTCGCCGAGGGCACCGACGGCTGTATCCTCGCCTACGGCTCGCTGGTCTACGCCGCGCTCGACGTGCGCCGCCGGGTGCTCGACGCCACCGGTCGCAAGCTCGCCGTGGTCAACGCGCGCTTCGCCAAGCCGCTCGACGAAGCACTGATCGCCGCCGAGCTGGCGCGCCAGCCGGTGGTGTTCACGCTGGAGGATCACGTGCTCGCCGGCGGCTTCGGCTCGGCGGTGCTGGAGTTCGTCCGCACCCGCAGCGATCTGGACGCCAACCGGCTCGAGCTCCTGGCGCTGCCCGACCGCTTCATCGACCACGGCCAGCGGCCCGAGCAACTCGCCGAAGCCGGCCTCGATCTCGATCAGCTGACCGCCCGCGTCACCCAGCGCCTGCACGCCGTCCGGCCCGCCGTTCGACTGGTGCAGTAGATCCCCCTCCCGACCTCCCCCGCTGCGCGGGGGAGGATGCGGATGGTATGGCCAGGGGCCGGAGGTGTTCCGATGCGCCGAGTGATTCTGTTGTTCATCGCCGCCTTGCTCTCGCCCGCGCTGGTTCAGGCCGACGAGCCCTCGATCAAGGAGGGCTTCGACGAGGTCGGTCGCGCCATCAAGAACGATACGAAGCAGGGCTGGGACGCGACCAAGGACGTCAGCAAGGAAGGCTGGGACAAGACCAAGCAGGGCGTCGGCACCGCCATGGAAAAGACCGGCGAGGGCATCGACAAGGCCGCCGACGGCATCAAGCACGGCGGCGAGAAGGTCAGCGACCAGTGACCAGCGATGAGCGACGAGGGCCTTCTGACTCTCATCGCTCACCACTCATCGCTCATCGCTCGAATCACGACACCGCGCGCAGCGCCGAGCGGTCCGCCAGCTCGTAGAGGAGCGCCTCGGTTTCCTCCCAGCCGATGCAGGCGTCGGTGATCGAGACGCCGTACTCCAGCGCCGCCCCGGCAATCCAATTCTGCTTGCCCGGGCGCAGGTTGCTCTCCAGCATCACGCCCATGATGCGCGACTCGCCGGCGCGCACCTGGGCGAGCACGGCGCGGCAGACGGTCGCCTGACGGGTGTGGTTCTTGTTCGAGTTGTCGTGCGAACAGTCGACCATGATCGGTCGCGCGATGTCCTCGTCGGCGATCAGCGTCGCGGCGCGCGCGATCGCCTCGGCGCCGTAGTTGACGTCGCGCGCCCCGCCGCGCAGCACGACGTGGCGGTCGGGGTTGCCCTTGGTCTGAATCACGGCCACGGCGCCGTCGCCATCGATGCCGAGAAAATGGTGCGGGTGGCGCGCCGAGATCATGGCGTTGCGCGCCACGTCGAGGCCGCCGTCGGTGCCGTTCTTGAAGCCGACCGGCATGGAGAGGCCGCTGGCCATCTCGCGGTGCGTCTGGCTCTCGGTGGTGCGAGCGCCGATCGCCGCCCAGCTGAGCAGGTCGCCGATGTACTGCGGCACGATCGGATCGAGCAGCTCGCTGGCGCAGGGGATGCCGAGGCCGTTGACTTCCAGCAACAGGCGCCGCGCCTGTTCCAGGCCGGCGGGGAGGTCGCACGAGCCGTCGAGGTGAGGGTCGTTGATCAGGCCCTTCCAGCCGACCGTCGTGCGCGGCTTCTCGAAGTAGGTGCGCATCACGATGACCAGCGACTCGCGCGTCGCCTCGGCCACCCGCGCCAGCCGCCCGGCGTACTCGCGCGCCGCCTCCGGGTCGTGGATCGAGCACGGCCCGACGATGGCGACCAGGCGGTGCTGGTCGCGGCCGTGCAGCACGTCGCGGATCGCCTGGCGGCCGCCGCGCACCGTGGCGGCCGCGGCCGGGGGGCGCGGCAGGCCGGATTTCACCGCGCGCGGCGTCGTCAGGCGCTGCTGCCCGGCCAGGTTGCGGTCGTCGATCGGGTCGATGCTGTCCATGTCGTCTCCAGAAAACAAAAAAGCCCTGAGGCGTGGGCCCCAGGGCTTCGGGTGTCGTGGTTGTGGTGCGCGCGTTACGCGGCGGCCAACCCCTCCCGCAGCCCCGGGCTGCGCCAGATAAAGTAGAAGAAGAAGCCGCTGCGGAAGGCGTGACGCGACATACTGCCCCCCAGCTATCGCCATCGGCGCGCGAGGTCAACCGCGATCTGCGGTCAGGTGGCGAGAGGGACGATCTCCGCGTCAATCCGCCCGCCTCGTCCGATGCGCAGCCTGGCCACCGCCACCGGCAGCTTGAAACGGCGCGGGCCGGCGCTGCCGGGGTTGACGTAGAGGGTGCCGCGGCGGGTCTCGACCACCGGCTTGTGCGAGTGGCCGGTGATCACGGCGGCAAAGCCGGCGGCGGCGGGGTCGAGGTCGAGACCGTGCAGATCGTGCAGCAGGTACAGCCAGACGCCGCCGAGCTCGACCGCCTCGCTCTCCGGCAGCGGCGCCGCCCAGGCGCCGCGGTCGTTGTTGCCGCGCACCGCGGTGGTCGGGGCGACGGCGCGCAACGCTTCCAGCACGGCGGCGTCGCCGATGTCGCCGGCGTGCAGGATGTGGTCGCAGCCGCGCAGCGCCGCCAGCGCCTCGGGCCGCATCAGGCCGTGGGTGTCGGAGATCAGGCCGATGTTCACGCATCAGCATGCGCCGACCGCGCGCCGCGGTGTCAATGCTGCCGGGCTCGGGCTACAAGTCGGCGCGGAGCGAGCCGTGCGCGACGCGATCCTGGTCCTCAACGCGGGGTCTTCCAGCCTCAAGTTCACCCAGTTCGCCCTCGCCGGCCCCGGCCGGCTGGAGGTGGCGCTGCACGGCGCCTTCGAGGAGCTCGAGGGCGCCGCGCGCTTCCGGGCGCGCGATGCGCACGGCGTGTCGATCGGCACGCACGCCTGGCCGGCGGGCGAAGCGCCCGGTCACGACGGGGCGCTCGACTACCTGTTCGACTGGCTGCCGGCGCGGGCGGCCGACCTGCGCGTCGTCGCCGTCGGCCACCGCGTCGTGCACGGCGGCGGCGCCTTCACCGCGCCGGTGCGGGTCGATGCCGCGGTGCTCGACCAGCTCACCGCGCTGATTCCGCTCGCCCCGCTGCACCAGCCGCACAACCTGCGGCCGATGCGCACGCTCGCCGCGCGCCGGCCCGAGCTGCCGCAGGTCGCCTGCTTCGATACCGCCTTCCACGCCGGCGCGCCGGCGCTGGCGCAGGCCTTCGCGCTGCCGCCGGCGCTCACCGAGCGCGGCGTGCGGCGCTACGGCTTCCACGGCCTGTCGTACGAGTACATCGCCCGTGTTCTGCCGACGTACGATACGCGCGCCGCGGCCGGCCGTACCGTCGTCATGCACCTCGGCAACGGCGCCAGCCTGTGCGCCCTACAGGGCGGGCGGAGTGTGGCGACGACGATGGGCTTCACCGCCATCGACGGCGTGCCGATGGGCACGCGCTCGGGCGCGCTCGATCCCGGCGTCCTGCTCTACTGCCTGCGCGAGCTCGGCATGGACGCCGCCGCGCTGGAGTCGCTGCTCTATCGCGAGTCGGGCCTGCTCGGCGTCTCCGGGGTGTCGAGCGACATGCGCGAGCTGCTCGCCAGCGCCGCGCCGCGCGCCCGCTTCGCCGTCGACCTGTTCGTCTACCGCATCGGGCGCGAGATCGGCTCGCTCGCCGCCGCGCTCGGCGGGCTCGACGCGCTGGTGTTCACCGCCGGCATCGGCGAGCACGCGGCCGAGGTGCGGGCGCGCATCTGCCAGGATGCCAGCTGGCTCGGCGTCGCGCTCGACGCGGCGGCAAACAGCTCCGGCGGCCCGCGCATCAGCAGTGCCGCGAGCCGCGTCGCGGCCTGGGTGATTCCGACCGACGAGGAGTTGATGATCGCGCGGCACGTGGAAAGGCTGTTAGGCTGTTAGGCTGTTACGCTGTTAGGGTGAAGAAAAAATGTCCGACCTCTAACAGCCTAGCAGCGTAACAGCCTAACAGCCTTCGAAGTCACACGCGGCTCGCGTCAGCTCGACTGGCCGCGTTCACCCGTACCTCTCCCAGAACAGACACTCGTCCACCGGCGCGCGCGGCGGTTGCCAGAAGCCGCCGCGCGGCCAGCCGATCGGCAGCATGGCGCAGGTCGGGCAGTTCTCCGGCAGGCCGAGCCAGGCATCCAGCTCTCTGCCGAAGGCGAGATGGACGGTGGTGAGCGAGGCGCCGAGGCCGACGGCGCGGCAGGCGAGCAGGATGTTCTGGACGGCGGGGAACAGCGCCTGCGTCTGCTGCGTGCCGCGTCGCGTCCAGCCGGCGACGAAGAGCAGCACCGGCACCTCGTGCAGGTGCTCGGCGAGGTGGATGGCGGCGCGCATGTTGCGTCGCTTCACCTCCGGATAGGCCGGGTCGCGCGCCGCCTCGACCGCCGGCTGGATGTAGGCGAGGAAGACGCGCCGGTAGCGCTCCGCCACCCAGGCGCGCCGCTCCGCCTCGCTGACGGCGATGAAGCGCCACGGCTGCCGGTTGCCGCCGCTCGGCGCGAACGTGCCCGCCTCGCACACCTTGCGGATCAGTCCCGGCGGCACCGGATCCGGCTTCAGCCGCCGGATCGCGCGCGTCGTGCGGATCCCCTGCAGCAGTGGAACATCCTCGCCCAGCGCCGCGATCTGCTCGTCCGTCATGCCGGAGAGAAATCACGGATGAGCACGGATGAACACGGATGCCGTGCGCCGCTTCCCTCCCCGTGTTGATCTGTGTTCATCTGTGGTTCCGTCTATGGAAGCGAGGGGGGATGCATGGCGAAGTTTCCGACCGAGATCGAGCAGTCGGTGACGGTGAAGGCCCCAATCGACAAGGTCTACAAGTACCTGTGGGACGTCGTCGGCTCGTCGGCGTGCATCCCCGGCCTGGCGAGCTGCAAGAAGGCGGCGGGCAAGGACACCTTCAAGTTCATCTACGACGAGCGCTCCGCGGTCGGGATGACGATGACGGTGCAGTACACCGCCGCCTACAGCGGCGACGGCAAAGCGATGATCAGCTTCAAGAGCACCGGCGCCAAGGGGGACAACACCGATGTCGACGGCGAGCTGCGCCTCAGCAAGAGCGGCGACGGCACCAGGATCACGCTGCGCCAGATGCTGGCGCCCGACACGCCGGTGCCGGCGCTGCTGCAGCGCGTGGTGAAGTCATTCGCCGAGAGGGAAGCGGCCGCCGCCGTCACCGAATACCTCGCCAACCTGAAAGCGGCGCTGGACGGGAAGAAGAAATGACCCTGGCGCTGCTCGGCGCGGTGTTGACGGTGCTGGCGCCGACGAGCAGCGGCGCGTTCGCGCTGCGCTCCGACGCCTTCACCGCCGGCGCCGCGATCCCGCGCCAGTTCACCTGCCAGGGCGACGATCGCTCGCCGCCGCTCGCCTGGTCGGGCGCGCCGGCCGGCACGCGCAGCTTCGCGCTGATCGTCGACGATCCCGATGCGCCCGATCCGGCGCATCCGCGCCCGACGCCGTGGGTGCACTGGGTGGTCTACAACCTGCCGGCCGACGCCAGCGCGCTCGCCGCCGGCGCGGCGCTGCCGAGCGGCGCGCGCGCCGGCAGGAGCGATCGCGGCCAGACCGCCTACCACGGTCCCTGCCCGCCGATCGGCCGCCACCGCTACGTCTTCACCCTCTACGCGCTCGACACCGTGCTGCCCGACCTCGGCGCGCCGACCGCCGCGGCGCTGCGCGACGCCATGCGCGGGCACGTGCTGGGGACGGCGGAGTTGATCGGGGTTAACGTGAAGCGCGCCTAATCACGACGGCCCAACGAAACAATGGCACAACGGGGAGTGGGTGGTAAGGGTTGGAGTTCAGAATCCCTCCTAGATCCCCTCTCCTCGTTGTGCCGTTGTGTCGTTGTGCCGTCGTGGTTAAGCGGCTGTGCCGGTCGACCGTGCCGGCGGCACGCCCAGCGCCGCCAACCCCACCGCCGCGCCGAGGTCCGCGGCGCGCACCACCATGGGCATGTCGAGCGCCTCGACGGTGTCCTCGACGCGGTGGTAGTTGCGCGGCACCCCGTTGGCCTCCAGCGAGATCAGCGACAGCGTCGGGTAGCCGTGCGCGGCGGGGACGTGCCCGTCGGTGGCGGCGAGCAGATCGGTCGGCGTCACCGCGCCGAAGCCGCCGCCGGCGACGATCTGGCGCGTCAGCTCGTTCAGCTGCGGCGGGAAGAAGCCCTTGTGCAGCACGCCCTCGCTGCGGATGTAGTGCAGCTGGCCGCCGCCGACGCACTCGAAGTTGATGAACCAGGTGGCGTCCTTCGGCCAGTCGAGGTGACGCACGACGAAGCCGTGCATGCCGCAGCAGCCGACCTCCTCCGCGCCGGTGCCGACCAGCCACAGCTCGACGTCCTCCGGCAGCGCCGCGGCGAGCCGTTCGCCGCAGGTGAGCATGGCGGCGACCGCGCTGGCGTTGTCGTTGGCCCCCGGCGTCGGCGGCGATGACGCCCACTGCAGGGTGAGGATCATGGTCAGCACCAGGCCGGCCCAGACGATCAGCTCGAGCAGTCCGAAGAGCAGGCCATGCGCGCCGAGCCAGCTCGCCAGCGCGACCAGCGCGGCGCCGATCTGGAAGGCCTCGGGCAGGGCGAGCGGACCGACCGGCGGCTTGTCGCGCTTGCCGCCGGCGGCGGCGCCGGCGAACAGGTCGGCCAGCGTCTTGGAGAACAGGAAGCCGGCCTGGGCGGAGTCGATGTGCGCGCTCAGCACGACGCGGCGGGTCGGCGTCGCCGCGCCGAAGCGGCCGACGACGTTGACCGATTCCGGCGCCGGCAGCAGGCGCGACAGCAGCGGCCGGCGCTGGCGCAGCTCGCGGCGGAACGACCACAGCGCCAGCACCGCCAGCCCGGCGCCGAGCAGGCCGCCGATCCACAGGCCGAACAGCGCCACGCCGGCGTGCAGGGCGAGCACCCAGCCGGAGCGCGGCGCGCTGGCGATCGGCTCGAGGCCGACCTCGCGTGCGCCGAGCTCGCGCATCCAGCCGCCGATGCGCTCGGCGACGCCGCGCTCGGCGGCGCTGCCGGCAAAGCGGTCCGGCGTTTCGGTCAGCGCGGCAATCCAGTCGTAGGCGCGTTGCAGGCGCGCGTCGGCGTCGGCCATGGAGTCCCTCCCAGGTGGTGGAGCGACCGCCGACCCTAGCGCGCGCGCCCGGGCGTGGGAACTGGACAGCGCCGCGGCGAGCCAGCAGAGTGGCCGGGTTCTGTGGCGGAGACCCGTTCCCTGACCCGGCCCTCCTCGCGCCTGCTGCGCTGGCTCGACGCGCCGCCGCTCAGCCCGCGCCAGTGGCGCGTGCTGCTGGCGCTCGGCGTCGCCAACCTGATCGACAACTACGACGGCGCCCTGCTCGGCATGGCGCTACCGCAGATCCAGGCCGGCCTGCAGGTGCCGGAGGCCGAGGTCGGCAGCCTGCTGGCGAGCGTGCGGCTCGGCGTCATTCCGGCGGTCGCGCTGGCGATCCTCGCCGACCAGATCGGCCGCCGCCGGCTGCTGCTGGCGACCATCATCGGCTTCACCCTCGCCACCTTCGCCACCGCGCTGGCCCCCGACGCGCGCAGCTTCGTGATCGTGCAGTTCATCGCTCGCGCCTGCATCGCGGCGGAGACCATGCTGGCGATCGTCGTCATCGCCGAGGAGTTCGACGCGCGCAGCCGCGGCTGGGGCATCGGCATGCTCGGCGCGCTCGGCGCCTTCGGCTACGGTCTGGCGTCGCTGATCTTCTCGGCCGTCGAGCTGCTGCCGTTCGGCTGGCGCGCGCTCTACGGCCTCGGCGCCCTGCCGCTGCTGCTGGTCGCCTGGCTGCGCCGCGCGCTGGAGGAGACCGAGCGCTTCACCGCGCATCGCGCTGCGCACCGCCGCACCCATCCGCTGCAGCCGCTGCGCAACCTGGTGCGCATGTATCCCGGCCGCATGCTGGCACTGTGCGCCGCGCTGCTGCCGTTCGCCTTCGTCACCGAGACGGCGATGTTCTTTCCCTCCAAGTTCCTGCAGTCGGTGCACGGCTACGCGCCGCGCGACATCGCCACCATGTACCTGACCATCGGCGTGCTCGGTCTGCTCGGCAACGTCGTCGCCGGCGCGCTCGGCGACCGCCTCGGCCGCAAGCGCGTGCTGATCACCGGCCTGCTCGCCAACGCCGCCGCCGCCGCCGCCTTCTACAACGCCGACGGCTGGATGGTGCCGCTGCTGTGGGGGGTGATGGTGATGACCGTGACCATGATCACCGTGCTGTTCGCCGCGCTCGGCAGCGAGCTGTTCCCGACCTCGTACCGCTCCACCGCCTCCGGCGTGCGCGCCATCGTCGGCACCATCGGCGCCGCCACCGGGCTGTGGCTGGAAGGCGTCCTGTTCGGCCACTACGGCAGCCACGCCGCCGCCATCACCACCATGCTGGTCGTCGCTCCGCTGGCGCCGCTGATCATCGGCCTCGCCGTCCCCGAGACGGCGAACCGCGAGCTGGAGGAGATCTCACCGGAGCGCGAGTGACACGGCGTCGGAAAAAGACTTCCACAGATGAACACGGAGCCCCGCCGCCCCCCGCCCCGATGAACGCGGAGAAGTCGCTGACTCAGCCGCCTTCCGTACTCTGATGTCCTTTCTTTGGCTGGGGTTGGGGCTCGGTGTTCATCGGGGGGCGGGGTGGATGGGCTCTGTGTTCATCTGTGTTCTCCGATCCTCGCGCGCTTGCATTGCGAGAGTGCCGATGCGAGGCGACCCGCATGACCGAACCGACCGTGCTGCGTTGGGAGACGCTGACCAAGCGCAAGTTCGACCAGCTCGACCGCGC
>JANRJF010000368.1:0-11085 GCA_033764095.1 Deltaproteobacteria bacterium | reverse complement strand
GGCAACTTCGGCTCGCTCGACGGCGACGGCGCCGCCGCCATGCGCTACACCGAGGCGCGCCTGGCGGCGATCGCCGAGGAGCTGCTGCGCGACATCCGCCACGACACCGTCGAGTGGCGCGACAACTACGACGCGACGCTGCGCGAGCCGATCGTGCTGCCGGCGGTGCTACCGCAGCTGCTGGTCAACGGCAGCACCGGCATCGCCGTCGGCATGGCGACCAACATCCCGCCGCACAATCTCAAGGAGGTCGTCGACGCGCTGCTGGCGTTGATCGAGGACCGCGACCTGCAGACCAAGGACCTGCTCAAGTTCATCAAGGGGCCCGACTTCCCGACCGGTGGCGAGATCCTCAACACCCGCGCCGAGCTGCGCCAGATCTACGAGAGCGGCCAGGGCGCGGTGCGGGTGCGCAGCCAGTACAAGCCGGAGACCGCCGGGCGAAAGTCGTTGGTGGTGATCACCTCGATTCCGTACACCACCAACAAGGCGACGCTGGTCGAGGAGATCGCCGAGCACATTGCCAGCCGCAAGCTGCCGCTGGCGGTGGACGTACGCGACGAGTCGACCGACGACGTGCGCATCGTCGTCGAGCTCAAGCCCGACGCGGCGCCCGACGCGGTGATGGCGTACCTCTTCAAACACACCAACCTGCAGATGAACTTCAACGTCAACCTGACCGCGCTGGTGCCGACCGGACACGCCGGCGTCGGTCAGCCGGCGCGCCTGACGCTCCTCGACCTCTGCCGCCACTTCCTCGACTTCCGCCGCGAGGTGGTGCGCCGCCGCCTGACCCACGAGCTCGGCGAGCTGCGCGAGCGCCTGCACATCCTCGCCGGCTTCCTCAAGCTGTTCGACGGCATCGACAAGGCGATCAAGATCATCCGCGCCGCCGCGTCGCGCGCCGAGGCGCAGCGCGGACTGATGCAGGCCTTCGACCTCGACGAAGTGCAGGCCGACGCGATCCTGGAGACGCGCCTCTACCAACTGGCGCGCCTGGAGATCGACAAGATCCGCGCCGAGCAGAAGGAGAAGGAAACCCGCGCGCGCGAGATCGAGCGCCTGCTGAAGAGCGACAAGGCATTGTGGGGGCTGGTCGCCGGCGAGCTCAGAGAGCTCTCGGACAAGTACGGCGACGCGCGCCGCTCGGTGCTCAAGGCGGGGGCCGAGCTGACCTACGACGCCGAGGCCTACGTCGTGCACGAGGACACCACCGTGGTGGTGACGCGCGACGGCTGGCTGAAGCGGGTCGGCGAGATCAAGGACCCCGCTTCGACCCGGGTGCGCGAGGGCGACCTGGCGAAGTGGATCCTGCGCGGCACGACGCGCGACAGCCTGGCGCTCTTCTCCACCCTCGGCGTCGCCTACGTGATGAAGGTCGCCAACGTCCCGGCCACCACCGGCTACGGCGAGCCGGTGCAGTCGCTGCTCAACTTCAAGGACGGCGAGCGCATCGTCGCCGCCGTGCTGGTGCGCCCGGGAGCCGAGAAGGTCGAGCTGCCGGCACCGGACAAGCCGCAGCGCGATCTGTTCGGCAAGGGTGCCGAGGCCGAGACGGTCGAGGCGGTCACCGTGGTCATGGCCGGAGTCGAGCAGCCGCAGGTGGTGGACCGCTGGCTGGTCGCCAGCGCCGGCGGCATGGGCCTCTTCTGCCGCCCCGATCTGAGCGAGACGACGCGCAGCGGACGGCGCTTCGCCCGCACCAGGGACGACGACGCACTGGTCAGCGTCGGCCCGGCCGCCGGCGACGTCATCACCGCCGTCAGCAGCGGCGGCAAGGCGCTCGCTTTCCCGGCCGAGGAGCTACCCGAGCTCGCCGGCGCCGGCCGCGGCGTCATCCTGATGCGCCTCGACGCCGGCGAGTCGGTGGTCGCTGCCGTCTGCCATCCCGCCAACCGCCCGCCGCTGGCCATCGGCGACGACGGCAGCGAGCGCAAGGTGGCGCTGCCGGAGCTGCTGCACCGCGCCCAGAAGGGCCGCAAAGCCTTGAAGCGCATGACCGTGGTGGATCTGCGCTAGCGAGCGCCGTGCAGCCACTTTTCTGCTTCCGGCCCGGTTGACAGTCCGACAACCGGGCCTTAGTTGCGCCGCGTCGCAAACGCGCGTAACAGCAATCGATTCAGCCAATCAGCACAATCAATCAGCAGGGAGGGCAACGGAGATGGCAGTGCGTCCACTGCACGATCGCGTGATCGTGAAGCGCATCGAGGAAGAGGCGAAGACCAAGGGGGGCATCATCATCCCCGACACCGCCAAGGAGAAGCCGCAGGAAGGCCAGGTGGTGGCGGTCGGCCCCGGCCGCCTCGATGACGCGGGCAAGATCATCACGCTCGGCGTGAAGAAGGGCGACCGGGTCCTGTTCGGCAAGTATTCCGGCACCGAGATCAAGCTCGACGGCGAAGAGCACATCATCATGCGCGAGGAGGACATCCTCGGCGTGATCGAAGCCTGAGCCGCGACGCAGCATACGTAGAAGGAGAATCCGTTCATGGCAGCCAAGATCGTCAAGTTCAGCGAGGACGCACGGAGCAAGATCCTCAAAGGCGTGAACCTGCTCGCCGACGCGGTGACCGTCACCCTCGGCCCCAAGGGCCGCAACGTCGTGATCGAGAAGTCGTGGGGCGCGCCCACCGTCACCAAGGACGGCGTCACCGTCGCCAAGGAAGTCGCGCTGGAAGACAAGTTCGAGAACATGGGCGCGCAGATGGTGAAGGAGGTCGCGTCGAAGACCTCCGACGTCGCCGGCGACGGCACCACCACCGCCACCGTGCTGGCGCGCGCGCTGTTCACCGAGGGCGCCCGCATGGTCGCCGCCGGCCACGACCCGATGTCGATCAAGCGCGGCATGGACAAGGCCGTCACCAAGATCACCGAGTCGCTCAAGGAGCTCTCGAAGCCGACCAAGGGCCGCGACGAGATCGCCCAGGTCGGCACCGTGTCGGCCAACGGCGACCGCGCCATCGGCGAGATCATCGCCGAGGCGATGGACAAGGTCGGCAAGGAAGGCGTCATCACCGTCGAGGAGGCGAAGAGCCTGGAGACGACGCTCGACGTGGTCGAGGGCATGCAGTTCGACCGCGGCTACCTGTCGCCCTACTTCGTCACCGACCCGGAGCGCATGGAAGTGGCGCTCGACGATCCGTACATCCTGATCCACGAGAAGAAGATCAGCGCGATGAAGGACCTGCTGCCGGTGCTGGAGCAGATCGCCAAGTCGGGCCGCCCGCTGCTGATCATCGCCGAGGATATCGAGGGCGAGGCGCTCGCCACGCTGGTGGTGAACAAGATCCGCGGCACCCTGCACGCCGCCGCGGTCAAGGCGCCGGGTTTCGGCGACCGCCGCAAGGCCATGCTGGAGGACATCGCCATCCTCACCGGCGGCCGCATGATCGCCGAGGAGCTCGGCCTCAAGCTCGAGAACGTGACGCTGAAGGACCTCGGCCGCGCCAAGCGCGTCACCATCGACAAGGACAACACCACGGTCATCGACGGCGCCGGCAAGAAGGCCGACATCGAGGGCCGCATCAAGCAGATCCGCGCCCAGATCGAGGAGACGACCTCCGACTACGACCGCGAGAAGCTGCAGGAGCGGCTCGCCAAGCTGGTCGGCGGCGTGGCGGTGATCAAGGTCGGCGCCGCGACCGAGGTCGAGATGAAGGAGAAGAAGGCGCGCGTCGAGGACGCCATGCACGCCACCCGTGCAGCGGTCGAGGAAGGCATCGTGCCGGGCGGCGGCGTCGCCCTGGTGCGCGCCGTTGCGGCGCTCGACAGCCTCAAGGTCGCCGACGAGGAGCGCGTCGGCGTGCAGATCGTGCAGCGCGCGGCGCACGAGCCGTGCCGCCGCATCGCCATGAACGCCGGTGTCGAGGGCGCCGTGGTGATCGACAAGGTGAAGGGCGGCAAGGGCTCGTACGGCTTCAACGCCGCCACCGAGGAATACGAGGACCTGCTCAAGGCCGGCATCATCGACCCCACCAAGGTGGTGCGCACCGCGCTGCAGAACGCCGCGTCGGTCGCCAGCATGCTGCTGACCACCGAGGCGATGGTCGCCGAGAAGCCGGAAGAGAAGAAGCCCGCCGCGCCGGCGCCGGGCGGCTACGACGACATGTGATGGTTGGCGCGGCCGTGGTCGGCCGCATCGCACGTCCACCAGGGGGCGGCCGGATCGGCCGCCCCCTTTTTTTTCCTGCCGTCGCGGCGGCGCGCGTCAGCCGACCGCCGCGGCAGGCGCCCCGGCGCGCGCCGCGAGGATCTCCTGCGCGGCGCGCTCGCCGGTGCGGATGGCGCCGTCGATGAACGACGGCCAGGCGGTCGCCGACTCGGTACCGGCCCAGTGGATCGGACCAATCGGATCGCGCGTCGCGGTCTTGAACAGGTACGTCGCCCCGGGGGTGAGGAAGCCGGCAAAGCAGCCGCGCGTCCAACTCTCCGTCGTCCAGTTGGCCTCCATGTAGTGCACCGGGCTCAGCGCCTTGGGCCCGAAGCGCTTGGCGATGTCGGCGAGCAGCAGGTGCTTGCGCTCGGCGGCGGGCAACGGCGCGATGCGCCGCGCCTCGGCGGAGTGGACGAAGCCGGTGAGCACGCCGGCCTTCGAGGCGTCCTCCGGCGTGCTGCTGTCCGCCGTCTCGTTGATCGGCGACTGGTAGTCGAACGACGTCCCGCTCAGCCCGTCGTGGCGCCAGAAGGGCTCGTCGTAGACCATCTGCACCTTGATCACGATGCCCTGCGGCCAGCGCTGCGTGACCTGCGTCCGACTGGCGGGCAGACAGGGCTCGTATTCGATCGCGCCGGCCAGCGACGGCGGCGCGGTGAGCACGACGTGCGCGGCCTCGACGCTGTAGTCGTCGCTGTGGACGGTGACGCCGGTCTCCCCCCACGCGATGCGGCGCACCGGCTTGCGGAAGCGGAAGATGTCACCCAGCGCCGCCGCGACGCGGTCCGCCACCACCTGCGCTCCGCCGACGACGCGATCCTGCTGCGCGCCGCCATCGAAGCCGTTGAGCATGGCGAAGCCGCCGCACGCCTTGACGAACCAGGCGGTGTGCAGGATCGAGAGCTCGTCCGGGCTGGCGCAGAGATAGTCGCTGATCACCTGTCCGGCGTACTGCTGCGCGTTTTCGTTGGGGACGGTGGCGCGCAGCCATTCCGCCAGCGTGAGACCATCCAGGCGCACCGCCTCGGGATGCGTCCAGGGCGCGTCGGCGTCGATACCCGCGGCCAGCTCGGTGAGCTTGGCCTCCACCGCCTCGACCAGGTCGTAGCCGGGGACTGTGCTCCAGTCCTCGCCGACCCGCATCAGCTCGGGCTTGGTCACCCCGCGCACCACCGTCTCACCGGCGTGCGGCGAGGCGTAGGTCGCGCAGCCCGTCTCCTTGATGAAGGCGTAGAAGCGGTCCTGGGTCGGACCCACCCACTGGCCGCCGAGGTCGATCCACGCGCCGTTCTTCAGCGTCACGGTGTGCACGCGCCCGCCGACGCGGTTGCGCGCCTCCAGCACCAGCACGCGCTTGCCCGCCTGCGCGAGCGCGCGCGCCGCCGCCAATCCGGCGAAGCCGGCGCCGACCACGCACACATCGCAGCGCTCATGCGACGACCGCGCGGTCGTCGCGGCGCGCAGCGGGCGCGCCACGCCCAGCGCCGCCGCCGCCAGACCACTGCCGAGCATCCCACGCCGCGTCATCCGGATCGCCATTCGCACTCCTCCGCTTGGACGCACTCGCGCTGCGTCGCCGCGAGCCCGGAGCAAGCGGCGCACCAGGCAGTGCAGCGAGGGTGCAGCGGCCGGGCATAGCGCCTGCGCACGGCAAAGGCGTGTCACAATCGGCCCGAACGCTCTGGCTGGTGCGTAGCGCGCGCTGCCAGAGCCGCGCGCATCAGAAATGATCGGCGCGCGATGGCGCCGGCGCCATCGCGCGCGCCTGCATTTCGCCTATTGATCCCGCGCCCGACCGCGGGTGCAATGGCGCCTCGTAATCACCGAGAGGAGCGTCGAGCGATGATCCATTGGCTTCCCCAACACCTGCGCCGGCGCCGCGCCCGCGCGACCGGGCTGAGTCGGCGGCAGTTCCTCTCCCATTCGGCGCGTCTCGGCGTGGCGGCCGGCCTGGCGGCCCCGATCGCCGGCCTGGTGGGTTGCGGAGGCGGGAGCAGCGCTTCGGCGAAGGCGTGGGACGCGCTCGCCGCCAGCCTGTCCGGCACGCTGCTGCGCCCCGGCAGTCGCGGCTACAACGCAGCCCGTCTGCCCACCAATCTGCGCTACGCGTCGGTCCATCCGGACGGCATCGCGCAATGCCTGAACGCCGAGGATGTGCGCACGTCCATCCTGTGGGCACGCCAGCACGGCGTGCCGCTCGCCGCCCGCGGCGGCGGACACAGCTACGGCGGCTTCTCGACCACCGGCGGCCTGCAGATCGACGTCAGTCCGCTGCGCAGCCTCAGCGTCGATCCGGACAACGGCGTGCTGCAGGCCGGCAGTGGAGCGCGCAACATGGATGTCGCGGCGACGCTGCCGGCTTACGATCTGGTCCTACCCGGCGGCGTCTGCACGACGGTCTGCCTGAGCGGCCTGACGCTCGGCGGCGGGCTCGGCTACAACGCGCGGCAGCTCGGCACGACGTCCGATCGACTGCTGTCCACCGAGATCGTCACCGCCGACGGCGAGATCCTGACCTGTGACGCCCAACACGATGCCGACCTGTTCTGGGCGGTGCGTGGGGGGGGCGGCGGCAACTTCGGCATCCACACCTCGTTCACCTACCAGCTCAGCGCGGCTCCGCCGCGCGTCGCCGTCGCCTACCTCGAATGGCACGGCGCGGCGGCCGCGGCCGCGGTGCTGGAGGCGTATCAGCCGCTCCTGGTGCACGCGCCGCACGCCTACTCCGGCCTGTTCAGCAGCTTCGTGCTGGGCGACGACGACGACCCCGACGAGAGCCTGGTGGCGTACCTGCTGACCCAGTACCGCGGCCCGCTCGACGAGTTGCGCGACCTGCTCGCGCCGCTGCAGGCGGTCGCGCCGCCGGCGGTCGAGGACTTTCAGACGCTGTCGTTCTGGGAGGCGCAGGCATACCTGTCGGAAAGCGGCGGCATGCCCGACGCGACCGCCGATCACAGCAACTTTGCCGTCGACCCGCTGCCGTCGGCGGCGATCGAGACCATCGTGGACACGCTCGCGCATCTGCCGAAAGGCCCGACCGGTACCTACGGCGTCTGCGCGCTGTTCAGCTGGGTCGGCGGCGCGGTGAACCGCGTCCCCGCCGATGCGACGGCGTTCGTACACCGCGATGCGGCGTATCTGATCGAGATGGGCGCCGCCTGGCCGGGCGGCGCCGACGCGGCGGTCGAACGCACCTACGTCGACTGGGTGGACGCCCTCTGGAGTAGCGTGCAGCCGTACGTCACCGCGGCGGCGTATCAGAACTTCATCGACCCGGCGCTCACCGACTGGCAGCAGGCGTACTACGGCGCCAACTTCGAGCGCCTGGTGCAGGTGAAGGCCGCCTACGATCCGGACGACCTGTTCCATTTCGCGCAGAGCATCCCCACCCATCTGTAGGATGCGGCGCGCGCGATGCCTGCTCGGGCGCCTACGAGCTCAGATAGCGGCCGCGCTGGCGCTCGAACTCGGGGAAGTAGCGGCCGACGACAGTGACGTCGAAGCGGCGCAGGATCGATTCCTTCGGCTCGCGGTCGAGCAGGAAGGCGAATACCGCACGGATCACCGCGACGCGGCTCGTCGTGCCGCCCGGTGCCAGCCGCGCGTAGGTCGCACCGTTCATCGTCACCGTGTGGCGCGTCTCGCCGCCGCGCTCGCGCACCACCACCTCGAAGCGCTCGTCGCCGTCCGTCTCCACCTCGATGGTCGTCATGGCGTCAGAATGCGTGCCAGCTGCGCCTGTACGACGTCCGGCGCCTCGATCTGCGGCCAGTGCCCGACGTCGTCGAGGAAGACGCGGTCGCTCGCCGGCATGCGCGCGGCGATGCGTTCCGCCATGTGGCCGCCGGAGACCGGGTCGAGCATCCCCCAGATGAAATGGAGCGGCACGGTCGTCTGCTCCAACGCGCCGACCCAGCGCGCGGCGTGGTGCTGGCGGTCGCGGATGTACTGGATCAACCGGTAGCCGATGCGCTGACCATCGCGCCGCCGCACCGTCTCCCACTGCGCCGCCAGCTCTTCGTCGGGCGGCTGTCGCGCGTAGGTGGCGCGCAGGCCGATGGCGAAACTCTCGGCGGTGATCAGGTCGCCGAGCTGTGGCCCGCGCTCCGGGTCGAGCAGCATGAGCTGCGCCGGCTGCGGGCGGTGCAGGTCGGGATAGACGCCGCCGTTCAGGAAGGTGACGCTGCCCAGCGCCACCCCGAGACGGCCCTCGGCATGGCGGGCCAGGATCTCCTGCGCCACCGACACGCCGTAGTCGTGCACCACCAGATCGGTGGCGGCGACGCCGTGCGCCTTCCACAGCGCGATCGCCAGCTCGGCCTGCTCGACGATGTCGTAGGTGTGGTCGGCCGGCTTGTCGGACTCGCCGAAACCGAGGAAGTCGAAGGCCAGGACGCGGCGGCGCGCCACCAGCGTCGGCCACACCAGGTGCCAGTCCCACGAGGCGGTCGGGAAGCCGTGGAAGAGCGTGCACCAGTCGCCGGCGCCGGCGACCCGGACGAAGATCTCCCAGGTCCGCCTGCGCAACTCGACCGGCATGCGCCGCCCTGCCCCGTACCAATCGTCGAGCGTCATGCCGACGCTATGAGGCGGCCGCCCGAGCGTCGTCAAGCACGCGCGCGACGTGGCACCCCGGCTGTCACGCGTGGCAAGATCCGCCGTCGCCGCCGGCATAGGGGAGTGGGAGCCTCCGGCGGGATGCGCAGCGCGGCCTGCATGAGCCATGACATCGAACGCGAGTTGCGCGACGTCGACTGGGCGGCGGTCGGCATCCGGCTGACCGCCTACGCCACCTGGAAGGCGCGCAACCGCCAGTGGCGCACCGGACGCAGCGATGCGCTGGCCGGCGGCCGCACGCCGGAGGACCTCGCCGCCGAGGCGGTGCTGAAGGTACTGAGCGGCGAGCGCGCCTGGGACCCGGCGCGCGGCGCGCTACTGCCGTATCTCGAGGGCGTGGTCGACAGCCTGCTCAGCCACCTGGCCGATTCGCTCGACAACCGCATCCAGGAACGCTGGAGCGACACCTACGACCGCGCCGCCGACGGCGGCGCACACGACGATCCGGTCGAGCGCATCGAAGCGTTGCGCGCCGCCGTGCAGCGCAGCGCGCAACCGGCGCTGCTCGCGGTGCTCGCCG
The DNA here is from genome assembly GCA_033764095.1 of Deltaproteobacteria bacterium. Classification (GTDB taxonomy): domain Bacteria; phylum Desulfobacterota; class Binatia; order HRBIN30; family CADEER01; genus JBDTMT01. Next base: position 1,795 of record JANRJF010000368.1, on the reverse strand, counting down.
CGCTCGCCGCCGGCTGCGAGGCCAAGCCGCAGGCGCTGGCCGCGCAGCTCGCCACCAGCGTCGCCGACGTCAACAACCGCCTCAAGCGCCTGCGCCGCCTGGCGCAACAGATCATCGCGCGCCGGGCGGACGAGGTACCGCCCCGATGACCCGCCCCGATCCCGCAAGCCGCGACGCGCAACGCGTCATCGATGCGCTTGGCGAGCTGTTCGACGAGCTTGCGCCGCATGATCGCGCCGCCGCCGAACAGGAACTGCACGACGCCGGGGTCGATCCCGACGCGGTCGCCACCCGCTTCGCGCGCCTGGCGCCGCCCGCTGCGCCGCGCGACGGCTCCGCCCGCCAGCCGCGTCAGCTGGTTCGGCCCGCCGCCACGGCTGCCCGGCCTCGACGCCTGCTGGTCGGCGCGATCGCCGCCCTGCTGGTCGGCGGCTTCGCCTGGTTCCTCGGCGGCGACGCCGTGCTGCGCTCGGCTCGCCGCGTGCCGCAGCTCCCTGACGCCGGCCCGGACCGCCCGTTCTCGGCGCCGCCGCGCCGACCGGTGCCGCCGCTCGATTCCCGGTCGCGTCCCTCCTTCGTCACCGACGAACCAGCCGGCCCTGCCACCACCGTCCACCCCGCCACCACGCCGCGCGCAACCCCGGCGCGTCCGACGCCGGACGAGTGGGCAGCGCCGATGCCGCCCGATGGCGACACGCTCGCCCGGCCCGATGCGCGCAGCGCGACCGCGGACGGGACCAGCTGGATTCTCGACAGCACCAACTGGCAGCAGGCCGAGGGCCTGCTGCCTCCGGTGGTCCTCGATCGCGTCAAGAAGGGCGACTACTGGTACAAGGTCGCCGCCCTCGACCCCAAGGCGTTCAGAACCAACTACTCGAAGAAGTTCTGGGCGGCGAGCGCCGCCAACGCCGACAGGTACGACGTCGATCCGCAGACCTGCGGGTTGAAGGATGTCGCCACCGGCAAGGTGCCGGAGTTCTACTTCGGCTATCCCTTCCCGACGATCGACCCGAAGGATCCACTCGCCGCCTGCAAGATGGCGTGGAACTTCGACGCCGCCAACTCGATGGGCGAGGGCCAGGGCGCGACCTTCACGCTCAACGGCATCGACACCAGCGGCGAGTTCAAGCGCGTCAAGCTGTGGCTGCACACGCTCGCCTTCCTCGGCCGCCACGGCGGCCCGATCGACAACCCGGAGGGCCTGCGCGCCGCCGCGCTCGCCAACGCGCTCGAGCCGACCGACATCGACGGCGTCGGCGGGCTGACCAAGCGCGTCAACGATTGGGACTCGCCGGACAAGATCTGGTTGTACGTCCCCGCCACTCGCCGCGTGCGGCGCCCTCACGTCGCCAACCGCTCCAGTACCGTCGCCGGTCTCGACATCTTTCCCGACGACCTCAACTGCTACGGCGGCAAGGTCGAGTACTACAAGTGGACGCTGGTCGGTGAGCAGACCATCCTGGCACCGATCGTGAGCCCGCAGCCGTTGCCGATGACACGCACCAACTCACCGAGCCGCTTCGAGGTATCGCTTCCCCACCTCAAAGCGGCCTACGAAGCGCCGGCCGCCAGCGGCGTGCCCTGGCTGCTGATCGACAACCTGGTGCTGGTGCCGCGTCCGGTGTGGGTGCTGGAGGGCGAGTCGACCGACCCGTACTACGCCTTCGGCAAGGTGGTCATGTACATGGACAAGGACATGTACCGCATCTACTGGAAGCTGGTGCACAACCGCGCCGGCGAATACTTCTACAACGCGATGTGCGGCTACCACTTCTCCAAGAGCGAGTCCGAGAGC
>JANRJF010000367.1:0-5944 GCA_033764095.1 Deltaproteobacteria bacterium | reverse complement strand
CCGCGGTCGCGGTCGGCGGCGGGGCGGCGCGCGAGCCGATCCGCCAGCGCGAGCTGCCGCGCGAGCTGCTCGCGCGCTCGGCCTGGCGCGGCCTGCCGCCGCTGCTGCGCACCTGGGGGCTGATCGCGCTGGTCGCCGCCGTCGCCGGCGCCTGGTCGTCGCCGCTCGGCTGGCTCGCCGCCTTCCTGCTCATCGGCGTGCTGCAGCACTCGCTGATCGTGCTGGCGCACCACAGCCAGCACTTCGACCTCGCCGCCAGCCGCCGGCTCAACGACGCCGCCGGCACCTGGCTGCTGCACGCGCCGCTGCTCAATTCGCTGCGCCAGCAGCGCCACATCCACTTCCAGCACCACGCGCGGCTCGGCGAGGAGGACGACCCCGACCGCTACTACTACGACCTCGCGCTGCACGATCGCGCCGATGGTCGCGGCCTGCGGCGCTGGGCCGCCGGCATGTTCGCCGGCGCCGTCGTGCTGCCCAACCTGCGCAAGCTCCTGCGCGGCCGCTACGCGCGCGACCTCGGCGGCAAGCGCGCCGCAACGCTGCAGGGCGGCGACGTGATCGCCATCGCCGTCTGCCAGCTGGCGCTGATCGCCGGCCTGTGGGCGCTCACCGGCAGCATCTTCGCCTATCCGTTCCTGTGGATCGCGCCGATGCTGACCGTCGCCGCCGGGCTGAACGGCGTGCGCAGCATGTTGGAGCACGCCGATCGCGGTGCGCCGCCGGCGCGCATGCTGACCTTTGCCCCGCCGCGTTTGGAGCGCGCCGTGCTCGGGCCGGTGAACATGAACTTCCACTGGGAGCACCACCGCTTCATCGCCGTGCCGTACTACCACCTGCCGGCGGTGCGGGTGCTGCTGCAGGCCCGCCAGGACCTCGCCCCGGCGCGCCTGCTGCCGGGTTACCGCCACCGCTTCGCCGCCCTCTGCGACGGCTGAGGTCGGCGTAGCCGGACGGCGACAACGCTGTGGCCTTTTCGCGCCGTGGCTTGGTAGGGTGAGGGCTCGCTTGGGAAGGGGGGCGCGGCCGTCGCGGCCGTGAACCGATGCGCGATTCGCCGATCGACTCGCCAGAGATCTGGGACGAGCCGCTGCCGGCCACGGCCGACGGCTCGCTGGTGCGCGTCCTGCGCGACGTGCGGCGCGGACTGCTGCGCGAGGCGCGCATCGCCGCCGGCCTGGCGGCGGCGCGCGAGCGCACCAGCGCACGCCAGTTCGCCGTCGCCGTCGCCGCCTTCGTCGCCGGCACGGCCGGCGTCGCGCTGGCGGTGCGCCACGCCTGGTGGCTGGTGCCGCTCGGCATCGCGCTGCAGATGATCGGCCTGGCCGGCTTCGTCTCGCTCAACCATGAAGCCTGGCACGGCCGCGCGCTGCCCTGGCGAGGCTGGAACGACCTGGCGCTGGAGTGGTTCCTGGCGCCGATCCTGTTCCTCGACGGCCGCACCTACGCGGAGATCCACCGCGTCCACCATCGCGCGCCGGGCGAGTTGGACGACGTCAGCCGGCCGTTGTGGAGCCTGAGCGGCGCGCAACTGCGCGCCCTGCTGCTCAAGCGCGCGCTGATCGTGCCGGCGGCGATCGACGTCGTGCGCCGCCTGACCGGGCTCGCAGCGCGCGGCGCGCCGGTCGGCGGCGTCGGTGCGGCCCCGCCGGTGACGCGCAACCTGCCGCGCATCCTGCTCGCGCAGGCGCTGTGGGCGGGGCCGCTGCTCGCCAGTTCGGTCGCGGCGTTCGTCTGCGGCTACGTGCTGCCGCTGGTGCTGGGCAGCATCTGCTCGATCCTGCGCGAGTACCGCGAGCACACGCGCCAGGCCGACGGGCGCCTGGCGGTGCACGACACGCTGTGCAGTCGGGCCGAGCGGCTGATCATCGCCGGCGGCCACTTCAACCTGCACGCCCTGCACCACATCTTCCCCGAGGTGCCGCAGGGCGAGCTGCCGGCGTTCTACCGCACCATCGCGACGACGGTGGACGTCGACCGCGCCCTCTACGGCGTCAGTCCGCTGGTCTCGGCGCGCCGCACCTACCTCGCCGCCTGAGGCGGCCGCCGGGCTCAGCCCGGCTTGCGCAGCACGACCATCATGTTGGCCGAGCGGCCGAGCAGCCGCACGCAGGCCATGTCGAGCAGCGAGAAGGTCGCGACGCGGGCGATGTTGGCGAGCCCGGGGCGCGTCATGCGGTCGTCGGACGGGAACAGGCGGTCGGCGAGGCGGCGGCCGACGCGCTCCTGCAGCAGCGAGTGCAGCGACCAGCTCCAGAACACGCCGTTGGCGGAGAACAGCGTGGCGTGATGCGCGAAGCCGGCGCGCTCGCCGAGCCGCCGCGCGCTGTCGGGGTCGAGCAGCGTCCAGTGCCGCGGCGCGTGCAGGCCGCCCCAGTGGCGGCCGAACAGGCGCGCCTCCCAGACCGCCTTGTTCGGCGTGATGAACACGCAGACGCCGCCCGGGTCGAGCAGCGCGAAGCACTTCTCGACGTAGTCGCGCGGCGAGGCGACGTGCTCGATGACGTGCGAGCCGAAGACGACGTCGAAGCGCTCGCCACCGGGCGGCGCGAAGCTCTCGAAACGGCCGACGTGTGCGGCGAAGCCCTTGCGCCGGCACACCTCGACCGCGGCCGCCGACAGGTCGACGCCCATCACCTGGCGCACGCCGTAGAGCCGCTGCAGCGAAGCGAAGATGCCGCCTTCGCCGCAGCCGATCTCCAGCCAGCGGGTCGGCGGGCCGAGCGGCACCACCGCTTCGACCGGGCGCATGCGGGCGCGGAAGAGGCGCTCCGACAGGCGCGCGAACAGGCTGCGCCGGCCGTCCGGGTAGTTGCTGTGCGCGTAGTAGTTGGGCGGGTAGATGACGCCGAGCGCCGCGTCGCTCGGGCGCGGGTCGAGGAACCAGGCGCCGCAGTCGCCGCACGCCTTGAGCGTGAACCAGTCGTCGGTGGTGGTGTCGTACTCGTGCTCGCGGACGCGCAGGTGCGGGCGGCCGCCGCTGGCGCCGCACACCGGGCAGCGCGGCACCGGCGTGGTCTCGATGTTCGACTGCATGCGGCGGGCGAGCGGCGACGACACGGGCGGCGGCTCAGGGCAGCGCGGCGGCGACGGCGCGCGCCAGCTTGGCGTGCCCGCTGGTGTCGAGGTGGACGCCGTCGTAGAGGTCATCGTCGTCGATCAACGTTCCGCCCTCGACGATACGCGCGCCGACCATCTGGCACTCCTCGCGAATCACCTGCCGCAGCGGGTCGAGCTCGCCCTTCTCGCCCTTCACGCGCAGCGGCGTGATGCAGATCCACGGGGCGTGCACGAAGGCCAGCGTGTTACGCGTCGCGCTGCGCACCAGGTCGAGCGGCGTGGTGGAATCGTTGGTGCCGAGCGCGAACACCGCGGCGCGCAGGCCGGCGCCCGGCGCGGCGGCGGCGAGGCCGAGATCGAAGAAGAGGCAGTCGGGCTGCCAGCCGACCCCGATCTCGGGAAAGCCGACCGACAGGCCCGGCGCGCCGTAGACCTGCACGAACTCGCGCGTCATGCGCTCCAGGCGGTTGGGCCAGGCGTGGCTCGCCGGCACGCCGAGCCCGACCGCATTGGAATCGCCGACCACCAGGATGCGCGCCGCGCTCGGCGCGGCGGCGCCGAGCAGCACCGTCGCCATCAGCGCGGCCAGTCGCAGCAGCGGTGCGCGCATGCGCTCAGACGACCAGCGGCGCCGACGTCTCGGTGGGGTACACCGACGAGGCGAAGAACCAACTCTCGATCGCATAGCGCAACTCGCGCATCCCCGGCGCCGCCGCGGTGCGGTGCAGCATGAAGTGGTCGAAGAGCAGCACGTCGCCGGCGCCGATCTCCGGTCGCCACGGCGCCACGCCGGGCAGCTCGCGCGCGATGGTATCGGCGGACACCGCCCAGTCGAAGCCGGCGCCCGGCTCGCCCGGCGTCACCAGGCCGTCGAGGCGCAACGGCATGAGGTCCATCCCCGGCGCGTCGCGCCCGCAGTCGGTCAGCGCGAACCAGGCGTTGACGGTGCGGATGCCGTGCCCGAGGAAGGCGCCGTCCTGGTGCCAGATCGAGTGCTGACAGGTCCAGTCGACCTGCCGCAGCACGCACTTCTTGATGTCCAGCGTCGGCCGCTCGCCGAGGTACGCGGCGATCAGTCGATCGAGGCCGCTCTCGTACACCGTCTCGAGGAACTCGAAGAGCGTGCGCGGTGAATCCGCCGCCAGCACGCTCTGCGCGGCACGGCCGAAGAAGCGCAACTCGTCTCCGCCGGGGAGGTTCTCGAGCGGGTCGTACCACGGCGCCGTGTCCGACGACGGGGCGCCGTCCATCACCGCGGCGCAGGCGCCGAAGGCGCGCTCGACGGCGGTACGCAGGCGGCGCGCGCGCGCCGGCGGCACCAGGCCGCGCACCAGGATGCAGCCGTGGCGCAGCAGGCCGCGGCGCATCACCCCGGCGTCGAGCTCCGCCGGCGTGACGATCAGCGGCCCCGGCGGCGTGCCGGGCGGGTCGTCGGGAACCAGCGGCGGCCAGGGCGGCGGCGGCAGCGAGCGATCCAGCTGCGCGAACGCGGCGTGGCGCAGCCGCACCAGGCGGCGCTCGACGGCGGCGTCGCGGCGCATGCGGTTGGCGGCGGTGAGCGCCTCGATCGCCGGCAGCAGGCGGCCCTCGCGCTCCAGCGCCGCCGCCAGGTGCAGGGCGCGCTCCGGCGTCAGCCCGAGGTCGAGGATGCGCTCGCGCCACTCGTGCGGCTCGCGCGGCAGCTCGGTGGGGTCGGCGGGCGCCGACGCCGGTGCCCGGCGGCCGCGCGACAGGGCGTTGAAGAGGCTCCTCACCGCCGGTCGCTCCTTCTCGACGCGTCGCGCACGCCGTAGACCTATCCCATCCGCCGCTTCGCAATTGCAACCGATTGCCTGGGCCGCACGGCGCTGGCTATGGTGCCGCCGCAGTGCGCGGGTGGGCAGCCGATGGCGAAGACGCCTGACGATCGCGGCGCGCTGGCGCACACCGAGCTGCAGCTCGACTGGGATGCCGACCAGCTGACGCCCAGCTGGCCGAGTGGTCCGGACACGGCGTTCGTCCTGCTGCGGACCGCCACAGTCGCCAGCGACGTGACCGCCGCCGGCGCGCCGCGCCGCGTGCTGGAGGTCGCCGCCGCCGAGGCGGTGCACGCCTGCCGCTTGAGCGCGCAGGGCATCGCCTGCGTCGTCCTCGAGCCGTCGACCGCGATGCTCGCCAAGGCGCGCCAGCGCATCGACGCGCAGGGCGCCGCGGTGGTGCTGGTGCGCGGCGTCGCCGAGACGCTGCCCTTCGCCGACGCCAGCTTCGACCGCGTGCTGATCGATTCGGCGATCGACCATCTCGGCCACCCGGAGCTCAGCCTGCGCGAGATGACCCGCGTCCTGCGTCCCGACGGCCGCCTGGTCATCACCTTCGTCAACTACGGCGGCCTGAGCGCGCGGCTCAGCCGCGCCGCCTACCGCCTGGCGCGCGGCGCCGGCCTGGTGGCGGCGCGCCGCCACCTGCCGTGGGACAGCCCGGTGCCGATCGAGCACACCTTCGAATGCACCCTGCCGGTGCTCACCCGCCTGTGCCGGCCGGGGCTCGAGCTGGAGCACGCCTTCGGCATGTCGATCGGCTGGCTGCTGCCCGGCTGGGGCGCGGTGCTGGCACGCCTCGGCCCGGCGCGCGCCAACGCGATCGTGCAGCGCCTCGACCGGCTGGCGCAGCGCTGGCCGCGCGGCGCCGACCTCGTCGTCTCGGTCTGGCGCCCGAGCCCGAGCCCGCGCCGCGCCGCCCCGGCGCGCGGCGCCGATCCGGTGCGCTGCGACGAGATCGTCTACACCTGGAAGCGCCGCGCCGAGGCGGCCTACTGGGCGGCGCCCGCGGCGGGGGCGGGCGTCGCGGCGCTGGCGCGCGCCGCGGACGACAGCGGCAGCGCGGCGTGGCTCGACGACCTGCGGCG
>JANRJF010000366.1:0-11434 GCA_033764095.1 Deltaproteobacteria bacterium | reverse complement strand
GAGCGCGCGGCGTGCGGCGAGCACCTCGGCGCGCAGCGCGGGGGCGATGTCGAGCGTCGCGACGCGCTGCCGCACCGCGCCGCCGAACACCGCCAGCGCCACCAGGCCGGCGGCGGCGACACCGAGCAGCCCGGCGAGGCGTGCGGCGCTGTTGTTGACGCCCGCCGCGATGCCGGCCTGCGCCGGCGGCACGGCGCCCATCACCACGCTGGTCAGCGGCGCGGCGGTGACCGCCATGCCGAGGCCGATCAGCGTCATCGCCGGGACGAACGCCGCCCAGACCTCGAGCGTGCCGGGCGGGCGCGCCAACCACGCCAGCCCGGCGGCGGCGAGCAGCGGGCCGGCGACCAGCGGCGCACGCGCGCCGCGCCGGTCGACCAAGCCGCCGGCCCAGTGCGAGAGCAGGCCGACGACCAGCGCGAAGGGCAGGAAGAGCGCGCCGGTGGCGGTGGCCGAGTAGCCGTAGGCCTGCACCAGCGCGAAGGGCAGCAGGAAGAAGGTGGCCGAGATCGCCGCGTAGATCAGCACGGTGAGCAGGGTGGCGGCGCTGAAGACGCGCGAGCGGAAGAGCCCGAGCGGCAACATCGGATGCGGCCGGCGCGCTTCGACGGCGAGGAAGGCGACCGACAGCGCGGCGCCAGCGGCGAGCAGTCCGGCGGGCAGCGCGGCGGCGGCCGGCGTCGCGGCGGTGATCAGTCCGGCGGTGAGCGCGCTGAGCGCGAGGCTGGCGAGCGCCGCGCCGGGCAGGTCGAGCGGCGCGCCGCCGAGCGGCGCGCGACTCTCCGGCACGCGCGCGACGGTGAGGGCCAGCGCCAGCAGCGCCGGCGGCAGGCCGAGCCAGAAGACCGGCGGCCACGACCCGACGTCGACCAGCCAGCCGCCGAGCAACGGCGCGGCGCCGCCGACCAGCGCCGACGCCGCCGACCACAGGCCGAGGGCGCGCCCGCGCTCGGCGCGCGGGAACGAGGCGCTCAGATGCGCCAGGCTGTTCGGCGCCACCAGCGCGGCGCCGACGCCCTGCGCGGCGCGCGCGGCGATCAGCCAGGCGGCACTCGGCGCCAGGCCGGCGGCGGCGGTGGCGAGGCTGAACAGCGTCAGCCCGATGGTCAGCAGGCGGCGGCGCCCGTAGTGGTCGCCGAGCGCGCCGCCGACCAGCGTCAGCGCCGCCAGCCCCAGCGTGTAGACGCTGGCCAGCCACTGCATGGTCGCCACCGCGACGCCGAGCGACGTCTGAATGGCCGGCAGCGCGACGTTGATCACCGTCGCCTGCAGGAAGACCGTGCTCGACGCCAGCACCGTCGCCCACAGCACCCAGCGCTTGGCGTGCGCGGCGCAGCCCAGCGTCTCCGGCGCCGCCTGCGCGGCGGCCGCTTCGCACGGCGGGATGAGGCTCGGCAGCGCCACGCTCAGGGCTCCAGCGCCGCGGTGTCGGCCGGCGGGGTGGCCGGCGGCGGGTCGACGGCGTCCGGATTCCAGCCGCCGCCGAGGGCCAGGTAGAGCCGCACGACGCTGCGCACGACGTTGCCGTCGGTCACCGCCAGGCGTTCCTCGAAGTCGAGCAGCGTGCGCTGCGCGTCGAGCACGTTCTGGAAGTCGACGACGCCGTCCTTGTAGAGCAGCGTCGCCAGCTCCAGCGCGGTGCTCGAGGCGGCCACCGCGTCGGCCACCGCGCCGCGCTCCTCGCGCGTGCGGCCGTAGGCGGCGAGCGCGTTCTCCACCTCCTGCAGGGCGACCAGCAGCTGCAGCTCGTACTGCGCCAGCGCCTGCGCGGTCACCGCTTCCTCGGCGTGCACCAGGGCGCGCAGGCGGCCGGTGTCGAACAGGTTCCAGACCATCTGCGGGCCGACGCCGAAGGTGCGGCTGTTGCCCTCGAAGAGATTCTCGACCTTGGTGGCGTCGAAGCCGATGTTGCCGAGCAGCGTGAAGCGCGGGTACAGGTCGCCGACCGCCACGCCGATGCGCGCCGTCGCCGCCGCCAGGTTGCGCTCGGCGCGGCGGATGTCGGGCCGCTGGCGCAAGAGGTTGAGCGGCAGGCCGACGGCAATGGTGTCGGGCGGATGCGGAATCGGTGCGCTGGCGGCGAAGCGGTCGCGCAGCGCGCCGGGCTCCTCGCCGAGCAGCACGCTCAGCCGGTTGATCTCCTCGGTGAAGGCGAGCTCCAGCGGCGGGATGATGGTGCGCGTGCTGGCCAGCACCTGGGTCGCCTGCGCGACGTCGAGGCCGGAGGACAGGCCGAGCTCGAAGCGCGTCTGCGTCAGGCGGAAGATCTCCTCCTGCGAGGCGAGGTTGGCGCGCGCCACCGCCAGGCGCTGCTGCAGCGTGCGCAGCGTCACGTAGCTCTGCGCGACGTCGGCGCACAGCACGATCAGCACGTCGCGCTGGTCCTCCTCGCTCGCCGCCTCCAGCGCGGTGGCCGATTCGACCGAACGCCGCACGCGGCCGAACACGTCCACCTCCCAGCTCGCGGCGACGCCGACGGTGAAGTCGCTGTACTCGTCGCCACCGAAGAACGGCCCGTTCTGGCTCTCCAGGTTGCGCGTCGCCGCGGCGGTGCCGTCGAGGAACGGGAACAGCGAGGCGCGCGCCACCTGGTAGCGGGCGCGCGATTCGTCGACCCGCGCCACCGCCTGGCGCAGCGTCAGGTTGCCGCCGATCGCCTCGCGCACCAGGTCGTCGAGCATCGGATCACCGAGCAGCGTCCACCAGTGCGCCAGATCCGCCGGCGTCTCGGCGACCCCGCTCGAGCGCTCCTGCCACTGCGGCGGCATGGTCGGCTCCGGGGCGTGGTAGTCCGGCCCCACCGTGCAGCCGGACAGGGCCAACACGGTGGGCAGGAGGCCCAACCAGTTGCGGACGCGTTGCTGCACGGACCTCCGCATGTGAACCTGTCGGCGCCGCCTCCACAAGCCGGGGGCGCGAAAAAAAGGCATGCCGCACCTGACTTGACCGCCGCGCACCAGATGGTACGCGGCGCTCGCCGACGTCGCTGACCCGCATGAAACTCCTCTGCTCGCTCGCCGTGCTCGCCGCGTTGGGCGGCGCGGCGCCGGCGCTTGCCTGTCCGGGCGACTGCGATCGCGACGGGCGCGTCGCGGTGGCCGAGCTGGTGCTCGCGGTGCGCATCGCGCTGGGCCAGGCGACGCCCGCCGCGTGCGCCGCTGCCGACGGCGATGCCTCCGGCGACGTGGTGATCGGCGAGCTGATCGCCGCGGTCGCCGCGGCGCTCGACGGCTGCGCCGACACGCTGCGCTTCGCGCCGGCGGTTCAATATCCAACCGGCACGTCGCCGCGCGCGCTGGCGGTCGCCGATCTCGACGGCGACCAGTGGCCCGACCTGGCGACCGCCAACCACGGCTCCGGCGACGTCACCATCCTGCGCAATCCCGACGGCAGCGGCTTCGTCGCCGCGCCGGCGATCGCGGTCGGCGCGATCCCACTCGGTATCGCCCTGGCCGACCTCGACGGCGACGGGGCGGCCGATCTCGCCACCGCCAACGGTGGTTCGGACGACGTCTCGATCCGCCTCGGCGACGGCCGTGGCGGCTTCGGCGCCGAGCGTCGCGTCGCCGCCGGCGCGCAGCCGCGCACCATCCTGGCGGCCGACGTCGACGGCAACGGCACCACCGACCTGATCGTCGCGGCGCCGGGCAGCGCCGGCATTCCGATCCTGTTCGGCCGTGGCGACGGCCAGTTCGACCGCGCCGTGCTCGGCGCCGGCTTCCAACCCTGGTGGGTGGCGCGCGGCGACGTCACCGGCGACGGCATCGCCGATCTGGTCGCCGCCAATGCCGAGTCGAGCGACCTGACCATCCTCGCCGGCCTCGGCGGCGGCGCCTTCAGCGGTCGCAGCCGCCTGCCGCTCGCCGCGCCCGCCTACTCGGTGGCGATCGCCGACTTCGATCGCGACGGTGCCGCCGATCTGGTCACCGGCAACGGCGGCGACGACAGCGTCTGGCTGTTGCGCGGTCTTGGCGGCGGCAGCTTCGCAACGCCGCAGCGTCTGACGGTCGGCGACGGCCCGTATCCGGTGCACGTCGCCGACCTGAACGGCGACGCGGCCCCCGACCTGCTCACCGCCAACGAGCTGTCCGGCGACGTCTCGCTCTTCCTCAACCGCGGCGACGGCCGCTTCGCCGCCGAGCAGCGCATCGCCATCGGCCGCTCGCCCTACGCACTGGCAATCGCCGACCTCGACCGCGACGGGCTGCTCGACCTCGCCGCCGCCAGCGGCCCGCTCAACCAAGTGGTCGTCCGCCTCCAGGTCAGTCGGTAGCGCGGGCCTCCGTGCCCGCCTCCGCGCCAGCGGCCAGCGGGCACGGAGGCCCGCTACCGATTCGGGCTTGCCCAAAACAAGAATTGTTTGCTACGACCGCGCGCATGAGGTGGGCATCGCGCATCGCGCTGTTCGGGCTGGCGCTGTGCGCGGCGCGGCCGGCGGCGGCCGGGCTGGCGCGCTGTACCGGCGACTGCGACGACGACAAGCAGGTCGGCATCGCCGAGCTGGTGACCATGGTCGGCGTCGCGCTCGGGCGCAGCGGCGTGGTCGCCTGTCCGAACGGCGACCGCAATCACAACGACGCGATCGAGATCGACGAACTGGTGCGCGCCGTCGGGCACGCGCTCGACGGCTGCGAGGACGACATCGAGCCGCTGCCCTACAAGCACCGCATCGGACATCCGCTCGATCCCTACCTCGCCTATGCCGCCACCCCCGGCGGGCCGTCGTGGGTCAAGTTCACCATCCGCGTTGCCGAGCCCGAGGTGGTCTACTTCCAGAACAGCGGCGCGATCCCCTTCCACCAGCAGTTCGTCGCCGCGGCACTGGAGCCGTATGTCGGCTGGACGCCGGCCGAGATCGACGCGGTGTCGCTGCACGCCGAGGGGCAGCAGCTGGTGTTCGGCGTGGTGCTCTATTCGCCGAGCGAGCCGCACGAGATCGCCATCCAGCTGGTGCGCCAGGACGCCTACTCGGTCGAGGAGGTGGTCGCCTACTTTGCCGCCGTACGCGCCGCGATCGACGCGGCGGCGAGCGTGCCGGTGCTCTACTTCCCGACCTTCGAGCAGCAGGCGAGCGCCGCGCAGCAGCGCGACGCGCTGGCCGCGGCGGGCATCGCGCTCGGCTCGACCGAGCGCTGGGTGCACGGCGACGTCTGCTACGCGCTCGGCTGGGCGCACGGCCGCGTCGTCTCCGTCCCCGGCGACCAGATCGCCGATGCCTACGCCAGCGGCACGCTGCGGCCGGAGGACGTCCTGCTCACCGACGGCGTGCCGGCGGAGATCCCGTTCGTCGCCGGTGTGCTGTCGCTGGCGCCGTCGACGCCCAGCTCGCACGTCGCCATCCTCGCCGGCGACTGGCAGATCCCCTTCGCCTTCCTCGCGCAGCCGGAGTCGGTGGCGGCGGCGCAGGCGCTGATCGGCCGCGAGGTGGTGCTGCGCGCCACCACCTTGACGCCGCGCTTCTTCGGCGGTGGCGAGATCGACACCGGCCGCTGCGAGGTGCGCCTGGTCGACGTCACCGGCGCGCTCGACACGCCGCTGCGCGACGCGCTGCGCGATCGCCAGCGCGCCCCCGATCTCGACATCCGGCCGATGCAACGCGCCGGCCGCTACGCTGCCGAGGTCGCGAACGCGACGCCGGACGACATCGTCACGCTCGGCGGCAAGGCGTCGAACTACGGCTTCCTGCGCCGCGCCATTCCGGACAATTCGCGCGTCGCCATCGCCTTCACCTTCGACCTCTGGAACGACTACCTCGATCAGATGCTCGACGGCGTGCCGCTGCGGCAGCGCATCGCGACGCTGCTGGCGCCGTTTGCCAGCTATCCGCCGGCCGACGTCGGCGCGCTGTTCGAGGCGCTCGACCAGGTGCGCGACCTGATCGATGACGAGGCCGACTTCACCGCGACGCAGCGCAGCGCGATCGTCGCCGCGCTCGATCGCTTCGATCCCAATCTGCCGATCCGCTTCCGCTCCTCGACCAACGTCGAGGACAGCGAGGTGTTCACCGGCGCCGGCCTGTACGAGAGCGAGAGCGGCTGCCTGGCCGACGACCTCGACGGCGACGGCAGCGGCCCGAGCCACTGCGACGCGACGCGCGCCGGCGAGCGCGGCGTCTTCCGCGCGCTGCGCAAGGTCTTCCAGAGCTTCTACAACGACAACGCCTTCCTCGAGCGCCTGCGCCATCGCGTCGACGAGTCCACCGTCGGCATGGCAGTGCTCGTACACCACACCTTCACCGACGACACCGAGGAGGCCAACGGCGTCGCGACGCTGCGCGTCACCAGCCCGACCAGCGCCATCGCCACCATCGTCTCGCAGCCCGGCGCCTTCTCGGTGACCAACCCGGAAGACGACGGCCGCCCCGAGGAGGTCGAGGTGTTCGCCTTCGGCGACAGCCGCATCCCGACGCTGCGCCAGGGCGCCGACCGCCTGCCGCTGGGCGCCACCGTGCTGCAGATGCCGCAGGAGTACAACGCGCTCACCACGCTGCTGGTCGAGGTCGGCCACGCCTTCGGCGCCTTCCACGGCGAGAGCCAGTTCACCATCGAGTTCGAGTACAAGAAGGTCACCGGCGAGGGCCTCGATGTGAAGCAGGTGCGCCGCATCCCCGACCTCACCGGCGGCGACGTCGAGCCGCCGATCCTCATCCACAGCCCGTTCAGCCTCTGTACCTTCCAGGGCGAGTACGGCGACGTCTTCGCCAATTACCGGCTCAAGACGCGCTGGCAGCCGGTGCTGGCCAACCGGGTGATCGCGTCGGGCAGCGCCGGCTTCTATGTCGCGGCGCCGCACCAGTACGTGCTCGACGGCACGGTGCAGGAGCTGGCCGGCGCGCCCAGCAGCTGGGCGGCGGCAGCCCACGACGCGTTCGACCCGCAGCTGCCCGGCGTGCTCGGCTTCCGCGACGCGTGGACGGTCGGCAACGGCGCCACGCGGCGCCGCATGACGCTGCGCACGCTGGTGCCGACCGCGATCGGTCCCAAGTTGATCCCCATCCTCTTCCCGGAGGATCTCGGCTACACGCTCGAGGCGCAGTACGACGCAGCGGTGCCGTATCTCGACTTCGACGGCACGGCGGCGCGGCGCGACACCGACAGCGTCCAGCTGCTGCCCTGTTCCGATGCGTTGCCGCTCGGCGCCGGCCATCTGCTGCAACAGCGCAGCGCGACGCAGGAGGGCGTGTCGATCGCGTCGAGCTTCTACTGGCCACCGGCGCCGACCGGCTCGGTCGCCGGCTATACCGCGCCGCTCGATCGCTGGGTCGGCTCGACCATCAGCGGCGTGGTCGCGCCTCCGGTGACCCTGCACGGCTACTTCGCCCAGACCTATCGCCCCGAGCACCACAACTTCGCCGAGAGCTTCCTGTTCGATCCGCATCTCGAGCCCGGCGTCGATCCCGCCGTGCTCGCCGCATGGCAGGCGCGCGGCATCCGCGCGCTGCTGCAGCAATTCGACTTCCCCGATGCGCCGTTGCGCGTCCTGACCGACGACGGCCGGCTGGTCGAGCTCGACAGCCTGCGGTGACGGCGCGGCGCCAGCGGCGCGATCGACCCCTGGGCGCGGCCGATCGCCCGTTCGGCCCGTCGTGGGGTCGCACACCCCCAAATGGGCGCTAGACTCATCTGGCTTGATCGGGGATGTAAGCCAGACTGGGGGGAAGGCATGAGTGGCTACGGATTCATTCGCGTCGCGATCAGCGTCGCGCTCGCACTGGGGGTCACCGGCGGGCTGGCCGGGAGCGCACGGGCGCAGGCGTCGTTCACCGCCTTCGAGAGCGGTCAGGTGCGGCCGCTGGCCTTGTCGCCCGACGGCACGCGGCTGTTCGCGATCAATACGCCGGACCAGCGGCTGGAGATCTTCGATGTGTCGCCGACTGGACTGACGCATCGCGACTCGGTCGAGGTCGGCCTCGAGCCGGTCGCCGTCGCGGCGCGCTCGGACAGCGAAGTGTGGGTGGTCAACCACCTCTCCGACAGCGTCAGCATCGTCGACGTCAGCAGCGCGCCGCCGCGCGTCGTGCGCACCCTGCTGGTCGGCGACGAGCCGCGCGACATCGTCTTCGCCGGGCCCGACGGGGCGCGCGCCTTCATCACCACCGCGCACCGCGGCCAGCAGCGCATCCACGCCTCGATCGCCGCCGTGCCCGGGGCCGGCGATCCGCAGCTCACCACCGCCGGCGTCGGCCGCGCCGATGTCTGGGTGTTCGACGCCGCGGCGCTCGGCAGCACGCTCGGCGGCACGCCGCTGCGCATCGTCACCTTGTTCGGCGACACGCCGCGCGCGTTGGCGGTCAGCAACGATGGCAACACCGTCTACGCGGCGGTGTTCAAGTCCGGCAACCAGACCACCGTGCTGCCCGAGGGCGCGGTGTGCAACGGCTTCGGCGCCGCCGGCTCGTGCATCGTGCAGGGGCTGACCATGCCCGGCGGGTTGCCGCCCCCGAGCACCGACGTGAACGGCAAGCAGGCGCCGGAGACCGGTCTGATCGTCAAGCTCGACCAGGCCAGTGGCCAGTGGCGCGATCCGCTCGGGCGCAACTGGAGCGCGGCGGTGCGCTTCAGCCTGCCCGACCAGGATGTCTTCGCCATCGACGCGACCAGCCTGGCGCAGACCGCCGCCTTCACCCACGTCGGCACGACGCTGTTCAACATGGCGGTGAACCCGGTGACCGGCGCGCTCTACGTGTCCAACACCGAGGCCAACAACCTGACCCGCTTCGAGGGCCCCGGCGTCTTCGGCGGCAGCACGGTGCAGGGCCATCTCGCCGAGTCGCGCATCACCGTCGTGACCGGGGCCGGCGTGTTTCCGCGCCACCTCAACAAGCACATCGATTACGAGCAGCTGCCGGCGCCGATCGGCACCAAGACGCACAGCCTGGCGACGCCGGTCGGCATGGCGGTGAGCCCCGACGGCGGCACGCTCTACGTCGCCGCCTTCGGCTCCAGCCGCATCGGCGTCTTCAACACCGTCGCGCTGGAAGGCGACACCTTCGACCCGACCGTCGCCAGCGCCGACTATCTCGATGTCAGCGGCGGCGGCCCGAGCGGCCTGGTGCTCGACGCCGCCAATCAGCGTCTCTACGTCCTCACCCGCTTCGACGACAGCGTCTCGGTGATCGACCTGGGCAGCGGCAGCGAGACCGCGCACCTGCCGCTGCACAACCCCGAGCCGGCCAGCGTCGTGAGCGGCCGCCGCTTCCTCTACGACGCCGACTTCACCTCGAGTAACGGCGAGGCGTCGTGCTCCAGCTGCCACATCTTCGGCGACATGGACGACCTCGCCTGGGATCTCGGCAACCCGGACGACGCGGTGAAGACCAACCCGATCCCGATCAACCTGGCGATCGCGATCAGCAGCGGCGTGTTCGTCCTGCCGGCGCCGATCAACGGCACCGGGGTCATCACCGACTTCCATCCGATGAAGGGCCCGATGACGACGCAGACCCTGCGCGGCATGCTGGGCAGCGGCGCCATGCACTGGCGCGGCGACCGCGCCAATCCGCCGGGGACGCCGGCCAAGGCGTTCGACGAGGAGAACTCCTTCAACAACTTCAACGTCGCCTTCCCCGGCCTGGTCGGCCGCGACAGCGAGCTCACCACCGCCGAGATGCAGGCGTTCACCGACTTCATCCTGCAGGTGGAGCTGCCGCCGAACCCGAACCGCGGGCTCGACAACTCACTCAACGCCGCGCAGCAGGCCGGGCACGACTTCTTCGTCGGCCCGCGGCTGTCGGACGGCACCGCCGGCAGCATCTTCGGCCAGCCGCTCGGCTTCACCTGCGAGGGCTGTCACCGCCTGCAGCCGCAGCTCGGCCACTTCGGCACCGACGGGCGCGCCAGCTTCGAGAACGAGCAGCAGATCGTCAAGATCCCGCACCTGCGCAACCTGTACCAGAAGGTCGGTATGTTCGGCGGGCTCGACGTCGCCGGCGTGCAGCCGCTCAACCAGCCGCCGCAGGGGCCGCAGGTGCGCGGCTTCGGCTTCCTGCACGACGGCAGCGTCGACACCCTGTTCCGCTTCTTCAAGGCGACGGTGTTCGCCAACAACTCGGTCGGCGGGTCGAGCGTCGGCTTCCGCAACGACACCGACCGCCGCAACGTCGAGGCCTACATGCTCGCCTTCGACACCAACCTGGCGCCGGTCGTCGGCCAGCAGATCACGCTGAGCGACAGCAACGGCGCGACGGTGGGCTCGCGCGTCGATCTGCTGGTGGCGCGTGCCGCCGCCGGCGAGTGCGACCTGATCGCCAAGGGCACGGTCGGCGGCATGCGGCGCGGCTGGCTGCGCACCGCCGGCGGACAGTTCCAACCCGACCGCGCCGCCGAGGCGCCGGTGGCCGACGCGGCGCTGCGCGCGCTCGCCGCCAGCCCCGGCCAGGAGCTGACCTTCACCTGCGTGCCGGCCGGCAACGGCCCGCGCGCCGCGCTCGATCGCGACGAGGACGGCTTCTACGACGCCGACGAGCGCGATGCCGGCTCCGACCCGGCCGACGCCGCGAGCACGCCGCTCACCGGGCCGCGCACCATCCGCACCTCGAAGCTGACGCTGAAGGACGACGTGTCGCCGCCGCTCGATCCGAGCAAGCGGCGCATCACGTTCAGCGCGCTCACCAGCGCCGACGCGGTGGCCCAGCGCGTCGTGCCGCCGGCGCCGGGCAGCGCCGGCGACCCGAGCCTGCACGGCGCGACGCTGCGCGTCTACAACGCCGCCGGCCTGACCAGCGATTCGACCAGCGTCGCGCTGCCGGCGAGCGGCTGGAAGGTGCTCGGCAACGCGGCGGCGCCGGCCGGCTGGCGCTTCAAGGGCGATGCCGCGTCGCCGATCCGCAGCATCCTCATCAAGCTCGACCGCATCGTGCTGCGCGGCGGCAAGGCCGCCTGGGGCTACTCGCTCGACGAGGCGGCGCAGGGCGAGGTCGGCCTGCGCCTGCAGCTGGGCAGCGACCGCGCCTGGTGTACGGAGACCGCTGCCAACGTCAGCGGTAATCCGCCCTCCACTGCCAAGAACGATCGCCCCGGCCGCTTCAACGCCAGCCACGGCAGCCTGCCGCCGACGTTCTGCCCGCCGCTGCCCTAGGCCACCGTCGCCTGAGCTGAGGACGAAGGCCGACCACCAAGGCCCGGGACGCCAAGCAGACCGCAGCAGGTCTGCTTGGCGTCCCGGTGGCGACAGCGCGGTCCGTTGCGCCGAGCGCGGACGCGCGCCGACGCGCCGCGGTTGGGCGGCTGATCGGTACGGACCCCCATCCTAGCCCTCCCCCGCTGACGCGGGGGAAGGAACCGGATCAAGGCAGGTCAGGTGGGACCGGGCTTACAGGGCCCGCACCGCACCTTGGGCAAAGCCGCGGTGCGCGAAATGGTCCGCGCCGGCGTTCGGCACGCCGGCGCGGAACGCGATCTGGACTTCAGCGGCCCCAGCCGCGGCCGCCGCCGCC
>JANRJF010000365.1:0-1571 GCA_033764095.1 Deltaproteobacteria bacterium | reverse complement strand
GCGGCGCAGACGCTGCGCGGCGTGCTCGATTCCCGCGGCTACACCGCGGACAAGGTGCCGATCGTCATCTCGCTCGTCCTCGGCAACGAGAAGGACGTGTGCTCCAACGGCGCGCCGCCGGCAAACGTCGACTTCATCGCCGCGCACCCGTACTGCACCAACGTCGCCGGCCTGCCGCCGGCGTGGCCGGCATCGGGCACCGCGTGCCTCGAGCAGGTGAAGCGCGACGTCGCCGACATCTCGCAGAAGGACTGCGGCGCGGCCAACGTCTTCATCGGCGAGACCGGCTTCAACACCGGCTGCCCGAACGTCTACGGCACGCAGTACGTCGCCGACGCGACGGCGTTCGTCAGCGGCGTGACGCAGTGGGCGTGCGACAACTCGCTCGGCCTGTTCCACTTCGCCTACGTCGACGCCTGCCCGCAGGGCGGCTGCCTCCCCGGTTGCGCCTCGCAGCCGCTGGAGGGCAACGGCTACTTCGGCCTGTACTACACCCAGGACCACCTGACGAAGGGGCCGCTGGTGCCGAAGCTCAGCCCGATGCCGTCGCTGGTGTGCCCCTGACGGCACGGGATCGGACCGCGCACCATCCGCGCCGCGCCCGTCAGAGACAGCCGCGCAAGCTCCCTCACCGCGACCCGTAGGGCGGGGGTTCCACCACCCCCCGCCCTACCGGAGAGTTTGGTGTCGCGCTGTGCGGCGTCGCACCGCCGACGAGCCTCGCAGGCGCCGCTCAGGGAGCCGGCGGGAGCGGGAGGGCGCGGGTCAGCTCGCCGGCGGTGATGCAGCCGTTCCGGTCCAGGTCGGCGGCGACGCACTGCTTGTCGGAACCGCCGACGGCGGCGCAACCGGCGGCGGCGGCGCCGCCGCTCGCGCACGGGGCGCAGCGGCTCAGGATCTGGACCATGCGCGTGACGTCCGCCGCGTCGACGTCCTTGTCGCCGTTGCAGTCGCCGAACGGAGTCTCGGCGGCGGCGAGCGAGGTGTGGCCGATCATGGCGGCGTCGAACATCGCGAACCACAGCGTGTCGCCGGCACCGGCCGCGATCCCGGTCGGATTCGAGTTCGGCACCGGCAGATCGAACTTCGTGACCACACCCTTCCGGTTGACGCGGCCGAGGCGATTGGCGCCGCTCTCGGTGAACCACATGGCGCCGTCCGCGCCCGCGGTGATGAACTGGGGGAACGAGGTGGCGATCCGCACGCCGACCTCGGTCACGACGCCGGCGGTGGTGATGCGGGCGACGCGACCGCCGGCGTACTGCGTGAACCAGAGGTTGCCGTCCGGCCCGGCCGCGATCCCCCACGGCTCGCTGCCGGCGGTGGGGATCGGGAACTCCGTGCGCGCCCCGGCGGGCGTGATGCGGCCGATGCGGTTGGCGCTGCGCATCGTGAACCAGAGGTTGCCGTCGGCACCGACGGCGATCCCCTGCGGTCCGCTCGCCGCGGTCAGAGTCGCGAACTCGGTGACGCCACCTGCCGGGGTGATGCGGCCGACGCGGCTGCCGTTGTACTCGGTGAACCAGAAGTTGCCGTCGGGGCCGAGGACGATGTCCTGCGGCGCGCTGTTG
>JANRJF010000364.1:0-6711 GCA_033764095.1 Deltaproteobacteria bacterium | reverse complement strand
CGCGGCGCCCGGCGCGCCGGGGGCCGGTCCGCGCCAGGCGACGTCGGGGCGCGCCGCCGTCGTGCTGCAGCCGGCGGCGAGCCACAGCGCGGCGAGCAGGCGGCGGGCCGAGCGGCAGCGAACGGGCGTGATCACGGTGGTCCTTCCCCTACACCGATTGCGCGCCGGGGAGAAAAGCTGCGAAGCGTCCGGCATGTGCGGGCGCTTCACGCTGACCTCGTCGGGCCGCCGCCTGCAGCAGCGCTTCGCGCTCGCCGCGGCGCCGGCGGACCCGCCGCCACGCTACAACATCGCCCCCTCGCAGCCGGTCCTGGTGATTCCCAACCGGCCGACGCGGCGGCTGCGGCCGGCGCGCTGGGGCTTGATCCCGCACTTCGCCGACGATCCGCGCGTCGGCCACCGCCACATCAACGCTCGCGCCGAGACGCTGGCGACGCGGCCGGCATTCCGCGCCGCCTTCGCGCGCCAGCGCTGCCTGATCCCGAGCGACGGCTTCTACGAGTGGCGGCGCGGCGCGCGCGCCCGCGAGCCGTTCCACATCCGGCCGCGCGACGGCGAGCCGCTGGCGTTTGCCGGGCTGTGGGACGTCTGGCGCCCGGCGAGCGGCGAGCCGATCGCCTCGTGCACCATCATCACCACCGGCGCCAACCCGCTGCTGGCGCCGATCCACGACCGCATGCCGGTGATCCTGCCGCCCGACGCGTGGGACACCTGGCTCGATCCGGCCGCGTGCGACCCGTTCGCGCTGCGGCCGCTGCTGGTGCCCTGTCCGGACGACTGGCTGGAGGCCTATCCGGTCTCGTCGCTGGTCAACGCGCCGGCCCACGAGGATCCGGCCTGCATCGCGCCGCTGCCGGCGGGCGAGGCGGAGGCGGTTGGCAACACCGACTGATCCGTTGGAGAATCGCGGCTGGCTCCGGTCGAGGCCGGGGCAGAGGAGGGGGATCATGAGGACACACGTCATCGCCGGGCTCGCCGGCGCGGCACTGCTCGCCGCCGCCGCGGCGCCGGCCGCCACCACGCGCGAGCCGGCCTTCGGCCTGCCGCACATCTACGCCAGCAGCGACGTCGAGCTGGCGCGCGAGAACGGGCGCGAGATCACGCGCGACCGCCTCGGCCAGCTGATCCTACTGGCGCGCGTCGGGCGCGGCACGCTGGCGCAGGTGTTCGGCGTCCTCGATCCGACCATCATCGACGACGACGTGCTGGCGCGGCAGACCGGCTATACCTCCAAAGAGCTGAACAACATGTTCGCCAAGCAGCCGGCGAAGGAGCGCGACATCCTGCTCGCCTACTGCGAGGGGGTGAACGACGCGATCGAGGACGTCTTCGCCGGCCGCGCCCCGGAGCCGATCGAGGTCACCGCGCTGCGCGGCCTCGGCTTCGGCGACGACCTGTTCGGCAACAAGCACAACCTCTCCGACCAGGTCGACCCGTACTACCGGGCGCCGGGCGGCGCCGACCCGGCGCGCCCCAACGCCGGCTTCCAGTTCACCCCCGAGCTGGCGGTGGCGATCGGCATCCTGGAGGTGCGCAACTTCGGCCTCGAGAGCTTCGAGGAACCGGCCCGCCTCGCCGAGCTGCAGGCGCTGTTCGACGTGCACGGCTCGACGCTCGGCGCGCAGCTGTGGAGCGACCTCAACTTCCTCAACGATCCGCTGGCGCCGGTGACGGTGCCCGACGCCACCACGCCCGGCTACGGCGGCCCGCTGGCGCGCCACGGCGCCGCCGCGGCGACGCTGCTCGCCGCCGCCGCCCGCCATCCGCGCTTCGACTACGCCGCGTCGAGCGAGCGCCGCCGCGCCGCCGCCGCGCACCGCGAGGAGCTCGCCAGCCGCTGGGCCACCTGGCCCAAGCTCGGCAGCTACGGCTGGGTGATCGGCGGCAACAAGTCGGCGAGCGGGGCGCCGTGGCTGGGCGGCTTCCCGCAGACCGGCATCCAGACGCCGTCGATCATGCACTTCGCCGAGAACCGCTCCGACGAGGGGGTACAGGCGGTGGGCATGGAGTTCGCCGGCGGCCCGTACGTGCTGATCGGCCACACCGACAGCGTCGCCTGGACGACGACGACGGCGCTGCTGCGCACGGTGGAGACCTACTTCGAGTCGGTGATCAACGAGGAAGCGGACGCGCTGTCGTACCTCGACGCCGGCCAGCGCGCCCGGCTGGTGCCGCGCCGCGAGATCTTCCAGGGTGCGCTGCCGCCGAGCCGCACGCTGTGGCGCTCGCACGAGGTGAACGGCAACGGCGGCTCGCGCCCGGTGGTCGACTTCATCGGCGACACGCGCGGCATCGCCAGCGGCGGCACCACCACCACCCTGGTCGCCGACGGCGCCTTCGATGCCAGCTTCGTCAACGGCCACATCGCCATCATCGCCGGCACCGCGGCGGGCGAGATCCGCCGCATCGACGCCGTCGTCGGCGACGACACCGTGCAGGTGCTGACGCCCTGGACGATCGCGCCGGGCAGCGACTCCGAGTTCATCGCCGTGCGGCCGGGCAAGAACATCGTCGCCGCCGCCACCGAATCGCCGCTGTGGCTGGAGGAGACCACCGCGGTGCTCGGCTTCAGCCGCTACCAGCGCGCCCGCACCATCGCCGACGTGCGCGCCGGCGCCCGCCTGATTCCCAGCACCCACAACTTCATCGCCGCCGACAACCAGCCGTTCAACAACCTCGGCACCGACAGCGGCGGCGGCAACATCGGCTACTGGGCGAGCGGCTTCTCGCGCATCCGCAAGGACGGCACCGACGTGCGCCTGCCGGTCGACGACAGCGGCCCCAACCCGTTCATCGTCGCCGCCGGCACGGTGGCGAGCGCAGCGGCGTCGTCGCTGACGGCGAACGGCAATCCCTTTGCCGGCCTGACCCTCAGCCCGCCGCCGGTGAACTTCCGCTATGACAATCCGACCCAACAGGGGCGCGAGTACGTGGTCAGCATCACCGCCGGGGCGGGCTACAAGCAGTCGCGCCGCATCGCCGGCAGCGCCGGCGCGACGCTGACGCTGGAGTATCCGTGGGGCGTCGTGCCGAGCCCCGGCGACCACTTCGAGGTGTACGCCATCGTCGCCATGCCGGAGGCGGTCAACCCCGCCGAGGGCTACATGGCGAACTGGAACAACAAAGCGGCGACCGCCGACGACGGCAACAACTTCGGCCGGCTGTGGCGCCACATCTTCATCCTCGAGCGGCTGGCGCGCGAGAACCAGTGGGACCGCGCCAAGCAGCGCCAGCTCAACGCCGACGTCGCCGGCCTCGACGGCAAGGGCGACCTCGGCCGCTTCCTGCTGCCGCGCGTCCGCCAGGCGGTCGACGGCGTCGGCAACGGCGGCAGCGCGGCGGTGGACACCGTCCTGGCGCAACTCGAGGCGCATCAGGCGGAGCCCGAACACGGACGCAACTTCGTCGACCCGGTCGCCGCCACCACCACCGCCGGCGAGGTGGCGTTCATGAACCAACTCATCAATGCGCTGGCGCAGGACATCTTCGGCGACGAGCTCGCCGGCGCGCTGCCGGTGCCGACCGGCAGCCGCGCGCTGAGCATGGTGCAGCACGCCATCGACAGCGCCGCCGGCGATCTGCCCGGCGGCTACGTGCAGGCCTACGCCGGCGACTACTTCAACGGCACCGACTGGCGCGTCGTGGTGCGCGACACCTTCGCGCGCCTGGCCAGCGCCGGCATTCCGGCCGACGCCGAGCGCCCGCTGAGCCGCTACAATCATCCGTTGGCGGCGCTGCTGCCGGCGCTCAGCTTCGACCCGACGCCGCAGGGCAACCGCGGCACCTACGAGCAGATCGTCGAGGTCGGCCCGCTGGTGAAGGGCGAGTTCATCTTCCCGCTCGGCCAGAGCGGCCTGATCGAGGGCTCGCTCGCCGGCGTCACCGGCATCGACGCGAACTTCACCAGCCTGCATCCGATCTGGCGCGACTGGCGCTTCGTGCCGATGCTGCCGATCGCGCGCGACGTCGCCGCCGGCAACGCCGACAGCGACGGCGACGGCGTGCCCGACGCCTTCGAGCGCTGGTACTACGGCGATCTCAGCCGCGACGCGTCGGCCGACGGCGACGCCGACGGGCTCGGCCTGTTGCTGGAGTACGCCGGCGGCGTCGACCCGACCAACGGCGACACCGACCGCGACGGCCTGCGCGACGGCTTCGACACTGACGCGCGCGATCGCCTGGTGGCGCACTGCGGCGGCGACTGCAACGACGACCGCCGCGTCACCGTCGACGAGCTGGTGCGCGGCGTCGGCATCGCGCTCGACACCGCCGCACTGGAGGTCTGCCCGATCGCCGACCTCGACGGCGACGGCGCCATCGCCATCAACGAGCTGATCAAGATGGTGAACGCCGCGCTGGTGGGGTGCGAGGTGTGATCGGCGGCGGCCGTTGCGCTCAGCGTGCGTCGACCCGTCGCCCAGCGTAGCGGCGCGCTCGGGGCGCCCGCGTCTGCGATCGCACGTGTGGTCGCAGGCCCGGGTGCGCCCCTACGGCCGGGCTTTGCGGGATCAGCTCAGGCTCCCATCCTGACCTTCGGCGCGGGGGAAAAGAGGCACACAGCCCGGGCTGAATCCGATTCCTTCCCCCGCGCCGCGGGGGAAGGGCAGAATAGGGTCCGAAGGGGCGCTCGCCCGTGCGCTCACGCGGGTCGTTACGCGCACGCCGGCGTTGCGATCACGCCGCGGCGGCTCGTCAACCGTGCGTCGCGGCGGCGCCGAGGCGGCGGCGGCGCGAGAAGGAGAGCACGCCGAAGGCGGTCAGCAGCGCGATGACGCTGAACAGGCCCTTGCGCGACAGCGGCGGCGCGGGGGCGGGCAGCGGCGAGCAGGTGCCCTCGCGGCCGCGCTGATTGCACGACTCGGCGGCGCCGTCGCAGGCGCTGTCGCAGCAGACGCCGTCGACGCAGAAGTCGGAGGCGCAGTCGATCGCCGTGCTGCACGCGCCGCCGTCGGCAACGCGCGTCGGCGTCGCCGCCACTTCGCCGAGCGTCGCAGCGGGGCGGGTCGCTCCGGCGAGCAGACAGGCGAGGGCGAGTGTCACGGGGATGGTCGCCGCGCGCGTCATCAGACCTGTCGAACTACGGAATGGACCGCGGGTGGTCAAATCGAAATCCCCGCCCTGCACG
This sequence comes from Deltaproteobacteria bacterium, assembly GCA_033764095.1. GTDB lineage: Bacteria > Desulfobacterota > Binatia > HRBIN30 > CADEER01 > JBDTMT01. The sequence continues at coordinate 1,586 of JANRJF010000364.1, read as the reverse complement.
CACGGCGCCGAAATTTGATCGCCGCGCGCGTCGCGGTATGGAAGCGCGGTGCGACGCGGGAGACACAGGCTGGCGGTGCTGCTGCTGGCGCTTGCCGTGCCCGCGCTCGGGCAGGAGTACGCGGTCGAAGCGGAGCCCGACGTGTGGGTGCGGGCGCTGCTCGACGTGCGCGTCGTCTTTCCCGGCGCGGCGCCCAGCTGGATGGACCGCGGTCCGGGCCTCACCCGCTACGGCGGCGTCGACGACAACGGCAAGTTCGAGCGCGTCACCCGCTTTGCCATCTCGCAGGGGGCGATCGAGCCCGGCGCGCGGCTGCCGTGGGACATGACCTTCCACGCGCAGGTGAACTGGGAGGGCAACGTCGACACGCAGGGCGGCGTCGACCCCGACTACGACGCGCCGCGCCTGGTCGAGGGCTGGGTGCGCAAGCGCTTCGGCGACGACGCCGACGGCTGGTCGGTGCTGGCCGGCGTCTCCAATCCGACCTACTCGCTGGAGCACATCGGCCCGGCGTGGACGCCGCGCTACACGCTGACGCCGTCGGCGCTCGACACCTGGCTGTGGGAGGAGGGCCGCGTCCTCGGTGGCGAGGTGCAGTGGTGGCACGCCGCCGCGGATGGTTGGCAGACGACGCTGTTCGGCGGGGCCGGCTGGGGCCCCGATCAGCAGGGCATCCTGCTGTCGCTGCGCGGCTGGGCACTGAGCGATTGGCTGGCCGGCATCAACAGCACCCTGCCGCTGCCCGGCGGCGGGACGACCAGCGAGTTCGACGAGCGCGACGGCCGCCCGGCGCTCTACGCCGGCGCCAACGTGCGCGACCCGTGGAAGATCGCGACGCTGCGCGTCGGCTATTTCGACAACCTCGGCGACCTCTCGACGAACGGCGTCTGGCAGACGCGCTACGGCACCGCCGGCGTCGCGCTGGCGCCGCTCGAGGGGCTCGACATCCTCTTCCAGTACCTGCTCGGCCACACCCAGTCGTACGGCGGCCCGTTCGACAACACGGTGCAGGCCTTCTACCCGCTCGTCACCTATCGCTGGCGCGCGCATCGGCTGACCGTGCGCTACGACAACTTCCGCGTGCAGGACGGTGGCTCGCCGCCGCCCGGCACCCGCCAGCGCGGCAATGCCGTCACCGTCGCCTATCTGTTCGAGTTCTGGCTGCGCCATCGCCTCGGCGTCGAGTACGTCACCGTCGACTCGCACCGCCCCAATCGCGCCGCGCCGGACCCGTCGGATGACACCTGGCAGCTGAGCTATCGGTTTCGGTATTGACGATCACATGCACTGCTCAACGGTACGCCTCACGCCGGCGCGGCGAAGCAAGGCAAAAGGCAGAAGGCAAAAGGCAACAGGCAATAGGATCGAGCTGGACGTCGTTCGGACACCTCCGGGTCCAGCCCGTCCTTTTGCCTTTTGCCTTTTGCTTTTTGCCTTTTGCCTTCTCTTCTTGGGACGCGATGCAGGCGCGGCGGATCTGACGGGCAGAGTCGTCGACACCAACGGCCACCCGCTGCAGGACGCGGTCGTCTTCATCGACCAGCTGCCGGCGGGCGCGAGCCCGCCGCCGCCGCAGACGACCGCGG
>JANRJF010000363.1:0-2423 GCA_033764095.1 Deltaproteobacteria bacterium | reverse complement strand
CCTGGTACCGGCGCGAGGTGCGCCTGGTGCGCGGCGGGCGCGGCATCCAGTCCTGGAAGAGCGCGCAGGGCTTCCGCCGCGCCGACGGCTCGAAGCTGCACGTCGTCGCCGCCGGCGCGCGCATCTTCCACTACGGCTGGGTGCGGCCGCCGCGCCGCATGAACCGCAAGGCGCGCGCCCTCGCCGAGGTCCACCTCGGCGCCGCCGGCGCGCGCGACTACATCCCCGACGTCGAGAGCGGCTACGACTTCGGCCAGCTGCACGGCCGCACCCGCTTCACCGGCACCCACCCGGCGGTCATGCGCGAGCGCATCGCCGCCTGCGACTGGCAGGTCGATCCCACCGCCACCGTCCGCAAGCACGACCGCCCCGACCAACGCGCCCTGTCGTTCGTCGAGAACCGCCTGCTCGGCTTCAAGCTGGCGGAGCATAGGAATTACGTGCTGCTACCCGGGTGAGGAAACTGCGTGACCGGTGACCAGTGACCGGTGACCAGTACGAAAAGGTCAGGCGCGCACCGATCGCGGGTATGGTGCCTGCGCCGCAAACCTCGATCAGTCTCCTTATTCTCTCCGGTCACTGGTCACCGGTCACTGGTCACGCCTTTTCCGACCTGCTCAGTTCTTAGCCAACCCCTGCCCACCCCGGCGGCAGCCGCGCCGCCGCTGGCGCGGGCCGCCCAAGCGCGGGGGGTGGCCGGGCGGCTGGCACCTATCCCGCATGCCCGCGCCGCGCCCGACCGACACGCTGCAGAAGGCTCTCGCCGTCAACCTCGACCCGCGCCGCTACGGCACCTTCGCCGAGATCGGCGCCGGCCAGGAAGTGGTGCGCTGGTTCTTCCGCGCCGGCGCCGCCGCCGGGACGATCGCCAAGAGCATCTCGGCCTACGACATGACGGTCAGCGACGCGATCTACGGCAAGGCCGACCGCTACGTCTGCCGGCAGCGGCTGGAGGGCATGCTCGAGCACGAGCACACCCTCAATCTGGAACGGCTGCGCGAGCGGCGCGGCAACAACACCGCCTTCTTCGCCTTCGCCAACACCGTCAAGGCCGCCAGCTTCAGCGGCTCCAGCCAGTGCCACGGCTGGCTCGGCATCACCTTCCAGTCGCACCCGCGCGACGCCGACAGCCAGATCATCCTGCACCTCAACCTGCTCGACAGGGAAAAGGAGGCGCAGCAGGAGGCGCTCGGCATCGTCGGCGTCAACCTGATCTACGCCGCCTGCTTCCTCTTCCATGAGCCCGAGGAAGTGATCGAGTCGCTGCTCGACGGCCTCACCGTCGATCGCATCGAGATCGACATGATCGAGTTCACCGGCATCGAGTTCCGCCACGTCGACAACCGCGTCATGAGCCTGACGCTGGTGCAGCTCGGCCTGACCGGCGCGGCGATGTTCGCCGCCGACGGCGCCGTGCTGCAGCCCTCCGAGGTGCTCTACAAGAAGCCGGTGCTGGTCGAGCGCGGCAGCTTCCGGCCGGTGACGCACGTCAACGTCGACATGCTGGAGTCGGCGCTGGCGCAGTTCAGCCGCATGCCGGACGTCGACGGCGCGCAGGTGGTGCCACTGATGGAGATCACCATGCGCAACCTGCAGGCGACCGCCGGCGCCGGGCGGGCGATCGACACGCACGATTTCCTCGCCCGCGCCGACGTGCTCGCCGCCTGCGGCATGACGGTGCTGATCTCCGACTACTTCCAGTACTACCGGCTCGCCGCCTACCTGGCGCGCAACACCTCGCAGAAGATCGGCGTGGTGATGGGCGCCGGCAGCCTGCGCGAGCTGTTCGACGAGCAGTTCTACGGCGATCTCGACGGCGGCATCCTCGAGTCGTTCGGCCGCCTGTTCAAGAACGACCTGCGCATCTTCGTCTACCCGCTGCTCGACCAGGCGAGCGGCGCCGTCACCACGGTCGACACGCTCGCCGTCGCCCCCGGTCTGCGCAAGCTGTTCGAATTCCTCGTCGAGCGCGGCTGCATCGAGGCGCTCGACTCCTTCCACCCGGAGTACCTGCGCATCTTCTCGCGCGACGTGCTGAAGCGCATCCGCAGCCGCGACCCGAGCTGGGAGGCCATGGTCCCCGACGGCGTCGCGGAGGACATCAAGCGGAATGGGTTCTTCGAGTACGCGGCCACTTGAGCAACGGCGTGACCGGTGACCAGTGACCGGTAGAAGAAACGGCCTGACACTCAGTTCTTACCGGTGACTGGTGACTGATCACCGGTCACCGGTCACGCAGTTCTCCTCGCGAACACGTACCCCGTCTTCGACGCCAGGTGATCGCGCGTGGTGACGGTGAAGCCCTCGGCGGTGAGGCGCCGCACCAGCTCGTCGTGGTGATGGTCGGTGATCCAGTCGTGGTACTCCAGCGCCAGGCGGTCGATGCGGGCGTAGGTCTCCGACGGGGTGCTGAGCAGGATCTC
>JANRJF010000362.1:0-29873 GCA_033764095.1 Deltaproteobacteria bacterium | reverse complement strand
CCTGCCGATCCGCGCCGGCCGCCGCGGGCGACGCGCCGCCCGCGTCGCCGCACCCCGCCAGCCACAGCATTGCCAGGCACGCAACCATCCATCGCATGAGCCGCCGTCCCCCTTGTCGTGGTGATGCCAGCGCCGAGCCGTCGCCCCCCAGGCTCGCCCCCTGGCGCCATCACACGACATCGCCCCAATCGTTGCAATCAGCCTCGCGCCGCGCCGGCCGTGCGTGTCTTCCGCTCTACTTGCCGCCCCGATCGGGTTAGGAAGTGGTATGGCCGCTCACGACCGAGACGCGCTGCTGGCGGGTTGGCTGCCGACCGCCGCCGACCCGCACCGCGCCGCCGCCCTGGCGCCCGAGTTGCTGGCCGCCGCCGATCCGGCGCCGCACGACGCGGAGCTGGCGACGCGGCTGGCGGTCGCGCTCGCCGGGGCGGCCCCCTTCCTGGTTCCGCACCTCGCCCGCCATCCCGATTGGCTGGCGCGTCTGTCGACCGACGATCTGCGCGCGCCGCGCGAAGGCGCCGCGTACGTCGCGCGGCTCGCCGAGGCGCTGCGCGAGGTTGCCGATGCCGACGCGGCCGATGCGTTGCGGGCGTTCAAGTATTACGAACTGGCGCGCATCACCGTGCGCGACCTGTGGAGCGCGCCGGACGACCACGCCGCCACCGCCGCGCTGCTGGGCGAGCTCTCGCACCTCGCCGACGCGTTGCTCGACGCGGCCCTGCGCCGCGCCCTGGCGCGCGTCGCCCTGCAGGTCGGGCCACCGTTCTGGACCGGGGTGGAGGGCAACGCGGTATCGCCGCGCTTCACCGTGCTCGGCCTCGGCAAGCTCGGCGGCGAGGAGCTCAACTACTCCTCCGACGTCGACCTCATCTATGTGCGCGAGAGCCTGGCGGCCGAGGACGGCCCGGGCGGACTGTCACCCGACGAGTACTACGGCCGCGTCGTCAAGGAGTTGGCGCGCCTGGCGACCACCACCACCGGCGCCGGCTTCCTGTACCGCATCGACCTCGACCTGCGCCCCGAGGGCCAGTCCGGCCCGCTGGTCGTGCCGGCCGAGATGCTGACCCACTACTACGACGCCTGGGCGGCGACCTGGGAGAAGTCCGCCTTCATGAAGGCGCGCCCGGTGGCCGGCGACCGCGCCTTCGGCTGGCAGGTGATCCGCGGGCTCGATCCGATCCTCTACCGTTCGAGCATGGACTTCGCCTCGGTCGCCGCGATCCGCGCGATGAAGGAACGCGTCGAACAGGAGAGCGAGCGCGCCGGCGGGACGTTCAACGTCAAGGTCGGCCGCGGCGGCATCCGCGACATCGAGTTCGTCGCTCAGGCGCTGCAGCTGCTGCATGGCGGGCGCATTCCGCAGGTGCGCACGCGCTCGACGCAGCAGGCGCTGACGGCGCTCGCCGAGGTCGGCGTGCTGCCGCGCGACGAGGCGCTCGCGCTGCTCGACGCCTACGCCTTCCTGCGCCGCACCGAGAACCGCCTGCAGATGGAAGCGGAGCGCCAGACGCATCGCCTGCCGGCCGACGACGCCGGCCTGGCGCGACTCGGCCGCGCCCTCGGCCTTGGCGCCGACGCGGACCCGGCGGCGGCGTTCCGCGCCGCGCTCGACGCGCACCGCGTCCGCGTCGAGGCCGCCTTCGGCGCGCTGTTCGCCGACGACGACGTGCAGCGCCTGCTCGATCTCTTTCAGCGCCAGGTGCCGCAGCTGCTCGCGCAGCCGGCGACACGCAGTCAGATCGAGTTGCTCGCCGCCGCCTTCGCGCGCGCCCTCGGCGCGGTGCCCGACACCGAGCGGGCGCTCAACAACCTCGACCGCTTCATCGCCGGCGTCGGCGCGCGGACCTTCTACTATGGCCTGCTGCTCGACCGCCCGGAGCTGGTCGAGCGCCTCACCGCGGTGTTCGCCGCCTCGGAGTACCTCTCCGGCATCCTCGCCGCCCATCCGCGGCTGATCGAGCCGATCTTCAGCGATCCCAACGTGCTGGTGCTGGCGCCGGACGCGCTGCGCGCGGTGCTCGCCGAGTTGCGCGCCGACGTCGCGGCGGAGCGCGGCAACGACGACACCGAATCGGCGCTCGACGCGCTACGCCTGCTGCACCATCGCGAGCTGGTCAACATCGGGCTGCTCGACCTCACCGGCAAGATCACGCTCGACGACGCCGAGACCGGCCTCACCGATCTGGCCGAGGTGTGCCTCGACGCCGCCCTCGAGCTGGCGCGCGTCGAGCTCGCGCGCCGCGGCCCGGCACCGGCGGCGGCCGCGCACGGCGAGTTTCTCGTCGTCGGCATGGGCAAGCTCGCCAGCCGCGAGCTGACCTACGGCAGCGATCTCGACGTCATCTTCCTCTACGACGTGCGCGACGCCGACGACCAGGCGTTGCTCGAGGCGCAGGAACACTACGCCCGCCTGGCGCAGAAACTCATCTGGGCGCTGCAGACGCGCACCCGCTGCGGCGCCTGCTACCAGATCGACGCGCGCCTGCGGCCGTCCGGCAACCAGGGCCTGCTGGTCACCTCGCTGGCCAGCTTCGCCCGCTACCACGCCGGCAGCGCACAGACCTGGGAGCGCCAGGCGCTGCTGCGCGCCCGCCCGGTGACCGGCGGCGCGCGCCTCGGCGAGGCGTTCGACACGCTGCGGCGCGGCATCCTGCTGCGGCCGCTGCCCCCCACGGCGGCCGAGGAGATCCACCGCGTCCGCCAGCGCATGGAGGTCGAGCTCGCCGGCGAAGGCCCCGGGCGGCGCGACTTCAAGCTCGGACGCGGCGGCCTGCTCGATGTGGAGTCGGTGGTGCAGTACCTGCAACTGCTCCACGGCGCCGCGCATCCGGAGCTGTTGCAGGTGGATCGCCTGACCACGCAGCTCGGCCGCTTGCAGCAGTGCGCGCTGCTGGCGGCGGACGACGCCGCGCCGCTGCGCGCCGGCTGGGATTTCCTGCAGCGCCTCTCCAGCCGCCTGCGCGTGATCGAGAACCGCTCGATCTCCGATCTCGACGAGGAGCGCGGGGATCTCGACGCGCTCGCCCACCGCCTCGGCTACTCCTCGCCGCAGCGCGCCGGCGGCGCCCGCCGCGCCCTGCTCGAGGACTACCGCCGCCACACCGCCGCCATCCGCGCGGTGTACGAGCGCATCCTTCTGGCAGCGTCGCTCCCGTAACGCGGTCCACCTGCACAGTCGGCCGCCGTTGGGCTCTCGTACGGGATAGCCCCAATATCCTTCGGCAGCCAAGGCGAGCTACGCCGGTGTGGACGTCGATTCGCAAAGCGGAGGAGCCGATGCCTGAATCCGATCAGATCTCGTTCACTCGGATCGCCGAATCCTTGCAAGTCGTGGAACAGATCCGCACCGCTGTCGTGAAGGACATCGAGGACCGCGACCGCCTGAAGTTGACTGATTCGATTTACCTACAGGTTCTCAGCCGGTTGAAGGACAGCGGTGAGGTCGCCGCTCTCATCAACGATCAGGTCAACAACCGGATCCGCTCAATTCTTGCGATCGGCGGGCTGCTGCTCGGTGGACTGAGCCTGGTCGGCGTCACCTCAATCTCCATCTACTCAGAGCGGACGGCCCGCGCGACGGCTGAGAACGTCGTCTCGTCGATGCTCGACCAACGATTGGCCTCGATCCGCAAAGACATCGAATCGGTGCGCGATGAGGCGGACAAATTTCAAGCGAAGGTTGCGGCGTTGGGCATGCAGCAGCTGAACGAGTTCAACAATGCCCTCAACGATCACTTGCGGACGGTTGATCGGCAGCTTGAGGAACAGACAAAGACGATAGAGGCTCGGATCGAGGAGAAGGGGCTTCGCGTACAAACGGAGTCGGCAGAGCACTCCAGGCGCATCTCGGAACGAGCGGCACAGGTCCTCAAGGACATCTCCGACGCACGCACATCGGCCCTGCAAGCCGTGGCAGATCGCGGGCGAGAGAAGTCTCGCGTAGTCGAAGACATACCCGTCGATCGCGAACATGCCGATGCGAACGACTCTCTCAGCCCCGAAACGCAGCTCAACGTGCTCCGAGTGATGAAGCGGCGAGAGTACACCGCAGCGGTCGGCTTGGCGCGCGAGATTCTGCAGTCTTCGTCGCCGGAATCCTGCCGCATCGTTTTGGATCCGCTGCTCACCGCAAGCGGCCAGTTTGCGGAGAAGGAGCGCCTTGAGGCAGCGAAGATTCTCGTGGACCCCCGGCTGGACGCGCTGACGCAACTCGAGAACGCGCGCGAAGTGCTGATTTCAGCGGCTCGCACCGGAGATCAGCAGATGTTCGAGGTGGCATCTCGCAGTCTCGACGAGAACTTCTTGACCGAAGCGCAGGACGAAGATGACGGACTGACCGGCTTTGCGCGCGCTGTTCAGGGGAAACAGGAAAAGGACAAGATCGACGAGTTATCCACCGCGCTGATGGACGGCGACACCCTCACCCCGCGTGGCTACGCTAATCTGCTCGCGCTTTCCAAGCGGGCGGGACTCGCGCCCGCCAAGCTGCAGATGATCGAATCGAAGGTTATTGAACTCATCACCGAACCCAAATCCAACGTCATCGACCGCGACACGGACTATCCAGTTGCGTACCTGTTCGCTGAAACGCTTACTCGGGAGCCCGTCCAGGATCGAGAAGGCGTGCAGCGGGTCCTGGATCGAATCGAGGAGTTCGTGTTGAAGGGCAAGCTGAAGGATCGAGATCCCTTCGGTTTGGAGAAGATTCTCGCCACCGGTCGGCGGGGGCAGCAACGCGAAGCGTGAAGACATCCGGTTCGCTGCAATCGGTCGGGCAGACTCATCGCCGCGTCGTCAGCCTTGCCCAGCGGGAAGAGAACGCTTGGCGGCGCAGCAGGAAACGGCGCACGGCGGGATCGCGCCCGAGGCCGCTGGCGATCTTTTAGGCATTCCGCGCGGCCCCTCGGCGTGCAGGCATCAGCGCCAGAGCAGTCCCATCGCTTCTGGCTGGTCCGGCAGCAGCCAGGCGACCAGGCGACGGACCTGGTTCACGCGTCGCCTCGGCGTGCTGGGGTGCAAAGGCCGCTCTTTGAACCCGATCGTTCCCCACCCCGATCCGGGCAGCCTGCTTCAGCGCACGTACCAGCCCGCGGCGCGTTGCTTGCGCACGCGCCACACCTCGCCGAGCACCTGCAGATACGCGGTGGCGGGCACGCTGCTGGCGGAGTCGTTGCGCCAGATGATCGGCACTTCCTTCACCTTGAAGCCACGGCAGCGCGCCGCGACCAGCAACTCGACATCGAAGCCCCAGCGGTCGATGGTCATGCGCGGCAGGATCTCCTCCAGGCAGCGGGCGCTGAAGGCTTTGAAGCCGGCCTGCGTGTCGAAGATACCGGGCACCGCGAGCAGGCGGATGATCAGGTTGCCCACCTTGCCCCCGAGCTCCTTGTACCAGGCCTGCGGGATCACGACGTTGGCGCCGCTCACGTCGCGCGAGCCGATGACGGCGTCGTAGCCCTGATCGAAGTAGGGCCAGAAGCGCTCGATGTGATCGATGGTGGTCGAGTTGTCGGCGTCCATGAAGACGCGCACGCGCCCGGTCGCCTCGCGAAAGCCGAGCCGCACCGCGGCGCCTTTGCCATGGTTGCGCCCATCGGAGTGGGACACCAGGCGCAGCGCCACCGGCGCCGCCGGCCAGTCGCGCACGATCTGCGCCGTCTCGTCGGTCGAGCCGTCGTCGACGACGACGATCTCCGACGCGAAGCTCTGCCGGCCCAGGTAGGCCGACACCTCGCGCAGCGTGTTCGGCAGGCGGCGCGCCTCGTTGTAGGCCGGGATGACGACCGAGAGGCGAAGATCGAGCACGGGCATGCGAACGCGGGCAGTCGCTCAGAGGTGCGGGACGGTTCGATCCGGAACGCGGCGCAGCAGCATCATCTGTGTCGCATAGGCGACCAGGGTGCCGCGGTCGTCCCAGATCTCGACATCGGCGGTCGCGTAGCCGGCGCGGGCGCGGCGCGCGTGCACGCTGGTCAGCATCCACTCCGCGGTCGTGTCCTCGAGGAAGTGCACGGTGAGGTCGAGGCTGGGCGCGAAGAACGGTTCGTGATCGGGGCCGAGTTTCTGGATCAGCGCCGGCGGCATGGTGTCGGCCAGCGGCGGCAGGGCGAGCGGGTCGAAGCGGCCGTCGGGGAGGTGCTGCGGCACGCGGTAGCGGAACCAGCGACCGATGCGCGCCGCCCCGGCCTGCCAGCCCGGCTCCCACCAGGGGTGGCCGAACGCCAGGCGCGACTCCAGGTTGGCGAAGAAGCGCGGCCGCTCGCGACCGACGATGATCGGCACCTGGTCGAACGACGGGCACGCGTCGGGCGGCGGCACCGCCGGCGGCGTGGTGTCGATCACGTCGATGCCGTCGCGATGGCGGGCGAACGTGGCGCTCACCTCCAGCCCCGGGCCGGGCATGGTGGTCGAGGAGAGCGCCGCGCGCACCTGCGCGGCGACGCCGCCGTGGCGCAGCACCTCGACTCGCACCTCCAGCGGCCCGGCCGGCACCGGCGAGCAGAAATGGGTGTTGGCCGACAGCGGCCGCAGGTCGGGGTCGCCGAGCTCCTGCTGCATGGCGCGCATGGCGACGGTCATCAGCGCGCCGCCGGAGGGGGTGCGGAAGTCCCAGGCGGACGACAACTCCGCGGTATACCAGCCGGGAGCGACCGTGAGCCTGGTGACCGCCGTATCGCGGGCGAGGTCCGCGGGATCCATGAGCGCAGGGTTCTACCCTGCACGCAGACCAGTTTCCACGCGGGGCGCCGGGTCCGGCCCGCCGCCGGATGGCACGATTTAGGGGGTGGTACCCGCCGCGCCCCGGGCGTAGACTCGCGCTGGTTGTGGAGGAGGTGCTGGGATGGCGGCGAACGTGGATGCCAACCGAGTCATCGACGAGCTCGAGGCGGTACTCCATCACGGCGCGGAGCGCGGACGCTGCGCGGAGGCGATCGCGATCCTGCGGCGCTGGCAGTGGGACGGCGACCTGGACGAAACGTCACGCCGCCGCGCCGGCTTTCTGGTGCGCGAGTTCAGCTGGCGGATCTGACCGGGCAGAGGCGCGCCCGCGGCCGCGCAATCGGCACGCGCTGCGCCCGTAGGGGCGCGGCCAGCCGCGCCCCTACGCTCCCGATGCGACTGGATGTCGCTCACCGCGGTGGCGCCCACCCCGCGCCGCTCACAACGGGAACGCGCCGCGCACCCAATCGACCGCCTGCTCGGGTGACTGCAGCTCGCCCTCCAACTGCTTCTCCTCCACCGCGTTGAGGATGCGGGCGTAGAGCGGGCCGCGCGGGTAGCCGAGCACCAGCAGGTCGCGCCCGCGCAGCAGCGGCGGCGGCTTGACCGGCTCGGCGGTGAAGCTCGCCAGCGCGCGCCGACAGAACTCGTAGGCGGAGAGGTCGCCGGACGAGGCGAGCGCGTCGATGCGGGTCAGCTCCAACAGCTCGTCGATCCCATCCTCGGCGAGGAAGCGGCGCAGCGTGCTGCGCCGCATCTGCGGCGCCGCGACGTGGCGCAGGTGGTTGCGCACCAGGTAGTCGACCCGCTCCCAGGTGTCACGGCTGCGCTTCAGCCGCTGGCAGATCGTCACCGCCAGGTCGGCGCCGACCTCGGGATGGCCGTAGAAAGTGATGCGTCCGTCGGGATGGCGGCCGGCGCAGAGCGGCTTGGCGACGTCGTGCAGCAATGCGCCGAGGGCCAGCGTCTCGTTGCCGGACGGGAGCTGCTCCAGCAGGCGCAGCGTGTGGACGAAGACGTCGCCCTCGGGGTGATGATCGGGCGACTGCGCGACGCCGTGCATGGCGCTGATCTCGGGCAGCACCTGCGCCAGCAGGCCACTCTGGTCGAGCAGCTCGAAGCCGCGCCGTGCCGCGCCCTCGGTGAGGATGCGCACGATCTCGTCCCCGATGCGCTCCCAGGCGATGGCGGTGATCGATGCCGCGCCGGCCTGCATGGCGGCGAAGGTGGCCGGCTCGATCGCGTAGTCGAAGCGCGCTGCGAAGCGCACGGCACGCAGCAGGCGCAGGTGGTCCTCGGCGAAGCGCGCCGCCGGGTCGCCGATCGCCCGCACGATACCGTCGGCGAGGTCGGCCTGGCCGCCGACGAAGTCGAGCACCCGGCCGTCGGTCGGGTCGAGGAACATCCCGTTGATGGTGAAGTCGCGCCGCTGCGCATCTTCCTGCGGGGTCGCCGGGCGCACCGCGACCGGCCGGCGGCCATCGGCGTACTCGGCGTCGGCGCGGAAGGCCGCTACCTCCACCGGCGTGCCGTCGATCAACACCAGCACGACGCCGAAACGCGCGCCGACCGGGACCGTGCGCGGAAACAGGCGCTGCACGATCTCGACGCTGGCGTCGCTGGCGACGTCGTAGTCCTGCGGCGCGACGCCGCGCAGCGCGTCGCGCACGCAGCCACCGGCGAGGTAGGCGACGTGTCCGGCGGCGCGCAGGCGCTCGACCACCGCGCGCGCCGGCGCGGCAGCGGGCGGCAGCGTCACGTGCGTCACCATGCGATCCTCGATTGGAAAATCCCCCCTCGCCCCCCTTCTTCGGAGGGGGGAAGGGCAACCGGGGACCAGCCGTGGCCGTTCCCGGGCGGCGGCGCAGCGGGCGGCGGCACCTCGGCGGGCTTGCGGAAGTAGTGCGGCGTCAGGCCGTTGTTGAAGCGCACGTGCTCGACGAACTGCTCGGCGACCAGCGCGCCGACGATGTCGCCGGCGTCGTTGGCGGGAAAGAACTTGCGCTGCCGCTCCTTCTTGATGCCGTCCCAGTCGCGGTAGTGCAGCCACTGCCCGACCCACAGCTCGTGGCGCAGGAAGGGCGCCGACAGCTTGGCGTGCACGTGGTCGATGAGCCCGCTCTCCTGGTCGATGTAGAGCACGAACCACTTGCCCGGCACGCCGGGATGGGGCTGGTCGAACTCGACGCGCAGCTTTTCCCAGCGCGCGCCGTCGGGTGAGTTCTCACCGCCGGCGTAGGTGAGCGTCGCCGGCAGCTCGACCAGGCCAAACGGCAGCGAGAACCAGAACAGGCTGCTCACCAGGTCGAAGCGCGTCAGCGCCAACTGGCCCGGCGCGGTGATCGGCTCGCCGTCGCTGACAATCCAGGTCTCGGCGGCATCGATGCCGAAACGCACCTCGTTGGGCAGACCGATCGAATCCATGCGCGCGCGCGCACCGTCGTGCAGCGGCGCGGCGAACCACCCGATGCTGTCCGAGGTCACCTCGCGCGACGGGTCGACGATCGTCAGCATGCTCACGTAGGTCACGTCGCGCCGGCTCTGCCAGCGGTCCCAGCCGCCCGCCGCCTCGATCGCGCGGGCGAGCACGCGGCCGGCATCGCCCGGCGGCAACCGCGGCGGCGTCACCGCCGCGGGCCGGTCGGCGCGACATCCGGCGACCACCAACAGCGCGGCGACCGTCATCGCACGCGCGCGCCTGCGCCTGCGCCTCACGCAGTCGGGATAGGGGCTCGCGGCGCGGCTTGTCAACGTGCCGATTCACCAGGACCGCCGCGGCTGGCTCTGGCGTTGCGGTCGACTCCTCGATCGGCGCCGCGCGACGATTCCTTCCCCGCACCGCGGGGGAAACACCGGATGCGGGTCTCAAGTGATCTGCCGGGTAAAGCCGATCGGCGCTCAGCCCCGCTGCGCATCTTTCAAGCCGACGTCCCATGGCGGATGCGGTCCGCAGTGCGCGGCGAGGAAGTCGACGAAGGCGCGCAGCTTCGCGGCGACGTGGCGCGTCGGCGGGTAGACGACGAAGATCGCCGCGTCCCAGCATTCGTAAGCGGTGAGCAGCGCGCGCAGGCGCCCGGCGCGCAGGTCGTCGCCGACGATGAACGTCGGCAACAGGGCGATGCCGAGGCCGGCGAGCGCGGCCTCGCGCAGCGCCTCGCCGTTGTTGCTGCTGAGCGGTCCCTGCACCGCGACGCGGCGGGTGCGACCGCCGCTGGCGAATGGCCAGCCGCCGGGCGCGGCCAGGTAGGTGTAGTCGAGACAGGCGTGCTGGCGCAGCGCCGCCGGGGTGCGCGGTACGCCATGCGTGGCGAGATAGGCGGGCGCGGCGCAGACCACGCGGCGCGCCGGCGCCAGGCGGCGCGCGACCAGGGTCGAGTCGGGCAGGCGGCCGACCCGCACCGCGGCATCGAAGCGCTCGCCGATCAGGTCGACGACGCGATCGGTGAGATCGAGCTCGACCTGCACACCGGGGTACGCGGCGAGAAACGCCGGCAAGCGCGGCGCGACGTGGCGCTGCCCGAACGACATCGGCGCGCTCAGCCGCAGCAGGCCGCGGGGCGGACCGACCGCCGCGCCGAGGTCGGCCTCGACGCCGTCGAGCTCGGCGGCAACGCGCTGGCCGCGCGCCAGCAGCGCGCGCCCGGCCTCGGTCAGGCTGAGTCGGCGCGTCGTGCGCTGCAGCAGCCGCGCGCCGAGGCGCGTCTCCAGCTGGCTCACCTGTTTGCTCACCGCCGACTTCGACAGGCCGAGCGCCTGCGCCGCGGCTGAGAAGCTGCCCAGCTCGGCGACGCTGGCGAACACCAGCAGGCCGGTTGCGGTCTCGAGACGGCGCGCCATTGTGCGTGTGCGGAAACAGTCTGCTTCCGGCCAGGGGGCTTATCATGGCGCGCCGCGCGCGCATCATGGCAGCCAACAGGAGGTCACATGCTCACCATTCGCCCCGCCGCCGAGCGCGGCCATGTTCGCATCGACTGGCTCGACAGCCGGCACAGCTTCTCGTTCGGCGAGTACCACGATCCGCGGCACATGGGATTTCGCGCGTTGCGAGCGATCAACGAGGACGTCGTCGCTCCCGGTGGCGGCTTCGCCACCCACCCGCACCGCGACATGGAGATCGTCACCTGGGTGCTCGACGGCGCGCTGCAGCACCGCGACAGCCTCGGCACCGGCTCGGTCATCCGACCCGGTGAGGTGCAGCGCATGACGGCCGGGACCGGCATCCGCCACAGCGAGTTCAACGCCTCGACGTCCGAGCCGGTACATCTGCTGCAGATCTGGATCCTGCCGGAACGCGCCGGCCTGGAGCCGAGCTACGAACAGAAGACGGTGCCGCTCGACGGCACCGGCGGATTGCGGCTGCTCGCGTCGCCGGACGGCCGCGACGGCTCGGTCACGATCCATCAGGCGGCCGAGCTGTGGGCCGGTCGCCTGAAGGCGGGATCCGATGCGTCGCACACGCTCGCCGCCGGCCGCCACGCCTGGCTGCAGGTGGCGCGCGGCGACGTGCAGGTGAACGGTCAGGTCCTGCATGCCGGCGACGGCGCGGCGCTGAGCGACGAGAGCGCGGTGGCGCTGCACGCCGACAGCGACGCCGAGGTGCTGTTGTTCGATCTGGCGTGAACAGCGAGCGCGGGGCGGCCGAACGGCCGCCCCGCGCGACCCACACTGCCGAGCAGGACGGCAGCGGACGCGAGCAGCAGCGGGGTATCTCCCCAACGCGTGAACGGTGTCAGCTGGTGGAGCGGCGCAATGCGCGCGACCAATTCGCCGGCGGCCCCGTAGGGCAATGCCGCGACGATCTCACCGCCCGGGTCGATGACCGCACTGGCACCGGAGTGCGAGACGCGGACCAACCAGCGGCGGGTCTCGACCGCACGCAGCCGCGTCATCTCCAGGTGCTGCGCGGCGGCGCGCGGACTGGCGAACCAACTGTCGTCGGACGGATTGAGCAACCATCCGGCGCCGGCCGCGACCTGTGCCGCGAGATCGTCGCCGCGAAGCGCCTCGAAGCACACCGCCACCGCCACGGCGCCGCCGGTCAGACGCAGCGGACCATTCGCCGCCGCCGGCGCAAAGGCGCCCGTCGTGCGCCAGCGGTCGAGCGGCCACCAGTCGGTGGGAACCGACTCGCCGAACGGCACCAGCGCATGTTTGGCGTAGCGCCCGAGGAGGCGCGGCGCGAACGCGTAGATGACGTTGGTCTCGCGCCCGTTGCCGCCCTGGCCGAGCGCGCCGAGCAGCAGCGGCCGCTGCAGCGCCGCAGCGAGTTGCTCGGCGTCGCGGCGATAGCCGCCGCCGTTGCCGAGGTCGGCGCGCAGCACGCCCTCCGGCCAGAGCAGCAGATCGACGCGGCGCGCCAGCCCCGCGCTGCGCGCCGCGTAGCTGCGCCACGCCACCGCGTTGGCGGCGTCGGGGTCGTGCCGCAGCGCGGGAGTCGCAGCCTGGATGACGCCTACGCGCAGATGACCGTCGGCCGGCGACGGCTGTCGTAGCAGGCCGTACCCAAGCAGCGCGGCGATCAGCGACACCCCGACGCGACGCGCACCGAACGCCAGCAGGACGTTGACGGCGACGATCGACGCCGCCAGCCCGTGCACGCCGGCGAGATCCGCGGCCTGTCGCAGCGTGCGTTGCGGTCCGAGCAGCGCGCCGAGCGACCAGGGCAGCACCTGCGGGTAGGCCCACTCCACCACCACCCAGGCTGCGGCCACGGTGAGTGCGGCGCGCACCGCGCCGGGGCGCGAACCGACCGCCGACATGGCCAGCGCCGCGAGGGCAAACTGTCCGGCGTGGTACGCAACGAAGAGCCCGAACAGCGCCGCCGCCGCCGTGGCGCCGATGTCCTGCATGCGCATCAGCGTCGGGACCAGCCACGGAAGCAGTCCGGCATAGAACAGCGCGCCGGTCAGCCAGCCGAGCGCCGCAGCGGCGACGCCGCTGCGCGTGCGCCGCACCACGACGAGCAACGGCATCAGTGCGACGAACGCGAGCAGCGGGATGCCCGCCGGCGGCGCGGCGGCGAGCAGCAGTGCGGCGCTGAGCGCGGCGAGCGCGAGAGCGGACGAGGAGCGCGGCTCGGGGCTTGGGGATCGGGCTGGGTAGGTTCTTGACCGTCCCCAACCCCGATCCCCCAGCATCGACGGATCCGCGGCCCCGGCCACGTGCATCACCGAGTCGGCGGTGCGCCGTCCCAGCTCCAGCGGCCGACTTCACCGGTGCGGTCCTGGTAGGTGCCCTGCCAGACGCCGCTCGGCGTCACCACGCCGACGAAGGTGGCAGCCTGCATGCCGTTGTCGTCGCAGACGCTGCCGGCGACGCGGCGGCCGTCGAGGCGGCCGCGCAGCGTGCCGCTGCGCAGCAGCGGCGAGCCGCTGAGCGTGACGCGACCCTCGATGCTGTCGTCGTCGCGCCGCGTCACATCGATGTCCCAGCGCTGCGCGGTGCGGCCATCGCGCTGCCAGTTGCCGTTGCCGCGCAGGCTGCGGGGGGCGGGGTCGGTGCCGCGCGTGCGCTCGGCGAGCGCCGGGGCCGACAGGGCGGCGAGGCCGACGAGCAGCGTGGTCGCGGCGAGGCCGCAGGTGTATCGGGTCATGACGCACTCCTCCCGTGGCGGGCGCGCGCCCGGCGCGCGCCGCATGTGATGGCCGGAGCGGCGCTCGGTTCAGTGGCGGGGCGCGCGCCGCGCTCAGTCACCGAACCAGCCGAATCCGGGCTGATTCCAGAAGTGCCAGTTCCAACTGCGGACGCGCCACGTGCCGTTGCGGTAGTGGAAGAGCAGGCCGCGCGTGAGCCCGCCACCACCATAGTCGTTCGCCACCGCCCAGCCTTCGTCGGGTGCGACGAACTGCATGTCGGCGAAGCTGTAACCGCTGGCGCGACCGCTCGGCAGCAGCGGCGCGGCCAGCGCGCTCCACTGGCCGTTGTGCCAGTGCAGCGCGCGCGTCTGGCAGGCGGCGGGCGTCAGGCACGCCTGCGCCAACCACACGTCGTCGACCGACAGCGCGGCAATGACCGCGTCCGCGGTGACCCCATCGTCGGGGAGCGCGATGCGCTGCCAGTGATCGGTGAAGCGCAACAACACCAGCTCGATCCGCGGTACGCCCTCATGCCGCACGCCGCCGAGCGCGACGATGCCGCCGGCAGGGGGGCAGACGACGCGCGACAAGGTGGCGGCGTCGCCACCCAACGGTGGGAGCGGCTCGACCACCCAGGTGTCGCCGCTGGCACGCGCCGCCAGCGCCTCGAAGCGGCGGCCACCGCGCTGCGTCGCGCCGACCATCCACGTCTCGCCGGCGGCGGTGGTGCACAGATCGTTGGGCCGCCAGGCGGCATCGGTCGCCGCCGGATCCACCGTCCAACCGCCGGCGGCGCGGCGCAGCAGGTGCTTCTCGACAGCGGAGGGAATCGGCACGATCTGCGCCTCGCGCGGATTCGCGAAGACCGCGCCGATGGCGCGATCGGCGCCGTCCGGCACCGCCGCGACGCGCTGGATCCACCAGCTCGGAAAGAGCTCGGCCGGCACCGCGTCGGGCTGCCAGTACGCGCCGTCGTAGTGCAGCGCGGCGCCACTGGTCGCCTCGCTCCAACCCGCGGTGTGATAGCCGACGGCGGCGCCGCCGATCGCGCTCGCCAGGTCCACGTCCCAGAACGACAGGTGGCGCGGCCGGAGGAAGGCGACCTGCAGCTGCTCGCCCTGGATGTGGAGGGCGAAGCGGTTGCCGACCACCCAGCCCTCGTCCGGCGAGGAGAACGCCAGCGCGTTGAGCTCGTAGTCCCCGTCGTCGGGAGCCAGCGCCGTCCCCTCGCTCCAGTAGGCGCGATGGAACTCCAATGGAGCGTTGGGGCGTGCCATCAGCGAGCACCCACTCACCAGCAGCGCGACGACGGCGACCGCGACTCTCACCCGGCGGCTCCCGACGCCGCGCGCACATCGCGCAGCAGCTGCAGCGACGCGTCGTAGGAGGCCTGGCGGAAGGTGACCTCGCCGCCGGCCAGGTTGTGGATCAGGAACCGCGCCGGGGCACCGAGCGGGCCGCCGAAGGCGCTGGTGCCGGGCACGACGTGGCCGAGCGCGTAAGGATCCTGCACGTGATGCAGGGCGGCGCCGGTGTACTGGAACATCCGTTGGGCGCCCAGCCCGTTGGTCGGATCAGCCGCGAGCATGGCAGCTCGCGAGTTAGCGCCGGCCGCCTGCTGTGACAAGAAGTCGAAGTGGTCCTCGTTGCCCCACAGGTTCAGATCCTCCGCCAGGCTACCGGCCAGGATCTGCTGCGCCTCGGCGTCGCTGAACCCCGCGTCCGCCGCCGCCATGCTGGTGATATCGGTATGCGTCGCGGTGGTGCTGCACATCCCGCCGCTGCGCTGGCTGACGTCGCGCGCCACGGCGCCGACGTGGTTGGCGAACGCCTGATCGAACTGGACTGACGAGAGGAACCCGGCGGCGACCGACGCGAGCAGCGCGACCGGCTGCGGCGCGCCGACCGCGGTCGCCGTCTGCCCGGCGGCGTTGGCGAGGGTGGTGGAGTAGGCCGAACGCCATGCCACCCCGGTGAGGGCGACGCCGACCTGCTGCAGCGTGACGTTCTGCGCCAGCGTGCCGGCGAGCGCGGCGGCGCCGATCGAGGTGGCGGTGGCGAGCACCCCGATGCCGACGCCGATCGCGCCGGCGATGGCGCCGCCGATTGCCGCACGCCCGACGGCGCTGAGCGGCAACCCCTGCGCCGCGGCGATCACCGTGCTCACCGCGGCGGAGGCGAAGGCACTGACGAAGAGCGCGGCGAGGAAGAAGAAGAAGAACTCGCCATTGGGGTCAGTCCAGTTGACCGGATCGCCGCCGCCATAGCTGTACGGGCTGGTGAACTGGCTGCCGGGATCGTGCGACAGAAAGCTGCCGAGCTCGGGGTCGTAGACGCGCGCCCCGGCGTGCGCCAGGCCGGCCAGTGGGTCGGTCAGGTAGCCGGTGAAGTAGCGCGGCGCCTCCATGCTCGAGCCGACGTACGGCTGCCCGCTGCCGTTGAAGCGTCCGCTGACGCCACCGAAGGGCTGGTAGCGAACCTGTTCGAAGAGGTAGCCGTTGGCGTCGGACACCGCCTGGATCGAGCCCAGATGGTCGAGATGGAAATGGTAGATCGGCAGGCTCGATGTGCCACCGCCACCGCCGCCGCCGGCCCAGGCGGGCGCCGGACCGACCGCCAGCGGCCAGGGGAGCATGCCGACCGCGCCGAGCAGCGCGACGCCGACGGCATGACCGCGTCGTACGCGTCGGCCACCGGCGGCGGGGCGCGGCCCGCGCCAGGCGAAGGTCAGCGTCGTCAGGCCGAGCAGCAGCGCCGCGGCCACCCAGCGCGCCGCGCCGCCGATCGCGAGGATCAGCGCCGGGCGGCTCATCGGCGCCGCGGCGAGCCACACCGTCGCGCCCGGGTCGCGCGCCGCGGTCTGCCAGGACAGGTAGCCGTTGGTCATCGACGCAATGCGCCGCTCGCCGAGGAAGTACCACTTGGTCTGCCGAGTACCGACCACCTCCAGGCGCGGATCGTAGTAGCGCGCCGTCTGCGTCGGACTGCCGTCGACGAGCTTGCCCACCAACACGCCGTCGGCGTCATGCAGGTAGCGCACCGTCTGGCCGCCGACGTCGACGCGGGCGAGCTGGTCGGCCGTGTCGTAGGTGTAGAGCTGACCCGGTTTGCCGAGGCGGTTGCCGTTCTCGTCGTGCGCCACCGTCGCGGCGCCGCCCGGGGCGGCGACGTGCGTCACCTGGTGCGGGCGCGACGGGTTGCCGTAGGTCAGCGCGACGTCGCCGTTGCGCGCCAGGTTGCCCATCGCGTCGTACTCGAAGCTGCGGTCGAGCGGGTTGTGCGCGCTGTCGGCGCTGCGCAGCCGGCCGAGCGCGTCGTAGTCGTAGGTGACGGTGTCGCTGAGCGGCCCGCTGGGGTTGCGCTGATCGGCGATGCGCTGCAGCAGGCCGCGGGCGGTGTAGGCCGGGAAGGTGAGGTCGAGCGCGGTGCCGCGCGGACCGAGGCTGCGCAGCGCTTGCAGCCGGTACTGGGTCGCCGCGCCGCCGTAGGTGCGCTGGTCGCTCAGCCCGTTGGCATGGTCGAGCCGCAGGGGACGGCCTCGCAGGTCGTAGCGCGCGTCGGTGACATAGAAGGTGCCGGCGGTGTTGTAGAGCGCGATCGGCTGGCCGGCGTCGTCGTACTCGGTACGCACCACCTCGCCGTCGGGGTAGGTCACCGCGGTCACGCGATCGTTGGTGTCGTAGGCGTAGTCGAAGCGCGCCGCGCGGGCGACGCCGTCCAGCTCGATGCTGCGGCGGGTGGCGAGGGTGCGGCCGCGCGCATCGTAGGCGAGCACCTCGGCGGTCCCCGCGCCGTCCTCGACGCGCGTGCGCCGCCCGCGGCCGAACGGCACGCTGGCGGCGTCGTACTGGATGAGCACCGGGTCGGGATCGGTGCAGGCGGCGCTACAGGCGGCGGAGGTGGTGAAGTCGCTGGGATAGCTGCAGCGCCGCGTCGGCCGATTGATGGCGTCGTAGCAGAGCTCGACGTGATGACCGGCGCGCGGGTCGTCCTGCCAGAGCAGGTTGCCGACCGCGTCGTAGCCGTAGCGCCAGGTGCCCGAGTCCAGGTCGCTCATGCGCGTCTTGCGCCCCAACGCGTCGTAGCTGAAGCTCTTCAGCAGCGTTCCATTCTGGCGCACGTCGAGCAGGCGGCCGAGGCCGTCGTAGCTCTGCTGGACGCGCATCGCGACGCTGCCGTCGGCGTAGCTGCGGCGCTCGACGACGCGGCCGACGCCATCGACGACGGTGTCGGACTGCTGGTTCTCCTCGTCCCAACTGCTGGTCGTGGGGCCCGCATAGATGGAGCGCCGCGTCGTGTGGTCCGGCGCCGTGGTGAGATGGATGCGCCCGAGCGGATCGCGCGCGGTGCCGCCGTTCAGCCGATAGTCGAAACTGGTGACGCCGTCCGCCGCGCTGCCGGCGACGTGCGGCTGCCGGATCAGCGCGACGCGGCCGGCGGCGTCGTACTCGACCTCGTTGCCGCGCACCATGGTCGGCGCGCCGTCGACGACGCGCAGCGTGTCGCTGTAGCGCGCGCGCCCGAGCCCGTCGAAGTACTGCCGCACCCACAGCGGCGGATGGTTGTCCTGCCGCACGGCGTGCTCAACCCACGACAGCTCCCCCGCCGCCGCGGCGAAATGATAAACGGTGCTGCGCGAACAGGTGGCGAGCGAGTCGTATGGGCGCGCCTCGCAGACGCGGCGCCCGGCGCTGTCGTAGGCGTAGCTGGTGGTGGCGCCGTTGGGATCGGTGACCTGGCTCGGCTGGCCGACGCGCAGGTCGAAGGCGGTGGTGGTGACGTGACCGAGCGGGTTGGTCACCGTCGCCGGATGCAGCAGGACGCTGTCGTACGTGGTCACGGTCACCCGGCCGTTGGCGTCGGTCGCGCGCGTCAGGTTGCCGACCGCGTCATACTCCATGCGCGTCGTCGGCCCGTTGGCCACCGCGGCGTCGAGCCGCTGCACACGGCGCTTCAGGTTGCCCTGGACGATCTTGCCGAAGGCGAGGCCGTTGGTGGTGCCGCCGTCGTAGTAGAGCCATTCCTCCTGCAGCGTCCCGCTCGCGTCGTCGACCCGCACGCCGGACGGCTTGTCGTAGACCAGTGAGCCCGACTGCGGCTTGGCGTAGGTGGTGGTGGTGTCGACGCGGTTGGCGCCGAACAGCCCTTCGCGCCGCGCGTGGGTGATGTTGCCGTACTCGTCGGGCGCATCGCTGATGGTGGTGACATAGAGCGGCACGCTGGCGGCGCCACCGTCGAGCGTCGCGATGCGCTGTTCGGCGAGCCAGATCTGGCTGCGTCCGTTGCCGGCGTCGCGCGTGCCCCACAGGTTGGTTTCGTTGCGCACCAGCGCGGTGTCGCCGGCGTAGGTGTCGACGCTCAGCACGCGCCCCTTCACCAGCGCGTCCTGGGCGAAGACGCTGACCGTCAACCCCGCCGGCGCGGCGCTGCCCTCGTGAAGCGAGCGCGCGACGCGGCGGAAGCCGCGGAACTCGCGGGTCGCGGCGTCGAAGCGGCCGTCCTCGTAGTCGTACGTCGCGATCAGCTCGTGGCCGGCGTCGATGCAGGGATTGGCGTTCGGGCCCGGCCCGGCGACGAAGGGATCGGCGCTCGCCGGCGGCGTGCAGAGCCCATCGTTCTGGCGCGTGCGCGCGACCACCCACTGGATGAAGGGCAGGTCGGGCTGCGCGTCGCCGCCGCTGTTGTCGAACGCGGTCGAGGGCCGGTAGACGACCGTGGTGGTGCCGCCCAGGCCATTCTCCAGCAAGCCGAGCAGGTTGGGGTGCTCGGCGGCGGCGTGCAGGCGCACGAACCAGGTCGGGCCGCCGGTGGTGAGCTGATCGAGCAGGCCGTCGCCGTTGACGTCGACCAGGTCGACGACGCTCTGGCCGTCGCTGGAGCGGCGGAAGAAACCGGCGCCGCCCGGCCAGACGCGCGGCGGAATCGCCTCGCTGTAGAGCGGACTGACGGTGGACGGCACGTAGGTGACCGGCTCCAGCGTGCCGCCGAGGTTGAGCAGCACGCGCCACTCCGGCTGGAAGTTCCCGAGCGTGAAGTCGTAGCGGCGGTAGAGCCAATCGGGCAGCCCGTCGCCGTTGACGTCGAACAGATCCTGGTAGACCTCCTCGTCGTCGGTCGCGGTCTGCACCGCGTTGCTCATCGGCACCGGGATCGGCGCTTCCAGCTCGCCGAAGCCGTCGCCGCGATTCAGGTACACCTCCAGGCAGGAGGTCAGCGCGGTGCTGCTGGGCTGGCAGCGCGGGTCGTAGAGGAAGCCGCCCGCCGAGCCGCTGCGCACCAGGTCGGGCAACCCGTCGCCGTTGAAGTCGACCAGCTCGTGGCCGATCCCGCCGGCGACATGGTCGACCAACGTGCCGACCGGAGCGGGGAACCGGGGCAGCGCGGTGGTGGCGAAGCCGCTGCCGGTGTTGAGATAGACCTGCCACTGGAACGGCGCCGTCTGGCCCGGCGCGCCGCTGCGCACCAGGTCAGCGAGGCCGTCGCCGTTCACGTCGACGACGTCCTGGTAGGTGTCGCCGAAGTAACTGCGGCGCACGTAGCGCAGGTTGGGCGCCGGCCAGGCGATGCCGG
Organism: Deltaproteobacteria bacterium; assembly: GCA_033764095.1. Taxonomy (GTDB): domain Bacteria; phylum Desulfobacterota; class Binatia; order HRBIN30; family CADEER01; genus JBDTMT01. The sequence continues at coordinate 10,008 of JANRJF010000362.1, read as the reverse complement.
GGCCGAACCCCCACTGCGGCACGCCGCGACCCGGATACACCGTCCAGCTGGAGGCGCTGCTGGCATCGACGAAGTCGGGGATGCCGTCGCCGGTGAGATCGAACGTGTCGAGCCGCGTGCACTGCCAGCCGTTGCCGTTGCAGGCGCCGCTGGCGACGTCGACATTGCGCAGGTGCGTCCAGTTGCCCGGCGCCTGCCAGGCGGTCGGCGCGCTGTCGAAGCCGAAGCTGCCATCGCCGCCGACCCGCCCCCAGAACACCGCCCAGGACGCCGCCGGCGCGTCGTTGCTGCGCACCAGGTCGAGCAGGCCGTCGCCGTTCATGTCGAGCACGCTCTGCGACACCTCCAGGCTGTCGTTGGTCTCGCGCAGCCGCTCGTAGGCGATCGCCGGCTTGGCGAAGGGCTGGCTGATGGCGTCGTGCCCGGTGACGCTCGGCGTGTAGACGAAGTGCTGCGTCGGTCGGCCGGTGACGCCGACCGCCGCGAGCATCGACTGGTAGCCGTCCGCGCCGCTGCCGTCGCCGTCGCGGTACTGCAACGCGTAGCTGCGGATGATGGTGCCGGCGGACGGCAGGTCGGTCTCGACGTCGATGCCGTAGATGCGCCAGGCGAGGCGCGCACTGACGCCGAGCCGCGCGCTGGCGATGCGGTCGGTCGGCGGGCGCCACTCGGGCAGGAAGCGCACGGTGTAGAAGTGGCTGATGCCGGCCGCGGGGTTGCCGCCCCAGCGCACCGTCGCCGGGTACAGGGTGTTGAAGATCTTCGACCAGGCGATGTCGATGGCGTTGCCGTTCGGATCCGCGACACGTGTCAGCGCCCAGACGCTGGTCAGCCGGCAGCTCCCGTCGGCTTCCTGTTTGAGGAAGGTGAGCGGATCGCTGTTGCCGAGCCGCGCCGCGTCGACGTCGCCGAAGCTGTAGATGCGGCCGCTGCGGTCGACCACCTGCCAGCGATTCTCGGCATCGATGCGCTCGGCGCGCACCCAGGCCTGCTCGACGCGCGGCCGGTAATAGCGGCTGCTGGGCGTCTCGCGTACCAGCTCGGCGGCGCCGCTGGGCAGCACCAGCACGAACTCGTCGGTGTGCCCGCCGCTGCAGCGCGGCGTACCCCAGCGCGAGCTGCGCTCGATGCGTCCGAGAGTCAGATCCCAGCCATGACCGAACGGCGACGGCCCGCCACCGCTGACGTGCTGCAGCGTCAGCTGCGGCGTCATGCCGCTGCGCCCCGGCGGCACCTCGATCGGCACGCCGGTGCTCAGCGCGCCGGTGAACAGGTTGGCCTCGGGGACCTGTGCCAGGCCGGTGAACGGCGTGCCGCCCTCGCCGGGGTGGTCGCCGAGCGCGGTGCCGGTGTCGGCGCGGGCGGCGGGCGCGCAGAGTGCGACGAGCAGGACGGCGAGCGGCAGGCGATGAGTGGACGACATGACCTTCCTCCACGCTTCACGGCGCCGGTGCGGGCGGCGCGCTGAACAGGCGGTCGGGATCGGGATCGCCGGAATCGACGCGCGCCGGCGCGGCGGCGTCGCCCGACAGCGGCGGCAACGGACTGAAGGCGGCGCCCGGCGCGGCACGCGCGGCGGCGGCGCGCGCCGCCTCCAACTCGGCCAGCCGCGCCGACGCGGCCGCGTCGAGCCCGGCGGCGCGACGCACGCCGGGGATGGACGGTTCGACGGCGCGACCCGCCGTATCGCGTGCGAGACGCGCTTCGTCGACGATCAGCCCCGGCAGGGCGAGCACCGCCGGATCGCGCGTCTGGGCAGCGACCGCGCCGGCGCCGGCCAGCGTGACCAGCGCGAGAAGGAGATGGCGTGCGACAGGCATCATGGGCGGCTCCTGGAAGTGGGGATCTCACCAGTGATGCGTTAATCGGACGCCAACAGTGTGGGGCGGGTTGTTGGGGTGCGCGGCAGACAGCCGTCGCCTTTGCAGGCAAAGCCGGGTACGGGTGGCGTCATGAGAACCCCGCACGGCTCCCGCTCGTTCGGCCAGTTGCTCGTGTTCCTGCTGCTGGGGATGTGTGTGGCGTGGGCGCTACTGATGGTTGGCTGCAGCAGCCGCAGCAGCGAGCGGCTCAAGCTGCCGCCGACGGTCAGCGGTCAACTGCCGGCCGACTACAAACTGGAGCTGTCGCGCGGGGTGGCGGTGGCGCGCATCGTCGTGACCACGCAGGGCGAGCCGGGGCTCGGCCCATTCACCAACAATCCGCTCTACATCCAGCTCCATCCGGGTGAGGGCGTCGAGCGCGGTGCCGACCGCAGCACCGCGACGGTGACCTTTCCGCCGCCCGGCACCTATGTGTTCGGCGGCGAGTCGAGTCGGCCGAGCCTCTATCGCTACGAGCCGCCCGGCCTGATGGCGGTGTCGGTGCTGGAGGGCATGTACGACGGCCTGGCAATCGCCTACCCCGACATGTCGCACGAGACCGCGACGCCGTCGTCGATCCCGGCGCCGTCGTCCGACTTCGCCTTCACCGCGGTCAACATCCCGGGCGAGGAGATCGTCTACCTCGGCGACATCGAGATCCGGCAGAGCTACAGCGCCTGGGACGTGTTCTCCGACAAGGTCGACGTGGTCTACGCGGTGACCGACAACTACGACCGCACCACCGCCGACTTCCGCGCCAGGTATCCGCAGTTTGCCGACCGCGAGATCAAGCGTCGCGTCGTCGTGCCCAAATAGGCTGTTAAGGCCGGAAGAGAACCCCTAACCGCCAGCAGCCTGACAGCTAACCTCGAGGAGACAAACGGAATTCACCACAGAGACACAGAGTGCACAGAGAGACTAGGATCGCGTGGACAGGCGCTTGTGTCCAAACCCATTGTTGATGGCGTTGACGGCATGGCCCGCGTGCGGCGCCACGACAGCCTGCTCTGAGACTCCGTGCCTCTGTGGTGAATTCTTTCTGCGCTTTCGAGGCCAACAGCCTGATCCGAGAAATCTGCGCCGACCGGTTCGCCCTCGGCACCGCGACGCGCAATGATCTGACGCGTGGACTGGACGGCGGTGCTGCTGACGCTGCGTCTGGCGGTCTGCACTACCGCGGTGCTGCTGATCGTCGGGCTGCCGCTCGCCTACTGGCTGGCGACCACACAGTGGCGTGGACGAGTCGTGGTCGAGGCGATCACCTCGCTGCCGCTGGTGCTGCCGCCGACGGTGCTCGGCTTCTACCTGCTGCTGGCGATTAGCCCGCAGGCGCCGCTCGGGCACGCCTTCGAAGCCCTCACCGGCTCGCGCCTGCCGTTCTCCTTCGCCGGCATCCTGCTCGCGTCGGTGATCTACAATCTGCCGTTTGCGGTGCGACCGTTCAGCGCCGCGTTTGCCGCGGTCGACCGCCGCCTGATCGAGGCCGCCTGGTGCTGCGGCGTCTCGCGCCTCGCCACCTTCCGCCGTGTCACCGCGCCGCTCGCCTGGCCCGGCATCCTCGCCGGCGTGGTGCTGACCTTCGCGCACACGGTCGGCGAGTTCGGCGTCGTGCTGATGATCGGCGGCAACATTCCCGGCGTCACCCGCACGCTGTCGATCGCGATCTACGACGACGTGCAGGCGCTCAACTACGCGCGCGCCGCCGACACCGCGCTGGTGCTGGTCGGCTTCGCACTGCTGGTGTTGTGCGCCGTCTTCGCGCTGCGGCGCCGCGGCGGGCTGCCATGAGCGACGTATTGGCTGCGGAGTTCGGCAAGCAGCGCGGCGACTTCACCGTGCAGGCGTCCCTGCAGCGCGCCGCCGACAGCGCCTCGGTGACGGTGCTGTTCGGCCCCTCGGGCTGCGGCAAGACCACCATCCTGCGCTGCCTGGCCGGGCTCGAGCGGCCGGAGAGCGGCAGCATCCGCTGCGGCGCGGCGACCTGGTTCGACGCCGCGCAGCGCGTGCACCGCTCGCCACAGGAGCGCGGCGTCGGCTTCGTCTTCCAGGACTACGCGCTCTTCCCGCATCTGAGCGTGGCCGAGAACATCGGCTTCGGCCTGGCGGCGAACGAGCGCGCCGAGCGCGTCGAGAGCCTGCTGCGCACCTTCGAGCTCAGCGGCCTGGCGGCGCGCCACCCGCAGCAGATCTCAGGTGGACAGCAGCAGCGCGTCGCGCTGGCGCGCGCCCTGGCGCGCCGCCCGCGCCTGCTGCTGCTCGACGAGCCGCTGTCGGCGCTCGATGCCGGCCTGCGCGATACGCTGCGCGGCGAGCTGCGCCGCATGCTGCGCAGCTTCGCCATTCCGGTGGTGCTGGTGACGCACGAGCGCACCGAGGTGATGGCGCTGGCCGACGAGGTGATCGTCATGCGCGACGGCGCGGTGCTGCAGCGCGGCGCGGTGACCACGGTGTTCTCGCAGCCGGCCGATCTCGCCGTCGCCGGCATCGTCGGCATGGAGACGGTCGCGGTGGGCGACATCGTCGGCGAGCGCGACGGCCTCGCCACCGTGCGCGTCGGGCTGGCGCTGCTCACCGCCGTGCTGCCGCCCGACATCGGCACCGCGGTGTACGTCTGCCTGCGCGGCGAGGACGTCGTCCTGCAGCCCGGCGCCCCTGGCGTCAGCAGCGCCCGCAACCAGTTGCTCGCCACCGTCACCGCCCTCACCTGGGAGGGCGCCCTGGTGCGCGTCGGCCTCGACGCCGGCTTCCCGCTCACCGCGCTGATCACCCGGCCAGCGTGCGAGGAACTGGCGCTGCGCGAAGGCGATCGGGTGATTGCCGCGATCAAGGCGCCGGCGATTCACCTGCTGCCGCGCGACGCGTGACCAGGCTGTTACGCTGCCAGGCTGTTGGCTGTCAGGGGGAGGCGAAGAACGTGCTGAAAACCAAATCGGTCTGGTCGCCAATCGAGGAGTCGGATGGCCTGCGCATTCTCGCGACGCGTTTTCGCGGCCGCGGCATGAGCACCGATCGTTACGACGTGTGGATGGCCAACCTCGGGCCGAGCGAGCGGCTGCTGCGCGGGTTCCTCGGTGACAGGATCACCTGGGCGGAGTTCAGCCGCCGCTATCGGATCGAGCTGTTCGACAGCGGCAACGCCGACGCCGGCAACGCGACGATCAAGAACCACGGCCAGAAGTTCACCCTGCGGCTGATCAAGCAGCTGGCGCGCGCCGGCGACGTCACGTTGATGTGCCACTGTGACGAGGACGCCACGCGGTGTCACCGCTTCCTGCTGCAGAAGGTGATCGCGAGCAGCGCGGTCTGATCCCCCCTTCGAAGAAGGGGGGCGCGGGGGGATTTGCAGATTGCTCTTTCAGGCCGAATGGCGCGTTCGCGAATGTGTTCGCGAGCGCGCTGCCTGTCTCCGAAGAATTATTGGGAAATCCCCCCTGGCCCCCCTTTTTCAAAGGGGGGATCGGCGACGGGGGGAACCACCAGCTCGACCTTGAGCGGCTGGGCGACGCTTCTGCCCAGCTCATCCACGGCGCGGACGACGAACTGGCCCGGCTTCGCGGGCCAGAAGAAGGTCGTGCCGGGTTGGGACTGGCCGACGTAGGCGTCGTCGACGAACCAGGTGACGCGGCGGCCGTCGGCGTCGGCGACGGCGGAGAACGGGATCTCGTCGTGGGCGCCGTCGCGCAGCGCGTAGACCAGGCGCGCCTGCGGCGAGTCGATGCGCAGCGGGCGGCCGCTGTCGGCGCGGCTGCCGCACTGCGGCGCATAGGGCGGCGGCGTGCGGCGCGCGATGCCGACGCGGCGGAAGAGCGACAGCAGATGCGAGGGCCAGAACTCGTAGACCTCGTGGCGCACGTTCTGGACCTGGTCGGGACAGGCGCGCAGGCCGCTGGCGAGGTCGATAGCCACCTCGCGGTGCACGCTGCAGGTGCCGATCGGCGAGCGGCCGGCGATCACCCAGGTATCCTTGTGGCCCGGGCAGTGATCGCCCGGCGGCGCGCCGGAGAGCGCGCACACCTCGGCCGGCACGACGCCGCGCGGCGGCGGCGGCACGTCGAACGACTCGCCGCGCGCGCGCAGCGCGTCGACGACGCGGAAGAACAACGGCCCGGCGGTTTCGCGGCCGACGAAGGCGGGATTGGGTGTGCCGTCGAAGTTGCCGGCCCATACGCCGATGACGAAGCGACCGGCGATGCCGACCGCCCACGCATCGCGGAAGCCGAACGAGGTGCCGGTCTTCCACGCCACGCGCGAGCGGCGCTGCAGGCGCGCCTCATCGCCGGGACGCGGGTTGGCGCGCAGCATGTCGAGGACCAGGTAGGCGGCCTCGGGCGAGAGGAGACGGTGACCTTCGGCCTGACCGCCGGCATTCGCGTCGGCCCCCACCCTGACCCTCCCCCGCAAGCGGGGGAGGGAATCGGCGGCGCCGGCCGAGGTTGTTTGGAAAATCCCCGCTGGCCCCGCCTTTTCAACGGCGGGAATGAAGACGAGGTCGCGGTCGATGCCGCCGGCGGCGAGCATGGCGTAGAGGCGGACGAGCTCGTCGAGGCGGACCTCGACGCCGCCGAGGGTGAGCGCGAGGCCGTAGAAGTCGGGGCTGCGCAGCGCGCCGATGTGGGCGGCGGCGAGGAAGCCGTACAGGCCGGGCGGCGGCAGGCGGTTGGCGAGTTGCACCGCCGGCAGATTGCGGCTGCGCACCAGTGCGTCGGTGGCGCTGATCGGGCCGAGGAAGTCGCGGTCGAAGTTCTCCGGGTTCCAGCTGGAGATGGTGAGTGAGGTGTCCTCCAGCATGGTCTCGGGGTTGATCAGGCCGGCGTCGAGCGCCAGGCCGTACAGGAACGGCTTCAGCGCCGAACCCGGCGAGCGGCGCGCGCGCACGCCGTCGACCGCGCCCTGGATGGCGGCGTCGCCGTGATCGGCGGAGCCGACGTAGGCGAGCACTTCCATGCTGCGGTGATCGACCACCAGCACCGCGGCGTTGCGTACGCCGACGCGCAGCGCGTCGGCGCGCCACTCGCCGAGCTGGCGCTCGACCAGCGTCTGCATGGCGGGATCGATAGTGGACTCGATGCGGCCGGCGAACGGCTGCGCGGCGGTGAGCCGGTCGGCGAGATGCGCGGCGCGATACGGCAGCGCGTCGCGCTCGCGCAGCTGCACGGCGGCGAACGCCGCCGGCGTGATTTGCGCATGATGCTGCGTCCACGCCGAGGCGAGGCGCTCGCGTGCCGCGGCGAGCTCGGCACGGCCGGCGGTGGAGAAGGGCGTGCGCGCGGCGGGACTCTTGGGAATCACCGCCATCGTCAGCGCCTCGGCCGGGCTCAGCTCGGTCGGCGGCTTGCCGAACAGCAGCCAGCTCGCGGCGCCGACGCCTTCGACGTTGCCGCCGTATGGCGCCAGGTTGAGGTAGGCCTCGAGGATCTCGCGCTTGGAGAAGCGCAGCTCCAGCACCAGCGCGTAGAACATCTGCACCAGCTTGCCGCGCCAGCTGCGCGTATCGAGGTCGAAGCGCATGCGTGCCAGCTGCATGGTCAGCGTCGAGGCGCCAAGGCGACGATCGCCGCGCAGGTAGGTGTGGTTGACCGCGCGTAGCAGCGAGCCGGGATTGATGCCGGGATGGCGGAAGAAGAAGCGGTCCTCCTGCAGCAGCGTCGCGTCGACGACCGATTCCGGAATCTCTTCCAGCGGCGTCCACAGCCGGTAGTGATCGTCGCTGGCCAGCGACAGGCGCAGTAGCGAGCCGTCGCGCGCCAGCACGAGCTGCGACATGCCGGCGCGATTGACCAGCAACGGCGCCGGCAGCAGGCGCAGCGCGCACCAGAGCAGCGCGCCGGCGGCGATCGCCCAGCCGCCGCGGCGCAGCCAGCGCCGTTCAGTCGGTGACGTCGATCCCACTCCCCGCTCCTCGACCCCAGGCGCCGCGGTCGTACATGCCCTCGATCTGCACCGGCGGCACCTGGAAGTGGCCGCGGTTGGTCGGCTTGATGCGGTAGACGAAGCGCCGGGCGCGATCGCCGACGGTGCCGTAGAACGCGACGCGATCCTCGCGCGCGTCGACGTACTGCGGCTCCCAAACGTCGTCGCCGCCGACCAACGAGCGGCGCTGCAGCAGCGCGTCGGAGGAGAGATCGACCTCGAATCCGCCCGGCAACAGGTCGACGACCGCGACCTCGCGCTCGACGCCGTCGGTGGCGCGCACGCTGACCACGACGTCGAGCTTGTCGTGGATGCCCGCCTTGGCCACCGCTGCTTTGCCGCCGGCGAGGCGCAGCTCGCGCGCCACCTCCAGGCCGTTGGCGACCTTGACGGTCTGCGGCGTGCGATCGAAGCCCGCCTGCACCAGCTGATGGAACAGCGGCGTGCCGCCGCTGGCCTCGAAGCGGATCGACTTGGCGCCTTCGGGTACGGCGGCGCTCAGCACGACGCTCCCGGTGGTGGTCAGTGGTTGCGCCGTGCCGTCGGCGCCGATCGCGCTGATTCGCAGGTTCTGCGCCACGGTCGGCGGAACCGCCTGCGCGTAGGCGTCGAGTCCGAGGATGACAGTGCCGGCGGAGAAGGTGTTGAACTTCGCCACCTCGTCGCCGAGCGCGAGCAGCGCATCGGGCGGCAGGGCGCGGGCGCGATCGGGGAAGTGCTTTGAGAGCAGGTAGAGTGTCAGCCCGTCGCGCGAGAGCGGATCGTCGAAGTCGTCGTAGTCGGTCTCACCGCGGCGGCCGAGCGCGACGCCGGCGAGCAGCGGCTTGGCGTCGTCCTCCAGGTTGAGCTGCTTGAAGACGGCAGCGAGGAAGAGCGCCGCGACTGAACCGTTCCACTGCTCGGCGGGCAGCGCGACCAGCACATCGCGCAGCGCCCGTGCCTCGGCGAGCTTCACCTGCCCGCTGCGGGTGAGGAGGTAGAGCCCGTAGCTCTTGGTGCGCAGCTCGAAGAGATCGTCGGACGGCTCAAGGTTCTGGGCCAATGCCGACAGCGCGCGGCGCAGCATTCCGTCCGGCACCGCGCGCCCGCGTGCCCGCGCCTCGATCAGGTAGTGCGTGGCGTAGGCGGTGATGAACGGATCGGTGTTGGCGTCGGCGCTCCAGATGCCGAAGTCGCCGTCGCTGTTCTGGCGTGCCTGCAGCGTGAGCCGGGCGCGTTCGAACAGCGCCTCGGCGCGTGCTGGGTCGATGCCGAGCTCCTCGGCGTGCGTGCCGAGCACCAGGCCGGGCAGCGCGGCGCTGACCAGCTGCTCGGTGCAGAGGTGCGGATAGGTGGTGAGGTAGCGGCTCAGACCGGGCACCAGGCCGAGCGGGCTGGTCGCCGCCGATGCCTCGACGTCGCGTAGTTCGCTGTACAGGACGCGATCGACCGGCAGCTCGGCGGTGCCGCCGCGCGCCGCGATCGCGGTCGCCACCGTGGTCAGCGCCGGTGCCGCCGGCCGCACGCTCATGTCCTGCGTCGCGGTGGTGGCGTGCGTGCCCGAGGCGGCGCGGAACACCGCGCCGGCGACGCCCGGACTGCCGGTGACGCGCAGGCGCCAGTGCGCCGCCACATCACGGCCCTCGTCGATGGTCAGCGTCTGCGCCGCATCGCCGACCAGCTCCAGACCGGCGGACGGCTCCAGCGTCACCTGCACCGGCACCCCGGCGCCGCTGCCCTCGAGCGTGTTGGTGACGATCGCGGTGGTGTCGAACTCGTCGCCCGGCGCGGCGAACAGCGGCAGGGTCGGATTGATGACGAACGGCCCGCGTGAGATCACCTTCGCGCCGGTGACGCCGATGGCGCGGTCGTTCACCGCCACGGCGGTGACGCGCAGCGTGCCGTTGAAGTAGTCCGGCACCACGTAGTCGAGCGCGCCGGCGCCGGCGGGGACGTCCATGATCCCCGACCAGTACGCCACCGGCGGCTGTCCCTTGCGCTTGAACGGATTGAGGTTGCCGGCGAGCAGCGCGTCCTCGTCGCCGCCCGGCGCGGCGAGCGCACGCACGATGTCGAGCTCGGGCAGCAGCAGGTCGAGGATCTGCGCCGTGGTCACCGCCAGGGCGCGCTTGCGGAACAGGTAGGCGAGCGGATCGGGTTCCTTCCAGCGCGCCACCTGCAGGATGCCCTCGTCGACCGCGAACACCGCCAGTTTGGTCGGCGCACCGGTGGTCCAGGCGATGTGCAGCGGCGTGCC
>JANRJF010000361.1:0-55701 GCA_033764095.1 Deltaproteobacteria bacterium | reverse complement strand
CGGCACGCCGCTGGCGAAGCTCCCATAGGAAGGCGAGCCGCCGGCGCGCAAGCTGAGCGGCGGGGAGGGGCTGGGGCGTGGGGGGGAGGGCGGAGGGGTGAGGGGGCTTTGCCCGGCAATTCGTTGTCTCGATCAGCGCGGCGGCGCCGGCTGTTACGCTGTTGGCTGTGGGGGCAGAAGAACTCCCCCTAGCCCCTAACCCCCCGACCCGCGGCCCGCGGCGCCCGCGCCAGATGCCAGCGAATTGCTCCGGCGCCGCGCCTTCGCTAGCAGTCGCGGCCATGGACAAGCTGACCGTCTACCACAACCCGGTGTGCGGCAAGTCGCGCGGCGCGCTGGAGATCCTGCGCGAGCGCGGCGTCGAGCTCGAGGTGATCGAGTATCTGAAGACGCCGCTCGACGCGGCGACGCTCGGCCGCATCCTCGATCTGCTGCCCGAGGCGCCGGCGGCGCTGGTGCGCAAGGACAAGCGCTTCGCCGAGCTCGGCTTGTCGGCGGACGACTACACCACGCGCGCGGCGGTGGTGCAGGTGCTGCTCGAGCATCCCGAGCTGATGGAGCGCCCGGTGGTCATCCGCGGCGGGCGCGCGGTGATCGCGCGGCCGTCGGAGAAGGTGCTCGACCTGTTCGCCTGATCAGAAGGTGCCGCGCGCGAAGACGCGCTCGATCGTCATCTCCACCTTGCCGGTGTCGACCGTGGCGCTGCGCGTCATGCCGTTGCGGTCGACCACCGCCTGGAAGTGCAGCGCGCCGGCGTCGACGTCGCAGGTGACGTCGTCGCGCTCGCCGCGCGGTGGGCAGGTGACCTTCACGTCGACCGGCTGCAGCGGTACCAGCTCCGGCATCCACTGCGGCATGCTCCAGCTGCCGCCGTCGGTGCCGGCGGCGATCTGCCGCGCCAGGCTGACGTCGTCGCGCAGCGGCGCGCGGCTGGCGAGCGTATCGTCCACCGGTCGGCCCTGCACCTCGCCGCTGACCGCGTACTGGAAGCCGAGCGGGGCGCGCTCCAGCGCCAGCGAGTAGAGGCGCTGGCCGTCGGCCAGGCTGTCCGACGCGGCGCGTTCGACGACGCCGTTGGCGTCGGCGCTGGTGACGCGCAGCTGGTCCATGCCGACCGCGGCGCTGGGCGACTGCGGCGCCACCAGCACCGAGCGCAGCACCGCCCCCCAGCCGCCGTCGGAACGCTGGTAGAAGCGCGTCTCGTTGAAGCCGCAGGTGAGCGGCCCGAGCCGGGTGAGCGTCACCTCGTGGTAGGCGGGCGGCGCCTCGTCGCTCTGCGGGGCGAACTCCAGCGAGCCGAGCAGTCCGCTCAGCACGCGCCGCACGGTGGTGGCGTAGCCGAGCCCGAGGTGCACGCAGTGGATGGCGCCGAAGCGCAGCGGGGCGAAGAAGAACTTCGCCTGGTAGAGCGCCGGCTCGCCGTCCTGGTGCGCGGTGCCGACCACCTGCGCGTACAGGTACGGCCGATCGCCGACCGCGCCGGCGTCGAGCCCGGCGATGCGCTGCTGGATCGAGGCGTCGACCAGCTTGCCGGAGAGCATCTTCGCCGCCGCCGAGCCGATCGCGTACGACTGCCCGGTCAGCGAGCAGCGGATCGGCTCGGTGTCGCCGATCGGGATCTCGACCCGATAGGCGGTCGGATCGTCGGGCTCCTGCGCGTCGCGCTCGACGTGCGGCGGCGCGGCGGCTTCGACCTCGGCGCGCACCAGGCCGTCGCTCGACTGCATGGCGGCGCGCGGCAGCGGCTGCGCGTTCTCGCGCGTGACCGCCGCCCGCACCTCCGGCGCCAAGCGGTCCTGCGTGCTGCACGCCGTCGGGCCGAGCAGCAGCAGCGCGAGCAGAAACACGCGTCGAGTGAGGTAGACGGCGTCCGGCGCGGGCATGCTGCGTCCAGCCTTTGCCCGTGCAGCGATGAAACGCAAAGTCTAAAGTTGTCGCGCGGTCGTCTGGTTCCCCCGGATGCGGGGGACGGAGTCTCACGGCAGCCAATTCCCGGTGCAGTCGCCGAGCAGGACGGCGCGGAAGTCGGCTGCCGCGCCGGATCCCAACGCCGGGAAGCTGATGCGACCGGGCGCGCAGGCGCTGCCGCCGATCAGCGGCGGATGTCCGCTCCCGGTGCCGGCGAGCGGATCGAACAGCCAATCGCTGCCGCAGAACTGAGCGACGCCGAACGGTGTCGCGTCGCCGAGCGCGCGCTGTAGGATCCGCAGTGCGTCCTGCTGGGTCAGCACGCCGTCGCCATCGACGTCGCAGGCGAGCTGCTGCCAGACGTCGAAGCTACGCTGCCCGCTGGCGGCTTGCAGCGCCCAGGCGGCGTCGCGCGCGGTGATCGCGCCGTGTGCCGCGCCGCTCAGGCGCGGCGTCACCGCCCAGGCGCCAGCCGCGAGCGGCGCGAACGCGTACGTGCCGCTGGCGTTGCTGAGTCCCTCGGCCGGCGCGACGCCGGACAGTGCCACCGTCGCGCCGCCGAGCGGCCGATCGCCGCGATAGTAGCGCAGCGCACCGGCGATCGCCGGCGCCGCCGGAACCGTCGGGGTCGGGCTGGCGATACCGCTCGGCGTCGGCGTGGCGGTGCGCGTCGGCGTGGCGCTGGGCGTTTGGCTCGGGGTCCGCGTGGCGGTCGCGGTGAGAGTCGGTGTCGTGCTCGCGCTCGCAGTCCGCGTCGCGGTGGCGCTGGTGGTGGGGGTCGCGGTCGCCGTGCTGGTGCGCGTGGCGGTCGGGCTGGCGGTGCGGGTGGGGGTGGCGCTGGCGGTGCGGGTCGCACTCGCGGTCGGTGATGGCGCACAGCCGGACTCGACCTGGCAGCTCGCGTCGCAGCAGTCGCCGCCGACCGATCCGCCGTCGTCGCACTGCTCGCCGGCGTCGAGATGGCCGTCGCCGCAATACGGACCGGTGATGGCGCTGAACGTCGTGCTGAGGGTGAGCGGCGCGGCGGGGACGGTGATGCCGTGCGTCTGGCCGCCGCCGTCCGCCCAGCTGGCGAAACTGTAGTCGGTGCCGGCGAGCGTCTGCGGCGCCGGGGCACTGACCGTCTGTGCCGAGCCGACGATCGCGGTGTGCTGGAAGGGCGTCGCTCGAGTGCTGCTGCCGATCGACAGGGCCAGGCCGGACGGAGTCGAGGTGAAAGTGAGCGCGACGGTGCGCGGGTACAGGTAGAGCGTGGTCGAGTCGCTCAACCCGCCGCTGTCGGTGGCGGTGAGGCGGATCTCCAGGAACGACGGATAGTCGTGGTCGGGAGCGACGAAGCTGCCGCCGGCGATGGCGGGGAAGTCCTGCAAGGGGTGGTTGTGACAGTCCTGCGGGCAATGGTGGATGACCACCGACCAGCTCAGCGCGCTGTCGGGCAGCGCGCCCTGGTCGGGGTCGGTGGCACTGCCGGCGAAGGCGATCGCATCGCCGACCGCCCAGTGCGACGCCGGACTCGGCGCGCTGATCGTCGCGCGCGGCGCGCTGTTGCCGGCGGTGATGACGACCGCGGCGATCGAGGTGAGGCTGAACGAATCGGTGACCCGCAGGCGCACGGTCACCGTTGCCGCGCTGGCGTAGGTGAACGAAGGCGCGATGGCGCTGGAGTCGTCGAAGTCGCCATCACCGTCGAGATCCCACGCGTAGCTCAGCGTGTCGCCCACATCTGTGTCGGTGGTGGCGGCGGCGCTGAAGGCGATCGTCAGCGGCAGCGGGCCGTTGGTCGCGTCGCTCTGGATCACCGCCTGCGGCGGCTGCGCCTCGGCGTAGTAGTGCACGCGCCGCACCGCGCCGCCGGCGAGCTCGACGTAGTAGAGGTCGCCGTCCGGGCCGATGGCGAGATCGACCGGCCCGGCGACGCCGGTGGCGAAGGTGGCGCGCCGCGCCGGCAGCGGCCGGCCGTCGGCGCCGGCGGGCATCATCCACAGGCAGTCGCGCGAGTAGTCGGCGAAGAACAGCGCCCCCCGGTAGACGGCGGGGTAGTCGTCGTCGCTGTAGAACGCCAGGCCGGAGATGGTGTTGCCGCCGGTGCCGCACGCCTCGCCGGGCACGATCGACTGGCCGTAGGCGTAGGCGAACAGCGGCGCGGCGACGGCGCCGGCCTGCTGGTAGAGCGCCTTGCAGAGCGTGAGCTGCGCCGCCTGGTAGCTGACCTGCGGCGCCGGGCCCTCGTAACAGGGCCAGCCGAAGTTCTCGACCGCCGCGTCGGTGGTGTCGCCGATGCGGTTGATCTCGTCGAAGCCCGACCAACCGACGTCGCCGACGTAGAGCTCGTGGGTGCCGGGGCGGAAGGCGATGCGGAACGGGTTGCGCAGGCCGAAGGCGATGACGCGCTCGGCGTTGGGGATGCCGCTGCCGACGTAGGGGTTGGTGGGCAGCGCCTGACCGGTGACCGGGTCGAGGCGCAGCACGGCGCCGTTGAGCAGTGCCGGCTCGCCGAGCGCCCGGCGCAGCGACTGCGCGCGCAACGCGCCGCCGCGCGCATCGGGCGCGGCCAGCGCTGTGCCGGCGCCAGCCGGCGGATCGCCGCACGGATTGGCCGGCGCGCCCCACTGGCCGAAGTCGATGTTGAAGAAGTTCGCCCCCTCGCCGGCGCTGACGTAGAGCGCGCCCTCGGCGTCGAAGGCGAGGTCGTCCACCGAGTGGCTGGGGAACTGCTGGCACCAGCTCTCCAGCAGCACCTGCTCGCTGCCGGTCATCACGCTGCCGGCGGCCTGCAGGCGCGACAGTCGCCCGGCGACCGGGCAGTTGCCGGCCGAGGCGTTGGCGCTGCCGCAGCCGTCGGTGGTCGCACCCGGCATGCCCCAACGCGGCGGCGTCCCGCCGATCGCCGCGTCGAGCGTGTAGGTGACGTAGACATACGGCGTCGCCGGAAAGTTGGGATGCAGCGCCAGACCGGCGAGCCCGCGATCCCAGAAGTTGTGCACGTTGGTGCGCAGGTCGGCGAAGATCGTCGCGCTCGGATCGTCGGGCCCGTCGAACACCTTGATCAGGCCGCTCTTCTCGCCGACGAAGATGCGGCCGTCCGGCGCGAAGGCGACGCAGGTCGGCTGTGTCAGCCCGCTCACCACGACGCGGTCCTGGAATCCCGCCGGCAATCCGACCGCGACGACCGGAGCGTGCGCAATCGACAACGCGGCAAGAGCTCCGCCCAGCGTCTGGAGAAGCCCAACTGGACGACGCCGGCGCATTCGCGCTGCGGAGGCAATGCGCAGGCGGCGCGGCGAAGTCAACTCGTTTGACTCCGGCGCCGCGGGTCGCGATGCACCCCGCATGGCGTACGTCCTGATCGAGAAGCCGCGCCCGCACGTCAGCCTGATCACGCTCAACCGGCCGGAGCGGATGAACGCGATGTCGTTCGACACCGTGACGCCGCTCTACGCGGCGATCGAGCAGGTGGCGAAGGACAACGACACCTGGGCCGTCGTCCTGACCGGCGCCGGGCGGGGCTTCTGCGCCGGCCTCGATCTGGAGGACCACGGCATGCCGCCGCACTGCGACGGCCTGCCGATGTCGCGCATCGCCATCCGCGCCATGGAGTACATGTCGAACCTGGTGCCGGCGTTGCGCGCCATGCCGCAGCCGGTGATCGCCGCGGTCAACGGGCCGGCCTATGGCGGCGGGCTGTGCCTGATGCTCGGCGCCGACCTGCGCCTGGCGGGCGAGTCGGCGCGCTTCCGCAGCGCCGGCATCACCAACGGCCTGAGCGGCACCGAGCTCGGCGTCAGCTGGCTGCTGCCGCGCCTGATCGGCGCCGCGCACGCCTGGGACGTCATCCTCAGCGGTCGCGAGGTGAGCGCCGCCGACGCCGAGCGCATGGGCATGGTGTCGCGCCTGCTGCCCGACGCCGCGCTGCTGCCGGCGGCGCTGGAGCTCGCCGAGCAGCTCTGCGGCTGGAGCCCGCACGGCATCGCCATGACCAAGAAGGTGCTGTGGTCGAACCTGGAGAGCGGCAGCCTCGAAGCGGCGATCGACCTGGAGAACCGCAACCAGCTGCTCGTCCGCCTGACGACGCAGAACCTGCAGGAAGCGATCAGCGCGCGAAAGCAGAAGCGCGTGCCGCGCTTCGAGGACTGAGGCACCACCACGACACGACGGCACAACGACACCACGTCGCGCCGTCGGCCGAATGCCATTCATTCGTGCTCCTTCTGCCGCGACGTGGTGTCGTTGTGCCGTCGTGTCGTGGTGGTGATTCTTTTGACGCAGCGCGTGATACACCTCGCGCCATGCCGAAGGACTTCTTCAACCCCGACATCGAGTTCTTCCTCGACCAGCGCGTCGACTGGGCGCGCATCGTGCGCTTCGCCAAGCCCGACGTCGCCTGGCAGGAGGAGCTCGACACCTACAAGATGATCCTGCGCACCACCGGCGAGGTCTGCGAGGCGATCGACGACGGGGCGCGCGACCACTGGCACGAGCACGCGCGGGTGGAGGGGGGCGAGGTGGTGGTGCCGCCGCACATCGCCGCCGGCTACGCCAAGTTGAAGGCCGCCGGGCTGGTGTCGCTGCCGGTCAGCGCCGAGTACGGCGGCTACGGCCTGCCCTTCCTGATCAACAGCGCCTACCTGGAGATGGTGGCGCGCGCCGATCCCAGCCTGATGACCATCGTCGGCCTGCAGGCCGGCGCGGCGCACGACATCGAGGTGTACGGCAGCGACGCGCTGAAGCGCCGCTACCTGCCCGGCTTCGCCAGCGGCGAGACGCAGGGGTGCATGGATCTCACCGAGCCGCAGGCGGGATCGGATCTCGGCGGCATCCTCACCAAGGCGACGCCGCACGGCGACCACTACCTGGTCGAGGGCGAGAAGATCTTCATCACCAACGGCGGCGCCGAGGTGCATCTGGTGCTGGCGCGCGACGCGACGACCTTCGAGCAGACGCGCGGCACCACCAACGGCCTCAGCCTGATCCTCTGTCCGCGCACGCTGCCGGACGGCCGGCGCAACCGGATCAGCGTGCCGCGCGTCGAGTCGAAGCTCGGCATCCACGGCTCGCCGACCTGCGTCGTGCAGCTCGACGGCGCCGAGGGCTACCTGCTCGGCACCGCCGGGCAGGGCTTCAAGGCGATGCTGGAGCTGATGAACGGCGCCCGCCTGGGCGTCGCCGCGCAGGCGATCGGCATCGCCGAGGGCGCCTATCGGGCGGCGCGCGAGTACGCCGCGCAGCGCGTGCAGTTCGGCGCGCCGATCATCGAGCAGCCGCTGGTCAAGTCGATGCTGACGCAGATGGCGATGCAGGTGCAGGCGGCGCGCGCGCTGCTCTACCGCACCTGCGCGCTGCTCGACCTGACGCGCGCCATGGGCGACTATCTCGCCTCGCCGCGCGCCGCGGCCGATCCCGACGCCGCCGCGCTGCGCGAGGAGCACGAGCGCAACACCCACCTGGTGCGCTTCCTCACGCCGCTGTCGAAGTACTACGCCACCGAGCTGAGCAACGACGTGGCGCGGCGCAGCGTGCAGGTGCACGGCGGGCTCGGCTACATGGCCGAGTCGCGCGCCGGCCAGTACCACTCCGACTCGATCATCACGACGATCTACGAGGGCACCTCGGAGATCCAGGCGAGCTTCGCGCTGAAGGAGATGAGCAAGGGCGCGCTGTTCGCCGCGCTCGACGCGGTGAGCGCCTCGATCGACGGGCGGCGCGACGGCTTCCAGCCGCTGGTCGACCAGGTCCACCAGGGCATCGAATGGATCCACAAGTCGCTCAACGCCGTGATGGGTGATCCGCGCTATGCGCTGCTGAATGCCAAGCGCCTCTGCGACATGGTCATCGACGTCCTGGTCGCCGCCGAGCTGCTCGCCCACGCGCCGCACGCCGACGCCAAGCGCGAGCTGGCGCAGAGCTTCATCCACCGCCGCATGCTGATGGTGGAGATGAACGCACGCCGCGTCGCCGGCGGCGACGCCTCGCGGATCCAGCGCTACGACACGATTCTGGGGGTGTGAGTGGAGGCAGTGCTGACGTGCTGAGGTGTCGACGTGCCGAGGTGATGACGGGCTGGCGTGCTGGCTCCACCCACGTCAGCACATCAGCACGTCAACACGTCCAGCCGCAGGCGGAGCGCCCCGATGTGGTGCTGCAGCGCGTCGATCAGCGTCGGGTGCGCCTGCTCGCTGTGCAGACAGGCGACTTCCCGCTCCAGGTCTTCGATGGCGTGGCTGAGATGCTCGCTCGACGCGTAGGGCACTGACTCGCTCCTCCTGCGCTCACCCTGCCAGCCCGGTCACCGCTCACAACCTGGCAAAAGCTTTACGCTGCACCGCCTCAGTAGCGGGCCTTGGCGGTGGTGCCGTCGTTGCGCTTCAGGCTGGTGAACTGGTTGCCCCAGCACAGGCCGCTGTCGACCTGCACCAATTGCACGCTGACCGGGAGCGGCAACGGCAGCGGCAGCTCCGGCAGGTTGAGGCCGCTGCCGCGCAACTGCACCTTGGCCTTCGGCTTGGTGCTGCCCTTGAGGCCGATGCGAGTGAGCCCGTCCGTGGCGCCGTGCGCGTCGAGGTAGCGATAGCCCTTTGCACCGATCGCGCTCCAGCCGCTCGCGCCGGCTGGCAGGCGTAGCTCGGCGAGCAGCGTCGTCGGAGCGCCGGCGTAGATGCACAGGGCGTAGTTCGCCCCGGCCAGCGGATCGCCGAACTCCGCCTGGCTGGTGGCGCTGCCCTTGGTCCATTTCCACATCAGCTTGTCGCGGCTGCCGTCGCCGCGCTGGCGCACGAGCAGCACGCCGCGGGTGGAGGCGCGGCAGCCGAGCACCGGCGCCGGCGCGCAGGTGAAGCTCGGCGTCGGCGTCGCGGTGGCCGTCGGCGTGTCCGTCGGCGTCTCGGTTTGCGTCGCGCTCGGCGGCGGTGGGGTCGGCGTCTCCGTCGCGGTTGCGCTCGGAGTATCGAGCGGGGCGTCGGTCGCGCTCGGCGTCGGTGTGACCGTGTCGGTCGCGGTTGGGGTCGCCGTGTCGGTGGTCGTCGGCGTCGCCGTGTCGGTGGGCGTCGCGGTCTCGGTCGGGGTTGCGGTGTCGGTGTCCACCGGCGTCGCCGTTTCGGTCGGCGTCTCGGTGGGGGTGTCGGTCGGCGTCTCGGTCGGCGTCTCGGTCGGCGTCGCGGTGGCGGTCGGCGTCGCCGTCGGGGTGTCGGTCGGCGTGTCAGTCACCGTCGGCGTCGCGGTGGGCGTTTCCGTCGGCGTGTCGGTCACCGTCGGCGTCTCGGTCGGAGTGTTCGTCGGGGTGTGAGTCGGCGTGGCGGTGCTGGTGAAGGTGTGGGTGACCGTCGGCGTGGCGGTCGGCGTGTGCGTGAAGGTCGCTGTGTCGGTCGGCGTGGCGGTGCTGGTGAACGTGTGGGTGACCGTCGGCGTGGCGGTAAAGGTCTGGGTGACCGTCGCGGTATGAGTCGGCGTCGCGGTGCTGGTGAAGGTGCTCGTCACCGTCGGCGTGGCGGTGAAGGTCTGGGTGACCGTCGCGGTGTGAGTCGGCGTGGCGGTGCTGGTGAAGGTGCTCGTCACCGTCGGGGTGGCGGTGAAGGTCTGGGTGACCGTCGCGGTGTGGGTCGGCGTCGCGGTGCTGGTGGAGGTCTGGGTCACCGTTGGCGTCGCGGTGGAGGTCTGTGTGGATGTCGCCGTGCCGGTGAACGTGTTGGTGACCGTCGGGGTGGCGGTCGAGGTCTGAGTCGAGGTCGCGGTGCCGGTGCGGGTGGTGGTGCTGGTGGTCGTCGACGTCGGGGTCGACGTCACAGTGGACGTGGGCGTGTTGGTCACCGTCGCGGTGCTGGTGACCGTCGGGGTGGCGGTGGAGGTCTGCGTCGACGTCGCGGTGAAGGTGCGGGTGGCGGTCGCCGTCTGGGTCGCAGTGCCGGTGCGCGTCGCGGTTGAGGTGATCGTCGCGGTGGCCGACGCGGTGAAGGTGCGGGTCGCGGTGCCGGTCGCGGTGGCAGTCGCGGTGACGGTGGGCGTCGGCGGCGGAATGAAGAACTCGACGGCGGTATTGGCCAGCGCGCCGATGCTGGTCAGGCTGACCAGGCCGGAGTCGCTGGTGCTGACTTCCCAGCCGCTCTGCGCGACGCCATTGCTCGGGTTGTTGCTCGCGCCCCACTGGAAGGTGAAGCGGCCGTTCTCGTTGAGGATGACCTGCAGGTTGAAGAAGCTGCCGGCGGCGCTCCATTCCGGGACGTTGCTCCAGGTGACGACGAACTGGCGGTTGGGCGCGCTGCCGAGCGCGGCATAGCGCACGGTGCCGCCGCTGCTCGGGTCGAGGTCGGCGCCGTAGACGCGCATCACGCCGGGCAGGTTCGCGTCGGGGATCGGGAACGGATAGGTGCGCGGCGGACCGGTGCCGGCGGTGCCGTGGCCACAGTAGGTGTTGCCGAACTGCAGGCGACCGTTGGTCTGGATGCGGGCGGTGGTGTAGCTCGACCCGCCGAAGCTGAAGCTGAAGCCGAGCGGCAGCTCGGCGGTGATGTCGTCGTCGGCGGCGGCGGAGAAGCCGCTGCAGCCGCCGCCCCAGGCGGCGTTGGTGTGCGTCGCGGGATCGATCCACGCAAACGTCGCCGCCGCGCTGTTGTAGGTCGCCGCCGCGGCCGGACGGCTGGTGCTGCACAGCACCGCGCATGCGACCGTCGCCGCGGCGATCCACCACAGCAGGCGACGCACGACATCGCCGTCGGCGGCGACCGCGCCAGCACGGGAACGGGGAGCGGGCAGTTGGCTCGACATGGCGCTGGCGGGAGTGCAAGGCGCATGCCGGTGCAGCCCGCATGGGGGGCGACCAGCGCAAAGGGCTCGTGGCGACGGTGCGAATCGGCCGAGTGACGCGCAGCGTCACCGGCAGCGCTGCGCGCGTGGCGCTGTCCGATGCAGTACGCAGCGCCGACGCGTGACGCAGCGCTGGCCGCTGCATTCTTTCTAGCTGGGCGGCTGCGCGCCACCCGATCACCGCCGCGGGCGTCGGGCCTTCGTCGGGCGCGGCGGGCGTCGATGTGCCGCGGCCGCCCTCAGCGCGGCGGCCACGCGGCGGGATCGCTGCCGAGCGGCGCCGGCGGCAGCTGCCAGTGCGGCGGCGTGGCGGACATGCGTTCGATCGGACCGAGGCGGCGCAGCCGGCCCCAGGCGGTGTCCATCTCGATCCACCAGGGCGCCAGCGCCGCCGCCTCGATCCCGCGCGGCGTGCCGCTGGCGCGCGGCAGCTCCTGCAGCCACATCGCGGTACGCGCCAGCGAGACGCGCACGTGCCAGGCGCCGCCCTCGCGCGCGCGCCGCGCCAGCGCCAGCAGCACGCCGAGCGCGGCGAGGTGGCCGGTGATGTAGTCGGTGACCGCGGCGGCGACCAGCGCCGGGCGCTCCGCCCCGGCGTGGGCGTGCGCCATCCCGGTCGCGGTCTGCGCCAACTGCTCCCAGCCCGGCCGTTCCGCCCACGGGCCGTCGTGGCCGTAGCAGCTGAGCGAGGCGACGATCAGTCCGGGCCGGCGCGCGGCGAGCGTGGCGGGGGCGTAGCCGCGGCGCGCCAGCGCACCGGGCCGGTAGCCCTGCACGAAGACGTCGGCCTCGGCGAGCAACCCGTCGAGCTGGTCGCGCTGCGCGGGGCGGGTCAGGTCGAGATAGCAGGAGCGCTTGCCGGGGTTGGTGTCGATGACGAACGGCTCGATGAACGGCAGCTGCGGCGCGCGCACGTGCAGCACGTCGGCGCCGTGCGCGGCGAGGGTGCGCGCGCAGGTGGGGCCGGCGAGCACGCGGGTCAGGTCGAGGACGCGCACACCGCTGAGCGGCCGCGCCCCGCGCGCGCCGGCGGGCGGTCCGGGCAGCCCGGTCGGGGTGCCCTCGCCGATGCGGATCAGCTCGACCAGCGGCACGCCGGCGAGCGCGAGGCCCTGCGGGTGCGCGTTCCATGCGGCCGCGCTGCGCAGCCGGGCGCCGCACAACCGGCGCGCCGCCAACGCGTCTTCGAGCTCCTGCGCCGGCCAGCTGGCGACCGCCGCGGCGATCGCCGCGGCGCCGTCGTCGCAACCGAGCAGGTCCAGCGTGCCGCGGTGCAGGTGGGGAAAGCCGCCGTGCAGGTGCACCCAGCCGTCGGCACAGCGGTAGAGCGCGACCGTCGCCGGCGCGTCGCGCAACAGGTGGTGTCCCGGCAACCGCAACCAGGCGAAGGACAGCAGCGAGGCGGCGGCGGCGTGGACGTCGACCGCGATCTGCTGCGCGGCGCCGCCGCGTGCACACCAGAGATCGGCGGCGGCCGCCGCCTGCGCTGCCAGCACCGCGGCGGCGGCCTCACCGACCGGCAAGGCGCTGGCGAGGATCGGATCGGTGCCGTCGATGCTGAGCGCGTGCCGCGGCGCATCGTCGCCGCGCCCCAGCCCGGCAAGCAATGCGTGCGTCCAGCGCAGCGGTTCCGACATCGCTGCGCCCTATGACCGCGGCGCGCAGGATTCAAGGGCTTCAGCGATGAGCGATGAGGTGCGGGCGACGAGCGATGAGCGACGAGCGATGAGGCATGAGCGATCTCCGCTCTCATCGCTCGCCACACATCGCTCATCGCTTTCCCGCCTACTGGGCGGCGGATGCCATGCGCGGCGTACTGGCCTCGCCGGTGTACGAGATGTCCTCGGCCTGGTGGCGGGTGAAGATCTCCTTCACGCGCGACACCTCGTCGCCGTTCTCGGTGTGCACCGAGAGCAGGATGTTGCCGCTGCGGATCTTGCCCTCGTACTGCTTGGCCTCGTACTCGGGGATGCCGTAGCCGACCAGTGCGCCGGTGAGGCCGCCGGCCGCCGCGCCGATCGCAGCGCCGCCGAGTGCCGCCATGATCGGGCCGGCGGCGATGAACGGGCCGAGGCCGGGGATGGCGAGCGAGCCGATGCCGGCCAGCCAGCCGAGCGTGCCGCCGAGCAGCGAGCCGGTGCCGGCGCCGACCGCGGCGCCCTCCGGCGCCTTGGTGTTCTGCTCGTGCGCGAAATCACGCGTGCCGGTGGTGTCGGGGAACAGCGCCGAGATGTCGTTGCTGGAGAATCCCGACGTCTTCAGGTCGTCGACGATCGCCGCCGCCTGTTCACGGCTGCGGGCGATGCAGATCACTGCCTTCTTCATGGTCTCCTCCTGTAGGGTTACGGGGTGGTGTCGAGTTGGTTGTCGACGCGGTGCACGCCGGCGACGCTCTTCGCCTTCGACTCGATGGTCGACTTCTCCGCCGCGCTCTCGACCGGACCGCGCAGCGTGACGATGCCGGCGACGGTGATGATCTTGATGTTCTGCGCGTTGGTGGACAGCGAATCGTCGGCGACGATCATCTCGCGCAGCTTGGCGGTGATCTGCCGATCGGCCTCGCTCTCGCCCTGGTCGAACACGGTCAGCGTGTTGCCGTCGCGGTCGCGCGCATTGACGCCGGTGTTGTCCGCTTGATCGGCCCACGCGCCGCCGCTGAGCAGCAACAGCGCGCAGACGAGCCCTGCTCGTTTCATCTGGAACCCTCCCTTCGTGCCGGCAAGGTATTGCGAGAAGCGGGCCAGGCGTCGGGCGGCGCTGGCGCGTCGCGCCCGTGCCACGCGCGGACGGTGGCGCAGCAATCCGTACATGCCAGCCGGGTAAGACGTGCGCGGCGTTGCGGGAACGGCAGTGGCACAACCACCACGATGCGACCACGCAACCCGCGCGCGCCGTGTCGCCGCGATCGCCGGTAAGGGCAATCAGGGCGCGTCGCCGATGAGCGTGGCCGCCGTGGTGCCGGAGGCGGCGTGCTCGAGGCCGGGGACGATGGTGCGGAAGAAGGCGTTGCGAAGGAGGTTGAGGGCGATCTCCCAGACGCTCAGCCGCGGCGCGTCGGCTGCGCCGCTGACGGCGGCGCGGGTGGCGGTGCGGTCGTCGCGGTTCTCCAGCAGGCCGGCGAGGCCGCCGACCACGCCTTCGTAGAGCTTGTGGGGCAGCGGATCGCCGCGGTCCTGGCGCGTGTCGTAGACGTCGACGTCGGCGAACAACGGCTTGATGTAGCCGTCGATGCGGCGCGCGAAGATGTAGAGCTCGGAGAAGAACGAGAAGCGCCCGCCGACGACGTCGAAGTCGCCGTAGGCGTCGAACAGCTGATTCATGCGCCGCATGTCGGTGTCGCGGATCTGGATCGCGGCGGCGACCTCGGGGTCGCCGCCCTGCGGCACGAACGACGCCCACAGCTCGCTCGGACCGGAGCCCATGAAGCGGCCGTTCAGCGTCACCCAGCCGCGGCCCTGCTCGGAGTGGTTGGAGACGTTGAGGATGCGCACGTCGGCGTCGTCGAACGAGACGCGATACGGCGGCCGCGTCGTCTCGTCGCGATAGCCGAGCGCGGCATTGGTCAGGTGCAGCACGTCGATCTGCAGGCGCAGCGACGGGTCCTCGGCGAGCTCGGCGGTGGCGTCGGCGACGCGCTCGGCGCGTTGCGCCTCGGCGCGCGCGGTGGCGGCGCGGTGGACGTAGTCGAGCGTCAGCCCGTCGATCGTCGCGGTGCGCAGATGCGCGCGCTGACGGCCGGCGACGGTCTCGATCTCGCCCGCGGCGGTGAGCTCGCCGCCGCGCAGCTCCAGGTTGACGTCGTCCGCCACCGGCGCCACCGCGGCCAGCGGGATGGCGGCCAGCCCGACCTCCGCCCGCAGGTTGGGAGACGGCGCGGCGAGGTAGTCGGCGGCGCCGTCGACGCGCAGCCGGCCGCGCTCGAAGGCGACTGCGCTGACGTGCAACGGCGACGGAAAGGTGCCGGCGGCGCTGCGCACGTTGCGGATGTCGGTGGTCAGCACCTGCACCTGGGTCAGCCGCAGCGGGCGGCGCGGATCGTCGATGTAGGTGAGCGCCCCGTCGTGGATCCGCACCTGGTTGAACTTGAGCGGGTAGATCGACTCCAGCGCCGCCTGCCAGCCCTTGTCCGCGATCGGCACGGCGTCCTTGGCTTCGGTCGTCAACTGGCTGCGGTCGACGTGCAGGCGCGGGCTCTCGACGCCGAGGTCGGCGACCAGCTTGAGCGCCAGCAGCGCCCGCCAGTGCACGCCGGCGGTGACGTCGTTGACCGCCAGCACCGGCGGCTCGGGATGCGCGATCTGCCGGATCTCCAGACCGAGCAGTGACAGCGACAGCGAGAACGGATGCAGCGCCAGGCCGGGCAGGGCGACCCGATAGCCGACCAGCCGTTCGTTCAGCGTCGCCTCCATGCGCCGCCGCAGCGGCTCGGTGATCATCTGGGCCGCGACCAGGACCAGTGCGATGAGCCCGGCCACGACGGCGAGCGCGATCAGCAGGCGGCGCATCGGGCGGTTCGCTGTCCGCGCCGGCGCCCGTACATCCTGAACGGTGGTGGATGACACGGCTTGCGGTTGCCGGAGCCAAACCGATGCCAGCAGCGCGCCGCGCAACCGCAGCGGTCTATTCCAGTCGGACTGCCCGAGACGGGTGAAGAACTTCCCTTCCCGCTTTGAAAAACCCCACCGACGATTGCTCGCCGCTCCAGGAATCACCACCAAGACACCAAGGCACCAAGCTCTGAGAGCCGCTTGGTGTCTTGGTGCCTTGATGGTTGGCCTTTGCGCCGGTGCGTGAAGTCGAAGACGAAGCGCTTGCGAAACCGTCCCTCGCTCCGTAGTGAGCACTCACTATGCTCGCATCATCAGAGAGCCGGCGGGCGGCGCGGTTGCCGGGGCCGTTGCGGCGCGAGGGGATCCTCGACGCGGCGATCACGGTCTTCGCGCGCGTCGGCTACCGGGCCGGCGCGACGGCGGCGATCGCGGCCGAGCTGGGGGTGAGCGAGCCGACCCTCTTTCGCCACTTCCCGACCAAGCGCGACCTCTACCTGGCGGCGCTCGACCGCAGCGCCGAGCTGACCATGCGCCAGTGGCGCGAGATCGCCGCCGCTGCCGCGTCGCCGCTGGCGGCCCTGCTGGCGATGGGCCAGTGGTACTTCGCCGAGCTGCAGCGCGATTCTCAGCATCTGCGGCTGCGCTTTCGCTCCTACAGCGAGGTCGCCGACGAGGAGCTGGCGGCGCGCGCGCGGGCGCACGTCGACGCCGCCTTCCGCTTCGTCCGCGATCTCTACGAGCAGGCACGCGCCGGCGGCGAGATCGCCGCCGACACCGACGTGCAGTCGCACACCTGGCTGTTCATGGCCGTCGGCCTGCTGCTCGACGTCACCCAACTGCTCGGCATGCGCGCGGCGCTGCCGCTCACTGCCATGCCCGGGATCATGCAGCTCATCGCGCCGCGCCCGGCCAATCCGACAGGAGACTCCGCATGACTGCCCAGATGCTGCCCGCCGTGCTCGCGCTCGCCGCGCTGGCGGCTCTTCCGCCGGTGCCCGCCGCGGCCGACTTCGAGGTGCTGACGGTCGGCAAGATGGCGCGCTTCGAGAATCCCGGCGATCCGCAGCGCACCAGCGGCCGCGTGCAGATCGGCGCCGACCGCGCCCTGCGCACGCTCGAGCCGCCCACCTGCCCGGCGGCGTCGGAGGTGGAGGTCGAGGTGTACCTGCAGTCGACGCTGCGCGACGTCGTGCTGGCGACGCTGCCGCTCGACTGCGCCAAGTGGCGCGCCCACGGCGGCGGCTATCGCTACAGCGATCCGACCGGCACGGTGCGCTCGATCCGCTACACCCGGCGCGGGTTGCAGATCGACCTGCGCGGCGCCGGGTTGGCTCCGATCGACGGACCGGTCGGCTTCCTGCAGGTGCAGCTCACCGTCGGGACGCGCACGCTGCGGGCGCGCTTCCACAACTTCGTGCGCAACGACGCGCAGGTGGTCGCGACGCGCCGGCCGAGCGCCGCGGCCGCGGCCGGCGAAGCGGGCTTCTGGGATGCGCTGCTCGGCGACGCCAGCAGCGAGGCCGACGAGCAGGCGACGCTGGCGCTGCTCGACCGCGCCGTGCAGCGTCGTCCCGACGACGGCCGCTCGCACTTCCTGATCGGCATGATGCACCTCTATCGCTTCGGCCAGCGCGTCGTGCGCCTGCAGGAGTCCAGCCCCGCGGCGCGCGCCGAGCTGGTCGCCGCCAACGCCGCGTTCGCCACCGCCGTGCCGCTGCTGTGGGATGATGCCAGCGGCACTGGCGACTCGCGTGTGCCCGGCTTCGCCGCCTCGGCCCTCTATACCCAGGGGGTGGTCGACGGCGACGAGGCAATGCGCGCCGCCGGGCTCGCCGCGCTCGAGCGCGCCGTCGCGGTGAACGCCTTCTTCAACATCTTCGACTTCATTCCGGTGCTGCAGGCGCTGCCGCCCGGCGATCCGGCCTTCGCCGACGCCTTCGCCTTCGTGACGACCTACCTGAACGACCCGGACACGCTCGCCTGCGTGGTGACGCAGCCGGAGATCTGCGGCAACGAGGGCTTCGCGCCGCGCAACATCAACGGCTCGCTGACCCTGTTCGGCGACCTGTACGCCAAGGGCGGCGACGTCGCGCGCGCGCAGGGCTGGTACGACCTGGTCATGGCGATCCCCACCACGCCGAGCTGGGCGTTCTACTCCGCCATCCAGGATCGCGCCGCCAACACCGCCCAGCGCGTTGCCCTCTACGCCGACGCCGATGTGGCCAACGACCCGCCGCTGATCGGTGCCGGCGCCGAGGCCTGCTCGATGTGTCACCTGAGATAGCTGTCGGCTGTCAGCTCTCAGCCGTCAGCTCTCAGCGGCTTTGCCGAGGAGTTCAGTTCCGGCAGAGAGCTGAAAGCTGAAGGCTGATGGCCTGAAAGCCGACTGCGCCAGCCGTCGGCCGCCTGTATTGCCACCCGCACCGCCGCCGCACTATGGAGTGCAGGTTCTCCATTCGGAGGGGGGCTCCTGTGAAAATTGCGGTTCCACGAGAAATTGCGCCGGGGGAGCGCCGTGTCGCGCTCACCCCGGACGCCGCCGCGGCGCTGGTCAAGGCCGGTCTGCAGGTGTGCATCGAGGCGGGTGCCGGGGCGGGCGCCTTCCACGCCGATGACGCCTATCGACAGGCCGGCGCGACCATCGTGCCGGACGCGGCCGCGCTGTATGGGCAGGCCGACGTCATCCTGAAGGTCCAGCAGCCGAGCGCGGCCGAGGTCGGCCAGATGCGCGAAGGGGCGGTGCTGATCGCCCTGCTGCAGGCGCTGACCAGTCGCGAGCGCATCGAGCAGATCGCGGCGCGCAAGCTGAGCGCCTTCGGCATGGAGCAGGTGCCGCGCATCAGCCGCGCGCAGAAGATGGATGCGCTGTCGTCGCAGGCCAACATCGCCGGCTACAAGGCGGTGCTGATCGGCGCCGAGTCGCTCGCCAAGTTCTTCCCGATGCTGATGACCGCCGCCGGCACCGTGTTCGCGGCGCGCGTGCTGGTCATCGGCGCCGGCGTCGCCGGCCTGCAGGCGATCGCCACCGCGCGCCGGCTCGGCGCGCAGGTGTGGGGCTACGACGTGCGCGCCGTGGTGCGCGAGCAGATCGAGAGTCTCGGCGCCAAGTTCCTCGCCTTCGACCTCGGCATCGCCGACGCCGAGGGCGCCGGCGGCTACGCCAAGGCGCTGACGCCGGAGCAGAGCCGCCGCCAGCAGGAGCTGCTGGCGGAGAAGACCAAGGAGTTCGACGTCGTCGTCACCACCGCGCTGGTGCCCGGCCGTCCGGCGCCGCGCCTGGTCACCAAGGAAACCGTCGCCGGCATGAAGCCGGGCTCGGTGATCGTCGACCTGGCGGCCGAGGCGGGCGGCAACTGCGAGCTCACCAAGCCGGACGAGGTGGTGGTGGCGCACGGCGTCACCATCCACGGGCCGACCAATCTGCCGGCCACCATGCCGGTGCACGCCAGTCAGCTCTACGCGCGCAACATCAGCGAGCTGCTCAAGGAGCTGATCAACAAGGAAGGGGCGCTGCAGCTCAACTTCGAGGACGAGATCGTCAAGGGCGCCTGCATCACGCACGGCGGCGCGGTGGTGCACGACGCGGTCAAGGCCGCGTTGGCGGAGAAGGCGGCATGACCAGCGAGCTCGAAGTCGGACTCTACATCTTCCTGCTGGCCGGATTCCTCGGCTACCACATCATCACCAAGGTTCCGCCGCTTCTGCACACGCCGCTGATGTCGGCGACCAACGCCATCGCCGCCATCTCGCTGGTCGGGTCGCTGGTGGTGGCGGGCGGCGACTACTCGCACCTGCCGAACGGCTGGGTGTGCAGCCTGCTCGGCTTCATCGCCGTGACCTGCTCGGCGACCAACGCCTTCGGCGGCTTCCTCATCACCGATCGCATGCTGCGCATGTTCAAGCCGGCCGGCGCGGCGGCGAACGCCGGCGGCATGTCGCTGGAAGCCAAGGCGGTCGGCGGCGCGCTGGCGGCGATCGGCCTGATGCTGTTCGCCATCTGGGCCAACAAGCCGGCCGACGCGCCCGGCTTCATCACCTACCTGCACAGCGGTGCCGCCGCCGAGGTGTTGCGCTACGCCTACATCCTCTCGGCGGCGATGTTCGTGCTCGGCCTCAAGGGGCTGAGCTCGCCGCGCACCGCCCGCGCCGGCATGCTGTTGGCCGCCATCGGCATGGCGCTGGCCGTCGGCGGCACGCTGTTCGACCACCACATCCAGTACTACGGCCTGATCAGCATCGGCCTGGCGATCGGCGCCGGCGCCGGCGGCTGGATGGGGCTCAGCATCCCGATGACCGCGGTGCCGCAGCGCACCGCGCTGTCGCACTCGCTCGGCGCGCTCGCCGCCTGCCTGGTCGGCATCTCGGAGTACATCCGCTACGCCGGCGAGTTCGGCGCCGCCTCGATGGTGGCGCTCGACTTCCAGGTGATCGTCGGCGGCCTCACCTTCACCGGCAGTCTGATGGCGGCGGCCAAGCTGCAGGAGCTGCTGCCCGGCCATCCGATCACCTACCGCGGCCAGAACCTGGTCAACCTGGCGGTGCTCGGCGTCATCCTGCTGATCGCCGTCTACCTGGTGGCGACCCAGTCGGTGACCCCGCTGTTCTACCTCATGGTGCTGCTGTCGTTCGTCTTCGGCCTCATGCTGGTGATCCCGATCGGTGCCGCCGACATGCCGGTGGTGATCGCGCTGCTCAACTCGTACGGCGGTCTGGCCGACGCGGCCATGGGCTTCGTGCTCATGAACAAGATCCAGATCGTCACCGGCTCGCTCGACGGCACCTCCGGCTTCCTGCTCTCGCTGCTGATGTGCCGCGCCATGAACCGCTCGGCCACCAACGTGCTGTTCGGCGCCTTCGGCGCCGCGCCCGAGGCCGACGCCAGCGCCGGCAGCGAGGAGAAGGGCACCGTGCGCAGCATCACCTCCGAAGAGACGGCGGTGCTGTTCGACACCTCCGCCAAGGTGGTGATCGTGCCCGGCTACGGCATGGCCGTCGCGCAGGCACAGCACGCGGTCGGCGAGCTGGCCACCATCCTCGGCGACAAGGGCATCGACGTGAAGTACGCCATCCACCCGGTCGCCGGCCGCATGCCCGGCCACATGAACGTGCTGCTCGCCGAGGCGAACGTGCCCTACGAGCAGATGGTGGAGATGGAGGCGATCAACCCCTACTTCCCCGAGGCCGACATCGTCCTGGTGGTCGGCGCCAACGACGTCACCAACCCCGCCGCGCGCACCAACAAGTCGAGCCCGCTGTACGGCATGCCGATCCTCGACGTGGAGAAGGCCAAGTCGATCATCGTGCTGAAGCGCTCGATGCGCCCCGGCTTCGCCGGCGTCGACAACGAGCTCTACTACAACGAGCGCTGCATGATGCTGTTCGGCGACGCCAAGGACAGCATCACCAAGCTGATCAGCGAGATGAAGTCGCTGCTCTGACGCCGGCCGCGGCGGCGGCTCGAGATGCGGGCGGCGGCGCACCCAGCGCCGCCGCCCGGCTCAGACGTGCTCAGTGGCGATTCCAGCCGCCGCCACGACTGCCACCGCGCTCCTCGCGCTCCTTGGCCTCGTTGACGGTGAGGGCGCGGCCCTTGAGCTCGGTGCCGTTCAGCTGCTGGATGGCGCGCTGCGCCTCGGAATTCGAGCTCATCTCGACGAAACCGAAACCGCGCGACTGGCCGGTGGCGCGATCGGTGATGACCGCGACCGAGTCGCAGGCGCCGGCGGCCGAGAACGCCGCCTCCAGCTCGCGCTCACTGACATCGAAGGCCAGATTTCCAACGTACAACTTTCTTCCCATGACAAACTCCTTGCTGACGAGCCGCCGCAGGCGGCCAGGTGAACGAATCGGCCAGGTTTCCTGCGGAACCCGGGGAGGGCGACCTGTGGTGCACCTCTCGTCGCGGCGTCACTTCTGGGACGCCGGATCTGGCTACGTGGCGAGGTGCGGGACGCTCTCGGAACCCGGGAGACTTCTCCCTCGAACGGACAGAACCTCTCCTGGCTATCATCCGCCTTCGCCCCTGACCACCCACCCCGCCTTCACGCGGCCAGACCCTTTGCGCCGGGTGCGGACGGCAGGTAGACGCACGCGCCGTATGCCGACCGCTCTCACGACCGGACGCGTCGCCGCGCTCGCGCTGCTGCTGCTCGTCGCCGGCTGCTCGGACGACGACAGCGCGCCGCGCGCCACGCCGACCGCGACGGCCACCGTCACCGCGACCACGACATCCACCGCGACGGCGAGCCCGACGCCCAGCCTCACCAGCCTGCCGAGCGCGACCGCGACGCCGCCGCCCACCGCCACCGCGACGCGCGATGCCGATGACGTCTACCGCTTCGCCAACGGCTGTTACGCGGTCGAGAGCGCGGCCGGTTTTCTGATGCGCGGCGACGCCGGCTTCGCATTCCGCTCCGGCGCGATCACGGCGGCGACGCCGTTCTTCCTCAAGCCGTCACGGCTCGGCAGCTACCTGCTGTTCGACGACGCGGCCGGCTACCTGGTGTCCGACGGCAGCGGGTTGCTGCGCGCCGTCCGCCTGGAGTCGGACATCACCACCGTCGACGACAGCTTCCAGTCGGACGCCGAGTGGGATCTGCTGGACGCCGAGGTCGCCGATCGCTTCCTGCTGCGCCACCGCGCGAGCGGCAAGCTGCTCGCCGCCGGCGGCCTCACCGCGGCCGGCGAGCCGCTCGCGCTGCGCGCGCGGACCGGGTGTGCGCCGTTCCCGGAGGAGGACACCTGGGCGAGCGGCGCGGTGTCGCGCACCGCGTTCCCCGACGGCGCGCTGTTCGGCTTCAGTGATGCGCACTCACACATCCTCGCCAACTTCGGCTTCGGCGGCGGCGGCATCTTCCACGGTGCCCCCTTCCACCCGCTCGGCGTCGAGCACGCGCTGGGCAGCTGCGAGCCCTTCCACGGCGCGGAGGGGCGTGCCGATCTGTTCGGCGCCGGCTACGACGCCGGCGGCAACATCCAGCTGACCGATTTCATCGGCGCACTGATCAACGGCGAGCTGCCGGTGTTCAACCACTTCACCGCCGGCTATCCCGACTTCACCACCTGGCCGAACGCCCACACCAGCTCGACCCATCAGGTGCAGTACTACAAGTGGCTGGAGCGCGCGTATCTCGGCGGCCTGCGGCTGGTCGTGCAGCACGCGGTGAACAACCAGATCATCTGCGATCTGCTCGGTCGCGGCGGTCTGCAGCCGATCCGCTACTCGTGCAACGACATGGTCGCGGTCGACCGCCAGCTGGTCGAGGTGCGCCGCATGCAGGACTACATCGACGCGCAGTCCGGCGGGCCGGGGCGCGGCTGGTTCCGCGTCGTCACCTCGCCGGCGCAGGCGCGCGAGGTCATCCGCGCCGGCAAGCTGGCGGTGGTGCTGGGCATCGAGACCTCCAACCTGTTCAACTGCTTCCTGACGCCGAGCGCCGAGTTCCCCGCCTGCAGCGAGGCGGACGTGCAGGCGCGGCTCGACCACTACTACGACCTCGGCGTGCGGGTGATGTTCCCGGTGCACAAGTACGACAACGGCTTCTCCGCCGGCGACGGCAACAAGGGCTTCATCGAGCTCGGCAACATCATCCAGTCCGGTCACTTCTCCAACTTCACCACCGACTGCGACGAGAGCACCCCGACCGTCTTCGATCGCGGGCGGATGACCTTCCCCGGCATGAACGAGCCGCGCGACGACTACTTCGCGCCGCCGCCGAACGACTTCAGCAGCTTCTACCTCGATCCGATCGGCACCTTCGCGCCGTTCCTCGACCGCCTCACCGCGCCGGGGACGCCGGGCGAGGACAACCACTGCCAGAACGCCGGCCTCACGCCGCTCGGCGAGTTTCTCATCGAGCGCATGATCGCCAAGGGCATGATCGTCGAGCTCGATCACCTGCCGCGCCAGTCGTACAAGCGCGCCTTCGAGATCCTGGCGGCGAACGACTACCCGGGCGCCGGCACGCACGGGCTCGACAACTTCGGTCGCCTGTACGCGCTCGGCGGCATCTCCACCGCGGGCTTCTCCACCTGCCGCTCGGAGACGCCGGGCACCGTCGACGACGGCTTCCAGAACAAACTGCAGCGCGTGCGCGACAACGGCGGCTACCCGGCGATCGGCTTCGGCCTCGACCTCAACGGCTTCGCCGGTGCGCCCGGCCCGCGCTTCGGCGCCGGCAGCGGCTGCGGCACGCCGCAGAGCGACCCGCTCACCTATCCGTTCACCTCGTACGCCGGCGACGTCAGCTTCGCGCAGCCCAAGGTCGGCCACCGCACGCTCGACTTCAACACCGAGGGACTGGTGCACATCGGCCTGCTGCCCGACCTGATCGAGGACGTGCGCCGCGACGGCGTCAGCGACGCCGAGCTGGAGCCGCTGTTCCGCTCCGCCGAAGCCTACGTCCGCATGTGGGAGAAGGCCGAGCGCCGCGCGGCGGAGATCGGCGCCAGGGGACCCGTGCTGCCGTAGTCCCCCCTTTGAAAAAGGGGGGTCAGGGGGGATTTTCTCAAACGCTCGCTGCGCACGATACGCTCGTCTGCGAACGCGCCGCTGAAAAATCCCCCCTCACCCCCCTTTTTCAAAGGGGGGAGTCACCGCGCAACAAAGCCGCGATCCACTCCACCTCCGACAGTGCGCTCAACACTTGGAGCGACACCTGCTCGGGACTTGGGGGACTTCGCATGGAACATCGCAGCCGGCTCGGCATCCGCCTCGGCCGCGTTCGTCGCGCCGCATTCGCCGCGGCGGCGCTCGTTCTCCTGCTCGGCGCCATCCCGGCGCACGGCCACGGCAGCCTGGAGGAGCCGCCGTCGCGGACCTACGCCTGCTACTTCCTCACGCCCGACAACCCGATGTGTCAGCAGGCCTGGCAGGCCAACCCGCAGGCGCTGTACGACTGGATGGAGGTCAACCTCGGCAGCGTCGACGGCCGCCACATGCCGCTCATTCCGGACGGGCAGCTGTGCAGCGTCGGCCGCGCCAAGTACGCCGCCTTCGACGCCACAGGCCGCGGCTGGCCGACGACGGTCATCCGGCCCGACAGCGACGGCCTGCACACGCTCACCTGGCGCTCGACGGCGCCGCACAGCACCGAGTATTTCCGTCTCTACCTGACCCGCGAGGGCTTCGATCCCGATCAACCGTTGCGCTGGTCCGACCTCGAGCTGGTCTACGACTCGGGCCCCTGGGCGGCGGTCAACCCGGTGGTGCTGCGCACCGCGCTGCCGCGCCGCAGCGGCCACGCGATCCTCTACGTCGTGTGGCAACGCGACGACAGCCCGGAGGCGTTCTACTCCTGCAGCGACGTCGTGTTCGGCGACGGCACCAGCGGCAACCCGCCGCCGACGCCGCTGCCGCCGGCCGAGGTCGCGCTGACGCTGACGCCGCAGTCCGACTGGGGCGGCGGCTACTGCATGAACGCCACCGTCAGCACCGCCTCGCCGCAACGCATCGACTGGTCGGTCGAGTTCCATCTGCACGACACCATCACCACGACCTGGAACGCGCTGATCGTGCAGCACGATCATCTGGTCACCGCCGAGGGCCTGGACTGGAACAACGCGGTGACGGCGACGCAGCCGCAATCGTTCGGCTTCTGCGCCACGCGCGAGACGATGCCGAGTGGCCCCACGCTGACGCCGACCGCCTCGCCGACGCCATCGCGTGCCGCCGCCAGCGCGACTGCAACGCCGTCGCGTCCGGCTGCCACCGCCACGGCGACGCCGTCACCGTCGCGCCCGGCGATCACCGCCACGGCGACGCGCTCGCCGTCGCGCACGCCGACCCGCTCCGCCGCCAGCCCGACGCGGACGGCGTCGCCGACCCGCACGCCGTCACAGCGCCGCTCACCATCGCCGACCGCAACGCGACCGCCGGCGCCGACGCCGACTGGGGCGCCGCTGAGCGTGCAGCAGAGCGTGACCTCCGACTGGGGCAGCGGCTATTGCCGCGCCGTCGTCGTCAGCACCACCAGCACCACGCCGATCGACTGGCGCGTCCGCTTCGCCGTCGACGGCCGCGTGCGCGAGCTGTGGAGCGCCGTATGGAGCCAGAACGGCACGCAGGTCACCGCCGAGGGCCTGAGCTGGAACGACACCGTCACGCGCGGCGCGCCGGTGCAGTTCGGCTTCTGCGCCGAGCGCGGTTGAGCGACGGCATTGCCTCCCCCGCCGCCGGGGGCGCCTCGGAGCGGTCAAGGCATTCGCCGAAGTCTTCACCGGAGACGTTCGCCATTGCCAGGAGCGCGCGGGCGACGCCGAGACCGCGGTGATCTGGGCGGCCCTGACCCAGCCCCGGCCGTCGCGCTCGTCGCGCGAGAGCTGGGGCGGGGCGTTGCGCCGCGGGACGTCAGCGGGTTACGAGCCAGGTGCCGATCGACCGAGCCACGGTTGCGGTTGAAAGGAGCGCGCATGACGCAGGCGTCGTCCGGGACGCAGACCCACTACCGCACCTGTCCGCTCTGCGAGGCGATGTGCGGGCTCGAGGTCCAGGTCGACGGCGAGCAGGTCGTGTCGATCCGCCCCGACCGCGACGACGTCTGGAGCCGCGGCTTCATCTGTCCGAAGGGCACCACGCTCGGCGCGCTGCACCACAGTCCGGATCGGGTGCGCGTGCCGCTGCTGCGCGAGGGCGGCACATTCCGCGAGGCGTCGTGGGACGAGGCGTTGGCGCGCTGCGCCGAGCTCATCCAGGGGGTGCTGGCGCGCCACGGTAAATCGGCGATCACCTGCTACATCGGCAACCCGACGGCGCACAGCATCCATCTCAGCCGCTACGTCGGATTGTTCATCGGGCTGTCGCAACTGCCGACGCTGTACTCGGCCGGCACCGTCGATCAGTGGCCGAAGAACGTCTCCAGCATGCTGATGTACGGCGGCATGTGGTCGATCCCGGTGCCCGACATCCAGCGTACCGACTACTGGGTGATCATCGGCGGCAATCCGCAGGCGTCGCAGGGCAGCCTGCTCGCCTGCCCGGACGCGCTCGGCGAGATCGACCGCATCCGCGCGCGCGGTGGCAGGACCGTGGTGGTCGATCCGCGCCGCACCGGCACCGCCGCGCGCGCCGACGAATGGATCCCGATCACGCCGGGCAGCGACGCGGCGCTGCTGCTGGCGATCTGCCACGTGCTGTTCGCCGACGGCCTGGTGCAGCTCGGGGCGCTGGCGGAGAAGGTGAACGGCGTCGATGCGGTGCGCGGGCTGGCCGCCGACTTTCCGCCCGAACGCGTCGCCGACACCTGCCGCATCCCCGCCGCCACCATCCGCCGGCTGGCGCACGAGCTCGCCGCGGCGCCGACGGCGGTGGTCTACGGCCGCATCGGCACCTGCAACCAGGAGTTCGGCACGCTCGCCTCGTGGCTGATCGACGTGGTGAACGTGCTGACCGGAAACTTCGACCGCCCCGGCGGGCTGATGTTCGCCAAGCAGGTCGCCTGGGGCGTCAACTCGCTGCCCGATCCGCAGTGGGCCGACGGCGTGTCGTTCGGCCGCTACCGCTCGCGCGTGCGCGGCACGCCGGAGGTGCTCGGGCAGTTCCCGGTCTCGTGCCTGGCGGAGGAGATCGCGACGCCGGGCGAGGGACAGATCAAGGCGCTGATCACCATTGCCGGCAACCCGGTGCTCTCGACGCCGGCGTCGGCCAGGCTCGACGCGGCGCTGCCACAGCTCGAGTGCATGATCAGCCTCGACAACGCGCTGAACGAGACGACGCGCCACGCGCACGTCATCCTCCCCGGCCACTCGGCGCTGGAGCAGCCGCACTTCGACGACCTCATCACCATGTTCGCGGTACGCAGCGCCGGCAACTTCTCGCCGGCGATCTTCCCGCCGGGCGACCGCCCGCAGGAGTGGGAGATCCTCGCCCGCCTGGCGGCGCTGTGCGCCGGCATGCCGCCGGCGGAGACCGACGTCGCGGCGATCGACGACGGCTTCTTCTCGGCGCTGTGCATGGCGAAGGGCATCGACCCGGCCGCGGTCATGCCGCTCTACGACGAGCGCGGCCCGCTGCGCCTGCTCGACCTGCAGATCCGCAGCGGCCCGTTCGGCGACCGCTACGGCGAGCGCCCCGGCGGCCTGACGCTCGACGACTTCCGCGCCGCGCCGCACGGCATCGACCAGGGGCCGATGGTGCCGCGCCTCGACGAGGTCCTGGCGACGCCGTCCGGCAAGCTGGAGCTGGCGCCGCCCTACATCACCGCCGACCTGCCGCGCCTCGCCGCGCGCCTGCAGCGCGCCGCCGAGCCGCTGGTGCTGGTGTCGCGCCGCCACCTGCGCTCGAACAACTCCTGGCTGCACAACGTCGAGGAGCTGGTGCGCGGCCGCGAGCGCTGCACGCTGCTCATCCATCCCGACGACGCGGCGCGCTGCGGCGTCGCCGACGGCCAGGCGGCGCGCGTCGCCTCGGCCGCCGGCGCGATCGAGGTACCGGTCGAGGTGAGCGACGAGATGATGCCCGGCGTCGTCTCGCTGCCGCACGGCTGGGGGCACGATGTACCTGGCACCCGCCAGGCCGTCGCCCGCCGCCACGCCGGCGTGAACAGCAACCTGCTGGCGCCCGGCACGCTGATCGACCCGCTCAGCAACAACGCGGTGGTGAACGGCATCCCGGTCGAGGTGGCGCCGGCGTGAAGCGCTCAATACCGAACTGCCTAACACAGATGAACACAGAGCCCCGTCCCGCCAACCAACCAAAAGAAAGATGACCTGAATGACTTGGTGGGGTTGCCTGGCATCACAACCTGCTCGCCTCCGTGTTCATCGGGCGGTGGGGGGCGGGGTCTGTGTTCATCTGTGTTAGGCAGTTCAGCGCCTGTGTAGTTGAGCCGCCTCATGCACTCGACGCGTGAAACCACCGCTCTGGCGCTGCTGTCGTACGACGAGCGCGAGGCGTTGGAGCGGCTGCTGCCGCGCATTCCGTTCGAGCGCTTCGACCGCGTGCTGGCGATCGATCCCGGCTCGACCGACGGGACGCTCGATCTCTACCGCGCCCGCGACATCCCGGTGCACCTGCAGCGCGAGCGCGGGCGCGGCAACGCCTTTCAGCTGGCGCAGCGCGTCGCCGGTACCGACCGCATCGTCTTCTTCAGCACCGACGGCAACGAGGACCCCGCCGATCTGCCGCGCATGCTCGACTACCTCGACCAGGGCTACGACCTGGTGATCGCCGGCCGCTTCCTGCGGCGCGGCGCCACCAGCGACGACTGCGACGACCCGCTGCGGCTGCGCAAGCTCGGCAACATCACCTACAGCCTGATCGTGCGCCTGGTGTGGGGCTCGGGCGTGTGGGACTCGATCAACGGGTACCGCGCCATGCGGGTCGACGCCATGCGCCGCATGCATCTCGATGCACCGCTGCACGAGATCGAGCTGCAGAGCACCATCCGCGCCGCCAAGCTCGGCCTGCGCATCGTCGAGTTCCCCACCCGCGAGCAGCCGCGCCTCGGCGGCTGGCGCAAGGCGACCGCCGGCACCTGGATCCTCGGCGTGCGCATCGGCTTCTTCCTGCTGCGCGAGATGGTGATCGGCCGGCGCTTCGCGCGCGGCGAATGACGCGCGCGCCGTCCGGCAGCCGCCTGCGTCGCTGGGCGCGGCACTGGGGGCTGGGCGCGATCCTGCTGGTCGCCGCCGTCGTCTACGGCGCCAGCCTCGGCAGCTACCGCATGCTGATGTGGGACGAGGCCGAGTACGCGACGTTGGCGCGCGCGGTCGCGCGCGGCGACGGGTTCGTCGGCTACAACGGCCCGGAGCGGCTGCGCCCGCCGCTGCTGCCGCTCGCCGGCGCCGTGGCGATCGGGCTGCGCGGCACGGCGGACGACCGCGCCGTCGGCTGGGCCACCGTTGCGCTGGCGCTGCTGGCGCTGAGCGTCGTCTACGCCGCCGCCGCCATCGCCTACGACGCCGCCACCGGCGTGCTCGCCGCCGGGCTGCTCGCCACCGCGCCGTGGTTCTGGGGCGCCACCGCCAACTTCCTCAGCGAGATTCCGCTGCTCGCGTGGTTCGCCGCCGCGCTGTTCTGCTGGCACTTCGGCCTCGAGCGCGAGTCGCGCTGGTTCTACGGCGCCTGGCTGTGCGCCGGCCTGGCGCTGCTGACGCGCTACACCGCGCTGCTGCTGCTGCCGCTCTTTCTGCTGCTCACCCTCGCGGCCGCGACCACGGCGGGCGCGCGCCGCCTCGACCGCCACTTCCTGCTCGCGCCGCTGCTCGGCCTGCTGGCGGTGGCGCCGTGGCTGCTGCGCCAGGCGCTGCTGTTCGGCGATCCGATGATCGGCGTCTGGCGCGCCGGCGGGCAGCTGCAGAGCTACATGCCGGGGGTGTCGATGCCGGCGACCTTCTACCTGACCCAGCTGCCGG
Organism: Deltaproteobacteria bacterium; assembly: GCA_033764095.1. Classification (GTDB taxonomy): domain Bacteria; phylum Desulfobacterota; class Binatia; order HRBIN30; family CADEER01; genus JBDTMT01. The sequence continues at coordinate 26,098 of JANRJF010000361.1, read as the reverse complement.
CGATGCTGTCGGTTCCCTTCGCGATGCTGCTGGTCGCGGGCGTGCTCTGGGCGCTCTGGCGCGGCGATCGTCTGGCGCTCGACTGCGTGCTGGTGGTGCTGTTCATCCTCGGTTGGTTCGGCTGGTACCGCTACAAGGAGCAGCGCCTGATCACCGCCATGCTGCCGGCCTGCGCCGTGCTCGGCGCCGCGTTCGTCACCCGCGGCCTGCTCGGCGGCCGCCGGATGCCACCGCTCGCCGCGCTGGCGCTGGTGGCGCTGCTCGGATTGGCCAATGCGCCGGGCATGCGCCACCGGTTCGCGACCGTGCACACGCTCGGCGCCCCGTCGTTGGTCGAGGCGATGGCCTTCGTGCGTGCGCACAGCCCGGATGACGCACGTCTGATCGGCGCCAGCGCGCCGCAGATCCGCTGGTATGCCGATCGCGCCGTGCAGAGCTTCCCGCCGCGCGAGCAGCTATCGGCGCTGCTCGCCGCGGCCGACTGGGTGGTGATCACCAACTTCGAGCGCGGCCAGCCCGACTACGTCGCCGAGCTGGCGGCGGCGATCCCCCCCGCGGCCTTCGCCGACGGCAGCGCGCACCGCTTCGATGACCAGCACGGCTACCGCACCATCGTCGTGCGCCCCGCGGTGTTCCACCGCTGACGGCGGCGTTCGCGCGTGTGCGACGGTACGCTGGCCAACCACGGGCGAGGGCGCCCACCCGCTTTGCCCGCCAATGTGCCTCAGGAGCGAAGTGCGCGGTCGAGGCGGTTAGGCTGCTCGCTGTTCCGTGCCGCCAGCGGGCGCGCCGGAACACTCGGGCGAGAAACGCGCGTCCTCGCCGCTTAGAAGATCACCACCAAGACACCAAGGCACCAAGGTCTGAGGTCCGCTTGGTGTCTTGGTGCCTTGGTGGTCGGCCTTGCCCCTGTGCGTGAAGTTTCAGGTCGGGGGCTCAGATTCTTCGCCCTGACAGCCAACAGCCTCACCGCGTAACAGCCTCAGCCGCACCCCGATTGCGTCCGGTACCAGTCGATGGTGCGTTGCAGGCCGTCGCGCAGCGAGGTGCTGGCGCGGAAGCCGAACAGCTCGGCGGCGCGGCTGACGTCGAGGCAGCGGCGCGGCTGGCCATCGGGCTGGCTGGTGTCCCAGGTGATCGTCGCGTCGACCCCGACCAGCTCGGTGATCAGCGTCGTCAGCTCGCGGATGGAGATCTCGGCGCCGCTGCCGAGGTTGATCGGCTCGTCGCCGTCGTAGTGCTGGGCGGCGCGCAGGATGCCGTCGGCGGCGTCGGCGACGTAGAGGAACTCGCGCGTCGCCCGGCCGCTGCCCCACACCTCGAGGCGGGCCGGGTCGCCGCGCTCGGCGGCGGCGCGCGCGGCGAGCGCCTTGCGGATCAGCGCCGGAATGACGTGCGAGGAGGCGGGGTCGAAGTTGTCGCCGGGCCCGTACAGGTTCACCGGCATGAGGAAGATCGCGTTGAACCCGTACTGGGCGCGGTAGGCCTGCGACTGGACCAGCAGCATCTTCTTCGCCAGGCCGTAGGGCGCGTTGGTCTCTTCCGGGTAGCCGTCCCACAGCGACGACTCGCGAAACGGCACCGGCGCGAACTTCGGGTAGTTGCAGACGGTGCCGAGCGCGACCAGCTTGCCGACCCCCGCCTGCCACGCTTCGTGGATGAGCTGCGTGCCCATCATCAGGTTGTCGTAGAAGAACTCGGCCGGGTGCAGGCGGTTGGCGCCGATGCCGCCGACGCGCGCCGCCAGGTGGAGGATCAGATCCACCGGTCGCGCGGCGCCGTCGCGCGACGCGGTGGTGTCGGCGAGCAGGCGGCGGATGGCGCCGAGGTCGCGCAGGTCGTAGTCGCGACTGCGCGGGACGATCACCGCGTCGGCGCCGCGCGCGTACAGCGCATCGACGACGTGACGGCCGAGAAATCCGGCCCCACCGGTGACCAGCACGCGCTTGTCTCGCCACCACGACACGCGCGACGTGTAGCGGGAGCGCGGTACGCTATGCCAGCGCTTCCTCGTGGCAGAAGTTCCTTTGCCACGGATTACACGGAGCGCACGGATTGAAGAATCAAGAGAGGCGGAAGAAGCAGCAACAGAAGGACGGAAGAAGAAACAACAGAAGGAACCAAAAGGAATCAGACGAACGACTCCATCGCCTTCGCCGTTCCGTGAAATCCTAAAATTTCCTCCGTGTAATCCGTGCCCGCCCGCTTGCTACGGCACGCACGCCGCATTCACGCCGGCGCGCCGGACTCGAGTGCGCCGCGGCGCTCGGCGCGGCCGAAGATGAAGGTCGGGCGGGTGCGCAGCACCAGCACCGGCATCAGCGACAGCGCCGCGATGCAGGAGACCAGCATGGCCAGCGGCATCAGGGTGCCGAACAGCCACAGGCCGAGGTAGCGCGAGAACAGCCCCATGGCGGCGAAACCGGCGCCGATGCTGGCGGCGACGAAGACCACGGCGCGGCCGGAGGTCTGCATCGCGGCGTGCAGCGCGGCGGCGTCGTCGGCGGCGCGGGCGCGCTCCTCGCGCAGCCGGTAGAGGAAGTAGATGGCGTAGTCGGCGCCGACGCCGGCGGCGATGGCGAGGATCGAGGCCGAGCCCATGTCGAGCCGGATGCCGCTCCAGCCGAGGAAGCCGAACAGCAGCAGCAGGCTCGCCGCCAGCGGCGTGATGACGTAGAGGCCGCCGAGCGGCGAGCGCAGCACCAGCGACGAGATCAGGTAGATCACCGCCAGCACCAGCAGGATGTTGAGCACCTTGGTGTGGGTGGTGTGCTCGTTGATCGCCAGCACGGTCGGCCCGGCGCCGCCGGCGATCAGCACCTGCACGCCGGCCGGGGCGGGATGCGCCGCCACCCAGGCGCGCGCCTGCTCGAGCAGCGGGCCGACGCGCGCCGAGTCGTTGTCGCGCAGGTACACGACCAGCAGCGACTTGGCGTACTGGCGGTCGATGAAACGGTCGAAGGCGGGCGACTGGCCGAGGTAGAGGAGCTGCGAGGCGAGCTCCTGGTCGTCGGGCAGGCGGTAGGGATTGGCATCCTCGGTGTTGAAGGTGCGGTGCAGCGCCTTCATCAGATCCACCATCGAGGCGGTGCGCCAGACGAGCGGATCGCGCTCGAGCTCGGTGCGCAGGCCGTCCATGTGGCGCAGCACCTCCAGCGACTTCGCGCTCCCCGGCGGCCCGTCGTAGAGCACGGTCATCGTCACCGTTCCGGGGAAGTGGCGTTCGATCGCCTCCAGGTGGGTGCGCGGCAGGCTGCCGGTGGCGAGGTAGTCGCGCGTCGAGCCGTAGGTGTGGATGCGCGTCGCGCCGGCGACCGCCAGCCCGAGCAGCACGGCGGTGGCGATCAGCACGCTGCGGCCGCGGTGCTGGAGCACCGCCCGCTCCAACGTGTCGAGCAGCCACTGCGTCGCACCGCCCTTCGGCAGGCGCGCCCGCGGCACCGGCAGCAGCGAGCGCAGCGCTGGCACGAAGGTCATCTCCAGCACCACCGCGCTGCCGATGCCGTAGGCGCACGACAGGCCGAAGCCGATGATCGACGGGATGCCGGTGAGGGCGAGGGCGGCGAAGCCGAGCGCGGCGACGCATCCGGCGGCGATCATCACCGGGCCGACCGCGGCGGTCGAGGCGATCACCGCGGCGTGGTTGTCGCCGAGCCGCTGCACCTCCTCGATGTAGCGCTTGAGCATCTGCGCCGAGTGGCCGGCGGCGATGGCGACCAACAGGATCGGCGTCGCGACGTTCCAGGTGTCCATCACCAGGCCGGTGTGGCCCATCAGCCCGAGGCCCCACACCGTGCTGAGCAGCGCGGTGCTCATCGGGATCACCATGCCCTGCAGGTTGCGGAAGGAGATCAGCAGCATGACGGCGATCACCGCGAAGGTGATCGGCAGGCGGACGGCGACCTCCTTCGACTGCTCGACGTCGGTGAGGCGGATGACCGGCTCGCCGGCGATGTAGAAGTCGATCGGCTGGCCGGCGAACGACTGGGCAATGCCCAGCACGCGCTGCGCCAGCTCGTCGCCGTTGCCGTCGTTCCAGAAGTCCACCACCAGCACCGCGCCGCGCTGGTCGGGGGTGACCAGCATGCCGCGGAACTGTGGATCGCCGTCCACCTTGGCGCGCAGCGCCGCGATCTCCTCCGCCGTGCGCGGCACCTCGCGCATCAGCAGGTCGGCCTCGATCCGGCCGTCGCGGTCCTGCACGTAGCGCACGCCGGGCGCCGCGAGGCTGACGACGTTCTGCGGGATGACGTCCTGCAGGCGCAGCGCGGCGAGGGTCGCGTTCTGCACCGCTTCCAGCACCGGCGCCTGCCAGACGTCGCCCTGGCGCGGTACCAGCAGCGCGATCACGGTGTTGCGGCCGCCGAACTGGGCGCGGATGGTGCGGTCGATCGCGACCAGCGGATGGTTCGCCGGCAGGCTCGACTCGACGGTGAACTCGCTGCGTAGCTTGCCGATGCCGGAGCCGATCGCGACGGTGGCGAGCGCGACCGCGGCGAGCACCAGCCAGGCGCGGCGGACGAGAAAGCGGGCGTACGTATGCACGATGCGGTGCCTCCGAAGTGCGGCTCAGCTGCGCGCCGCCGGCGGCGGCGATTCGAGAAAGAGGCCGACCAGTTGCAGCGCCTCGTCGCGCCGCGCGGCGACCGGGCCGCGCGGGTTCACCAACAGGCCGAACAGGCCGCCGAGAAACAGGTGCGTCGCCTGCTCGGGGTCGAGCCCGGCGCGCGCTTCGCGGGCGCGCGCGCCGCCGGCCGCGTCCTCGCTGAAGCGGCGCGCCACCTCGCTGCGCAGCGGGAACGGCTGCGCGTTCAGGTCGAGCCCCGGCGGGCGGCGGATGTAGACGCTCAACGCCTCGCGCAGCAGTTCGGGATCGAGCCGCGCCTCGACGTCGATCAACGCGTCGATCACCTCGGTCAGCGCCTCGCGCAGCGTCGCGCGCGCGGCGATGCGCTCGACGATGTCGCGCTCCAGGCGCGACTGCATGTCGAGCAGCACCGCCTCCTTCGAGCGGTAGTAGAAGTAGAAGTTGGCGCGCGAGGTGCCGGCGCGTGCCGCGATCTGCCCGATGCCCGCCTCCGCCACGCCGACGCGGCGGAACTCCTCGATCGCCGCCTGGAAGAGCTGCTCGCGCGTCCGATCGCCCTTGCGATCGCGCGCCACCACACGCGGTGGAAAGAGAAGCGGGGCGGTGTCGGCCATCGAGCTGACACCTGTCAGGATTTTCTGTCAGCTGTCAATTCGCCTGGGTTGGAGCGGCGCGGCGGCGGGGAGATCGGCCACGGATTACACGGATTACACGGAGGACATTTGAGGATTTCACGGATCGGGCGATGGAACTTATCTGAGTCTTTTTCTGAAGGAAGTCGGACGATTTCCATCGCCTCATCCGTGAAATCCTCAAATGTCCTCCGTGTAATCCGTGGCTTGGCGCGTCCGCGACAACACGGTCAGGTTGAAAATCCCCCCTCACCCCGCTTCTCCGAAGGAGGGTCGGATGGGGCGAAGACCGAGTACCAGCAGATCAGCGCCAGTCCGCCGATCAGCAGCGGGACCAGTGGGTACAGCCAGCGGACCGACGCCGGCAGCGGCATCGGATCCCAGATGGTGTAGAGCGCGTCGGCGGTCCATAGGACCGCCAGCACGACGGTGGCGACGCGTGCCAGGCGCCCGTCCGGCTGGTGCGCGCCGGCGTGGTAGATCGCCAGGCCGCTGACCACGACCACCAGCAGCCCGAAGGTGAACTCCAGGTTGAGCAGCTCCCAGCGCACGAACGGATCGTCGATCGGGACGCGCGGCTGCGCGACGCCGAAGGCGAGATAGGCCAGCACGCTGTGGCCGACGATGACCAGCAGCGACAGCCACCCGCCGAGTTGTGCGGCGCGGCGGTGGCTCAGGCGCACGCGCGCGACCATCAGAGCGCGGCGAGCACCGCGGCGGCGTCGCGATGGTCGCTGGTGTCGAAGCCCTCGCTGAACGACGCCTGCAGCGGCGCGAGCAGGGCGCGCGCCTCGTCCCGCTGTCCGCCCGCCGCCAGCAGGCGGGCCAATGCGATAGCGGCGCGTCGTTCGAGCAGGCGGGTGCCGTCGCGCTGCGCGGTGGCGATGGCCTCGCGGTAGGCGGCTGCGACGTCCGACGCCTGGTCGCCGCGCGCCGCCAGCAGCGCGGCGCGCAGGCGCAGCAGCTCGGCTTGATGCCAGCGCTCCTCGCTGACCCGCGAGCCGAGCGCTTCCTCGATGGTGAGCAGGCCGTCGGCGATCGCGCCGGCGGCGAGCTGCGCCTCGGCGAGCAGACCGAGGTACTGCGTGAAGCCGAGCCGCTGTCCGGAATCGACGTGCTCCGCCAGCCCGCGGCGCACCGCCTCGATGCCCGCTGCGCCGCTGCCCTGCAGGGCCCGCGCCCAGCCGCCGTAGAGCAGGCCCCAGGCGGAGAAGAGCGGCACCTGGAACTGCTCGGTCTCGCGTCGCAGCTGCTCTTCCAGCTCGCGCACCGTCTCGATGTCGCGCAGCCACGCATGGATCACCAGGTTGGCGACCAGAGCGAAGGGGCCCATCGCCGGCGCATCTTTGAGCGCCAGCACGCGCGCAGCGCGCTGGCGCGCCTGGTCGGCGTGGCCGGTCAGCGCCAGGGCAATGCCGCTGTAGAGCAGCGGCTGCGCGCGCAGAAACATCGGCAGCTGTTCGGCGTCTGGGACATCCAGGGCAAGGGCGCGATCGCCGCACGCGATCGCGCCGGCCAGGTCGCAGCGGTGCAGGCGCGAGCCGGATTGCACGGTGAGCGCCTGCGCCAACATGCCGGGCCGGCCGCTCGACTCGGCGGCGGCGAGGATCTGGTCGGCGAGCTCGCCCGCGGCGGTGATCTCGCCGCGGCTGAGCGACAACGTCCAGATGCCGAGCAGCGTCGAGAGGCGCTGTTCGGCGCTGCCGATGCGCTCACTCAGCTCGCGCGCCCGGTCGACCGCCGCCGCTGCCTCGGGCACGACGAAGCCCTTGCCGTACTGCAGGGCGGTGGCGCGGCGCAGCTGCAGCTCGAGCTCGCGCCCGGCGCGCTCGGGCGAATCGGGCGACTGCGCGAGCGCCGCGATCGCCTCGCCGAAATGCGCGCTCGCTTCGAGGAACGCGGAGCGGGCGAAGGCGCTGTCGGCGGCGGCGGTCCACGCGGCGACGGCGCGCGCGCCGTCGCCGGCCGCCGTCCAGTGTTGCGCCAGCAGCTCGGCGGGGCCGTCGCCGCTCGCGTCGAGCAGCTGCGCGACGGCGGCATGCAGCTCGCGGCGCCGCCGCTTGAGCAGCGAGTCGTACGCCGCCTGCTGCATCAGCGCGTGGGTGAACTCGTACGTCGTGTGCGGCGCCGGGGCGCGCGGATGCAGCAGGTCGGCCTCGACCAGCGTCGCCAGCCCGGCGCTGAGCTCGTCCTCGCCGGCCGGCCACAGGCGGGCGAGCAGGGCGCGCGAGAAGCTGCGCCCGATCACCGCGGCGACCTGGGCGACTTCCTTCGCCGCGCCGAGCCGATCGAGCCGGGCGAGCAGCGAGTCGTTCAGGGTGAGCGGCACGCGCTCCAGCGCGCCGCGGTCGGCGCGCCGCTCGAACACCGCGCGCGCCAGCTCCTCGGCGAACAACGGCACGCCGTCGGTGCGGTCGACCAGCGTCTCGATCAGCGCGCCGGCGGGATCGAGATGGGCGGCGACGTGCGCGACGATGCCGCGCACCTCCGCCGGCGCGAGACCGGCGAGCGCGAGGCGCGTGCAGTGCGGGCCGAGCGGCCACGGCGGTGCGAACTCCGACCGCGCGCTCATCACCAGCAGCAGCGGGTCGCCGGCGATCGCGTCGATCAGGCCGCCGAGCGTCTCCAGCGTCGAGGGATCGGCCCAGTGCAGATCCTCCAGCACCAGGATCGCCGCGCCGTCGCGCGCCAGGCCGCGCAGCCAGCGCAGCATGATCTCGATCAGCCGCCGGCGCTGCTGTTCGGCGGTGGCGAGGGGGCGCCCGTAGCGCTCGTCGACCGGCAGGTCGAGCAGCGCGCCGAGCAGACGCGCGCCGGGATCGGTCTCGATGCCGGCGCCGGCCAGCAGGCGCTCGAGGTCCTGCAGGCGCGCCTCCGCCGACCACTCCGCCGGCCAGGCGAGCTCGTCCTCCAGCAGTTGGCGCAGCATCCCGAAGGCGGTGTGCGAGCGATACGGCGACGCCGTCACCTCGATCCAGCGCGGCGCCGAGCCGTGGCGCAGCTGGTGGATGAGGCGCGACTTGCCGATGCCGGGCTCGCCGGTGAGCAGCACGGCGTGGCCGTGCCCGGCCTGCGCCGCCGCCCAGCGCTGCTGCAGCTCCAGCAGCTCGGCGCCGCGCCCGACGAACGGCGTCGAGCGGCCGCGGGCGCTGGCGGCGCGTTGATGGCGCGCGTCGAGCGCCGCGCGCACGCGATAGAGCGCCACCGGCTCCGGCACGCCCTTGAGGACGTGCGTGCCGAGCGCCTCGACGCTGAAGGCGTGCGCGACCAGCCGATGCGTGGTGGCGGTGATCACCACCGCGTGCGGGTCGGCGAACGTCTGGACGCGCGCCGCGATGTTCATCGCGTCGCCCAGCGCCACGGTCGACTGATGCTCGCCGGCGCTGACCGGGCCGACCACCACGACGCCGGTGTGGATGCCGACCCGCGCCACCGGCGCGACGCCCCAGCGCGCCATGCACCGGTCGTGCAGCGCGTCGAGCGCGCGCTGCGTCTCCAGCGCGGCACGCACCGCGCGCTGGGCGCTGTCCTCGTGCGCCACCGGGTAGCCGAAGTAGGCGAGCACCCCGTCGCCGAGCAGGTGGGCGAGGTGGCCGTCGTGCGCCCGCACCGCGTCGCCGCAGGTGGCGTAGTAGGTGGCGACGAACTCCTGGTACTCCTCCGGGTCGAGGCGCGAGGCGAGCTCGGTGGAGCCGACCAGGTCGCTGAACACGACGGTGAGCTGGCGGCGCTCGCCGCCGGTGGCCGACTCGCCCGCCGCGCCCGCCGGGACCGCCTGGCCGCACTGCGAGCAGAAGCGCGCCGCCGCCATCAGTGGCGCGCCACACTGCGCACAGCACGGGTCGGTCATGAGCGTCGTCCGCGCCTCGGCGCTGAAGGATCAGCCGGCGCGCATGGCGAGGACGTGCGCCAGCGGGCGGAACGCGGCTGGCGCCGCGCTGCCCGGTCGCGTCCCCGGCATGGCCCAGCTCGGCGCGAACATCAGCTCGTACATGGCCTCGAAGAGCAGCAGCGCTTCGCCGTACTGCTTGGTGTCCTTCCAGTCGAGCTTCGGCAGCAGCGACATCATCGGATTGAAGCCGAACGCGTACTTCGCCACCGCCAGCCCGGACAGCAGCGCGCCCTCCTCGGAGTCCATGGTGAGGTTGTTGCCGGCGAAGAACAGGTTGGTCGGCCGCTGGCTCGGCAGCGGCGCGGCGTAGCGGCTGACGCCCTGGGCGGCGTGGAAGCGCAGCTTCTGCTCGGCCATGAACGACGGCAGCCACATGCCGTGCACCCAGTTCATCGACGTCTGGATGCCGACCTTCGGCACCGGCACCGGGACCGGACTCGGCTTGGTCGGATCGAAGCCGTACATGGTGAGGTAGAACTGCCGGTCCGGGTTGCCGATGCCGAGCAGGTTCGACTCGATGTAGGTGGTGTAGGAGTAGGTGAGGTCGTAGCGCTGCCCCGCCGGCGTCGGCGGCGCGGTGAACTGCAGCGTCTCCTGCAGCGGACTGGGCAGGCCGGCGGCGAGAATGCTGGCGTCCTGGTGCAGGTAGCAGAAGCCCGGCTGCAGCGGCCACACGGTGGTGCCGAACTCGGTCGGGTCGCCGACGTAGGGGCCGAGGTGATCCCAGCCTGGCTTCTCGTAGAGCAGCTTGGCGGTGGTGAACATGTCGAGCGTCGACACCACCAGGTCGAAGCGGCGCGGCGACGGCTCACCCTGGATGCTCACCGTCGGCGCGGCACCCGGCGCGAAGCCGGCGACGCTGGCGCCGAGCAACAGCGTCAGGGCGTCGCCGAGCTGCCGTTGCGCGATGTCGGCCATCGTCTGCACCCAGAAGCCGGCGCCGTCGCGGAAGCGCGCGAAGCCCTGCGTCGGGTGGGTGAAGGCGCCCAGCCCCCAGCCGAAGATCGGGATGACGTCGCCGACGATCACCTGCTCGAGCAGCGCCGACCCGTAGCCGTTCATGATGCTCATGTACGGGTTGAGGAAGTACTGCTCGAAGAAGTCGAGGTCGGTGAAGCGGCCGCGGTTGGCGTCGAGGAAGTTGCGCAGCGTCAGTGCCCAGGCCAACGGGTCGTGCTTGGCCTTGTCGATCAGCCCCTCGAACGTCGCCGCGTCGGCCTGACCCTGCCGGTACAGCGCGGTGTCCTGGTAGGCGGGGAAGTTGCCCCAGTAGGGCGCGCCGCCGGCGGTGTCGGGGAAGGCGCAGGCGATGCGCAGGTCGACCGGATCCAGATGTACGCCGGCGAAGTCGTCGTGCGCCAGCATGGTCGACACGGTCGGGTACATCGCCGGCGCGATCACCTGCACGCCGAGGTCGAGCTGGCAGGTGCGGCCGTTGATCGTCTCCGGCCACGACATCGAGTGCCCGCCGACGGTGTCGCCGTCGTGGATCAGCGTGATGTCGTAGTCGTCCGCCGTCAGCCGGTCGCGCTTGGCCATCGCCAAGGCCCACAACAGTCCGACGCCCGCCGCCCCACCGCCGAGGATCGCCACTCGAAGCTTTGCCATGCCGGGACTCCGTCGTCTGTGCAGCGCCGGTTCGCCGTGCCGCCGGACGCGGGTGGGACGCTGCCGCGTCTCCGTAGCTGTCCTGGCGCGGCAAGACCAGGGCTTGGTAGCGCTGCAGGCTGCGCCCGACGCAGACGCGCCGCTACGCCAACGCACAGCGGCGCGGCCGAGCGATCCCGCTGGGTCGGCCAGGCCGTCGTGCGGGCGCCGCGCCGCGCCGCCGACGGCGTGGCGCCAAGTTGCTCCTTGATCTGCCCCCGCCAGCCGATAGCGTTCTGGCCGATGAACCGCGCGGGCCACAGGGCGAACGGCTTACAGCGGCGGAGACGGCGCGCGTACGGCGGGTTGCTGGCGCGCCTCGTCGCCGGCTTGTCGGTCGCGGCGACGCCCGTCGCCCTGCGCGCGGTCGAGCCGGCGCCGCCCGGTGACGTCGAGCGCGGCAGCGCGCCGGCCACCAGTGCCGAGCCGCCGGCGGGGCCGGCGCGCGGCGTCGGCTTCTTCTTCGCGTCGGACTTCACCAGCGCCTACTTCTTCCGCGGCATCCTGCAGGAGCGTGACGGCTTCATCTGGCAGCCATACGGCGGCGTGACGCTGACCGTCGCCACCGACCTCGCCGGCGGCATCATCGATGAGGTCGCCGTGTCGCTGGCGTCCTTCAACAGCATCCAGAGCGCCGACACCGGCGCCGTCCATTCGCCGCGCAGTTGGTACGAGTCCGACGTCATCGCCGGAGTGACGGTCGGGGTGCTGGACTGCGCGTCCACCAATCTCAGCTACGTCGCCTACGTGTTTCCCAACGGCGCATACCCGACCGGGCAGGAGCTCGACTGGACGACGCAGCTCGACGACAGCGCATGGCTCGGCGCATTCGCGTTGCACCCGGCGATGCTGTGGGCGTTCGAGCTCGACAACACCGCCTTCGGCGAGCAGAAGGGCGTCTACCTGCAGCTCGAGACCAAGCCCGGCGTGACCCTGTTCGAGTCGGCCGACTACCCGCTGACGCTGGCACTACCGCTGAGCGTCGGTCTGTCGGTGTCCGACTACTACGACGTGCCGGGCGGAGCGAACGACACCTTCGGCTACTTCGACGCCGGCCTGGTCGCCAGCCTGCCGCTCAGTTTCGTCCCCGCCGCCTACGGCGCGTGGAGCGTCAACGCCAGCGTCGACGTCCTGGCGTTGAGCGACACGCTCGCCGACGTCAACCGCGGCGACAGCGCCTTCGTGGTCGGCAAGGGCGGCATCGCGTTCGCCTACTGAGAGGAGAGGAGGTCGATCGACATGCCCGAACCCATCGCAGTGCGCGAGATCGCCGCGCAGTCGGGCGGCTGGATGAAAGTGCCGGCCGGGGCGGCGCTGCGCGTCGTTGACGTCGCCGGTACCCAGGTCGCCGATCTGTTCGCCATGGTCGCCGGCGACCCGGGCGAATGGCTGAGCGTCGCCAACACCCGAGGCGCCAACTGGGCGCTCTTCCCGCGCGTCGGCGAAACCTTCCTCAGCACCCGCTACCGCCCGCTGCTGACGTTCGAGCGCGACGACTCGCCCGGCATCCACGACATGCTCTTCGCGTCATGCGACGCACCGATGTACGCGGCGCTCGGCGTGCAGGGCTATCACCCGAGCTGCGCCGAGAACTTCCGCCGCGCCGCCGGCGAGCACGACTGGCATCCGGCCCTCGTCCCCGATCCGGTCAACTTCTTCCAGCACACGCCGGTCGGTGCCGACGGCTCACTGTGTACGCGCCCGGCCGCGACACGGGCCGGGGACTCCGTCACCCTGCGCGCCGAGCTCGACCTGATCGTCATCGTCACCGCCTGCTCGATGGACGTGAAGGACATCAACGGCGGCACCTGCACGCCTATCCGCCTCGAGCTGCTCGCCTGAGGCGCGCCGCCCAAGACTCCTCCCCCTGCAGCGGGGAATCGGGATGGGCGCTCAGCCGGTGGCGAGCAGTATGGGCGGCGTCGCCAGCGCGATTGCCAGCTCGATCGGGTGGCGGCGCAGCCAGCCCCAGGGATCGACGCTGACCGCGGCGCAGGCGATCACCTCGGCGGTGAATACCAGCCAGATGGCGACATTCAGGACCATCGCCAGCGCGTCGTGCAGCGGGTCGACGATCCACACGTCGTAGAGCAGTACCGGCAGCACGGCGATCCAGGCGGCCAGGATGGCCAGCCGGAAGCGCGCGCGCATGCGGTGCGCCCGCGCGTCGCCCGATGCGGCCAGGACGGTGAGCGGCTGCGCCGTGTCGTGCATGCGAGAACGGATATCTCCGTCCGCCGGCGCTTCAAGACGAATTCTCCCGGCGTGCGGCTGGCGCGCACCGCGCCACGCGGAGTCATGAAACCGACGCTCGGCGACTCCCGGCAGATGACCGTGTCGCCCCTCCCGACTGGCGCGGAACTTGGACTGCGACGCATCATCCCTCGCCATGAGCGCATCCTGGCGAGCGGGGGACGTGGGACGTGGCGCGGCGCAGGACAGGATCGATACGCGAGTGGGCAGGCGTCTGCTTGGTCGTGGCGCTGTGCGCCGCGCGCGCCGCGGCGCAGATCCCGCCGGTGGCGGTCGGGTTCCCGAACGTCGCGCAGACCCCCGGCGCGCTGCTCAGCGGGCTCAACGCGCCGCAGCAGGGGCGCACGGCGATCATCGCCTACCAGGACGGCATCCTGTTCACCGTCCCCGAGGTGCCGTCGAGCCAGCCGGGCGCCGACTTCCAGGTGCGCAGCTGGGACATCCGCGATCCGCTCCACCCGATCGAGCTGGCGCGCTGGGGAGTGACGCCGATGCCGATCAACGCGCATGGCTACTTCCACAGCGGTCCCTACCTGATCCTCGGCGCCAACTGGCCGCCGGGCGGCGAGTGGTCGTTCCGCGTCTCGTCGTCGCGCGTCGTCAGCCGCACGCCGTTTCCCGACCTCACCTGCGCCGGGGCGCGCGGCTGCCTGTTCGGCCCCTGGTACGTCAACGACACGTACTGGAGCTACGGCGAGGTCGGCGGCAACGCCGAGCTCTGGCTCGACTGGCAGCTGCTGTCGAGCTGGGACCACCTCGGCACCACCGGCGTCATCGGCCATCCCTTCCTGCTCGGTGACCTGCTGATCTTCGCCTCCGACCAGAGCCGCACCGGCGTCGCGACCTACGACGTCAGCGACCCGACCCATCCCGTCCTGCTCGACGTGCTCAACACCGGCGGCCCGGGCGGCTACTTCCCCGAGCTGTGGGGCGGCGACGGCAAGCTCTACATCGTCTTCCCGTACCAGACCGACGGCAACGGCTTCCGCGTCGTCGACGCCACCGACCCCGCCAACCTGCGCTTCGTCACCGACCGCGCGCTGCCCGGCGCGGCGTCGATGTACATCCAGTTCCAGGACGAGTTCGCTTTCATGGGCGGCCACAAGGTCGACATGCGCAGCTTCGAGTCGGTGCTGGCGCTCGACGGCGAGAACGCCACCCGCACCAACGACGGGCAGGTCGGCATCGACACCAGCCAGTTCCTGCTGCCGCTCGGCAACCTGCTGGTCACCGGCGGCATCGGCGAGAACGAGGGCATGGCGATCTGGGCGCACCAGGCCGAGCCGGACACGCGCGGGCCGTCGGTCGGCTTCCACATCCCGCAGGCCGGCCGCACCAACTATCCGCTGCGCGCGCCGATCTCGCTGCTCATCCACGAGACGCTCGCCACCGCGACGATCGTCAACGGCACCAGCTTCATCGTCCGCCGCCTCGGCGGCAGCGCGCTGCCCGGCCGCCTCACCTTCTCGTTCGACGACGTGCTGACCTTCCAGCCCGACGATCCGCTGCTGCCCAACACCACCTACGAGGTGGTGATCCCGGCCGGCGGCATCAAGGACGTCGCCGGCAACGGCATCGCCGGCTACTCCTATACCTTCTCGACCGGCGCCACGGTCGGCGGCAACCAGCCGCCGCGCATCACCGCCTTCGCGCCGTCGGCCTACCCGGCGACGCCGGGCGTGGCGGTGACGCTCACCGCCACCGCCACCGATCCGAACAGCGATCCGCTCGAGTATCGCTTCGACTTCGGCGACGGCTCGCCGAAGACCGCCTGGTCGACGCTGCGCGCCGTCGCGGCCACCTACGCCGCCGCCGGCCACTACCGCGCCACCGTGCAGGTGCGCGATCCGTCCGGCTCGCTCGCCAGCGAGTCGAGCACCGTGGCGGTAGTGTCGCCGCCGGGCGGCGCACGCCCCACCGCCAGCAGCCAGCTGGTGTGCGATGCCGGCCGCCGCCGCATCTGGAGCGTCAACCCGGACGCCGACACGGTCACCGCGGTCAACGCCGACAGCCTCGCCAGGCAGTTCGAGGCCGCCGCCTGCGCCGATCCGCGCGGCATCGCGCTCAATGCCGCCGGCCAGGCCTGGATCACCTGCTACGACGAGGATCGCGTCGTCGTGCTCGACGGCAACGGCGCGCAGCTCGCGTCGATCCCGACCGGCTACGGCAGCGCGCCGGTCGGCGTCGCCGCCTCGCCCGACGGCAACACCATGTACGTCTCGCTGCAGGGCGGCGGCGCGCTGCTGCGCTTCAACGCCTCCACCCGCGCGCAGACCGGACGGGTCAGTCTCGGCGCGACGCCGCGCGCCATCGCCGTCACTCCCGACGGCGCGCGGGTGCTGGTGACGCGCTTCGTCTCGCCGCAGGACCGTGCCGAGGTGTGGGACGTGAACGCCTCCACCTTCGCCGTCACGCGCACGCTGGCGATCCCCAAGTTCGGCGACGACGCCAACCGCGACACCACCGGCTCGGGCCGCGGCGTGCTCAACTACCTGGCCGGCATCGCCATCGCGCCGGACGGGCGCAGCGCCTGGGTGGTGGGCAACAAGCCGAACAGCGAGCGCGGCCTGCTGGTCGGCCCCGACCTCGACCAGGACAACACCGTGCGCAACGTCGTCGCGCAGCTCGACCTGACCACCAACCTGTTGGCGCACGCCATCGACATCGACAACAGCGACTCCGCCTCGGCGCTCGCCTTCTCGCCGCTCGGCGACTACCTGCTGGTGACGCTGCAGGGCAACAACGAGCTGGTGGTGCTCGACGCGCTGGCGATCGACGGCAGCGCCGGGCTCGGCGGCTTCGTCACCCGGCTCGGCGCCGGCCGCGCGCCGCAGGGCGTCTGCACCGACGCGACTACCAACCGCACCGTCGTCAACAACCTGCTGTCGCGCGACCTCACCGTGCTGGAGAGCGACGCGCTCTTCCGCCGCGGCGCCCTGTCGATCGCCAGCAGCGCCGTCAGCACCGTCGCGCAGGAGAAGCTCAGCTCGACCGTGCTGGCCGGCAAGCGCATCTTCTACGACGCCAGCGACCGGCGCATGAGCGCCGAGGGCTACATGAGCTGCGCCACCTGTCACGTCGACGGCGGCCACGACGGACGCACCTGGGACTTCACCGGCCGCGGCGAAGGATTGCGCAACACCGCGACGCTGCACGGCCGCGGCGGCACCGCGCACGGCAACGTGCACTGGTCGGCGAACTTCGACGAGATCCAGGACTTCGAGCACGACATCCGCAACGCCTTCGGCGGCAGCGGCTTCATGACCGACGCGCAGTTCGCCGCCGCCAACACGCCGCTCGGCGCCGCCAAGGCCGGCCGCTCCGCCGATCTCGACGCGCTGGCGGCGTACGTCGCCTCGCTGACCACGCCGCCGCGCAGCCCGTGGCGCAACAGCGACGGCAGCATGACCGCCGAGGCACTCAGCGGCGAGGCGCTGTTCGGCAGCCTCGGCTGCGCCAGCTGCCACGCCGGATCGCGCTTCACCGACAGCACGCGACCGAACGCGACGCTGCACGACGTCGGCACGCTGCGCACCACCTCGGGGCAACGCCTCGGCGGACTGCTCCCCGGCATCGACACGCCGACGCTACTCGGCGCCTGGGACACGCCGCCGTACTTCCACGACGGCTCCGCCGCGACGTTCGACGACGTCTTCCGCAATGTCGGCGGCACCGTGATCGCGGCCGAGTCCGGCGCGGTGGCCAACGGCGCGCAGGTGGTCACCGACTGGGTCGAGTACAACAACGACGACACGGTGCACGGCCGCCGCTACGTCGCGCTGGGCAGCCAGAACGCGCGCGTCACCTTCAGCAACGTCAACGGCGGCGCCGGCGGCAACGGCGCGGTCGAGGTGCGCTACAGCTCCGGCTACGGCGTCTTCAACCTCACCCTGACGGTCAACGGCACGGCGCGCAGCGCCTCGCTGCCGCTGCTCGGCAACGACCCCGGCTGGCGCCACGTCAACTGGGGCCGCGTGCGCTTCGACAACGTGCCGCTCACCGCCGGCGCCACCAACACCGTGGTGCTGTCGAGCACCAGCCAGTTTCCCAACATCAGCCTCGACGAGCTCACCGTCGGCACCGCCGCCAACCTCGCCGCGGCGCAGCCGCACCGGCAGGTGCTCACTCTCTCCGCCACCGATCGCGCCGCGCTGATCGCCTACCTGCGCCAGCTCGACGGCACGCCGGCGTCGGGTCCGGTGCCGACCCAGGCGATCACGCCGACCGTCACCCGCACGCCGACCGCGACCGCGACGCCGAGTGCGCCGGGCGCGACGGCGACGCCGACCAGCCCGCCGGGCCGCTTTCCGGTCGGCGGGCGCGTGCGCCATCCGAGCAGCGGCGCGGCGGTGAGCGGCGCGACGCTCGAGCTGCGCGGCGCGCTCGACGACACCCAGAGCAGCGGCGCGCAGGGCGACTACGTCTTTCGCGATCTCCCCACCGGCGTCTACACGATCACCGCGCATCGCGACGGCGCGCTGGGCGCCGTGACCAATGCCGACGCCACCCGCGCGCTGCAGGCGCGCGTCGGCATCGCCGGCGTCAGTGGAACGCAGGCGCTGGCCTGCGACGTCACCGGCGACGGCCGCGTCACCGCGCTCGACGCCGCCCGCATCCTGCAGCGCAACGCCGGCCGCATCAGCCGCTTCGCCGTCGCCATCGCCTGCAACTCCGACTGGCTCTTCGCGCCGGCCGCCGGCGTCTCCGGCGGCGTCGCCCCGCTCATCCAGTCCGCCCAGTGCACGCCGGGCTCGATCCAGCTGCCGTCGCTCGCCGCCCCGATCAGCGCCGCCGACTTCGTCGCCGTCGCCTTCGGCGACTGCGACCTGCAGTAGGGCCGGGGCTTGCCCCGCCCGCGGTCGACACGGTCGTCGCAATCGCGGGCGCGCCGCGGCGCGCCCCTACGAGGACGATGACGCGGACACTAACGTCGAAGTGCCAAAAAGAATTCACCACAGAGGCACACCGCCCCAGAGGGGACTGCGGCAGCTCCGCACGCGCGCCATCCCTTCAGAGCCATCAACAATAGGTTTCGGGAACCATGTGCCTGATCTCGCTAGGCCCCGTCCTCTCTGTGCACTCTGTGCCTCTGTGGTGAATTCTTTTGTCTCTCCAAGGCTAATTCGTCACATCGTGCGTGCGGCTGGCGCTGCGAATCGGGATGTACACCTCGTACCATTCCTTCTGCGCCGGCGAGTCTGCGTACGCCTTGAGTGCCGCGGCGTCGCGGAACTCCATCACCAGCACGGCGTCGGTGTCCTGGACCCTGAGCGGTTTCAGCCAGATGTTCTTGATGCCGTCGTACTTCGACGCCAGCGTCCGGACGCCGTCGATGGCCTTCTGCTTCTGCTCGGCGGTGGCGTTCCCCTTCCACTTCACCGTGACGATGTGCAGGACGGAGTCGGGCTGGCCAAACTGGTTCTCGCCCACTGCGACGCCGGCGGCGAATGTCGCCAGCGCGATGCCGGCCGCGAGCCCGCAACGAATGATCGAATGCATTGGCTTCCCTCCCCTGTGACCGAGTCGCTGTAAATGCCGCTAGACTCGCGCGTTGCGCGCCCGGATATCCTGCGCCCCGTCCGCCCGGCAAGCAGTCGCGCATCCGGCGGGGAGTCGTGTTGAGCGCGAGGCGCGGCTTGGTAGCCGGGGACTTCGGCCACGGATTCCACGGATGGCCACGGAACGAAGAAAGAAGAACAGAAAGAGATCGAACTGGGTCGATCGCAGTATCTGTATAATCCTCAAACGTAATCCGTGCCCCCAGCGCGCCTGCTCAAAGACGCGCTCGTTCAATGATGGGTCTCGGGGCCGGAGGTGATCAGCTTGCGGATGTCGGCATCGGGGTGGGTCTTGCCGAGACGCTCGACGATGGCGGTCTTGCTCGGGTCGTCGATCAGCATCAGCGCCACCACGGCGTAGCGCTGCGAGTCGATCGGGCCGGTGGTGGCGAGGCGCTCCAGCGCGGCGACGGCGGGCGGGCCGCCGATCGAGTAGATGGCGCGCGCGGCGGCCTGGCGCAGCTCGGTGTCGTTGTCGACGAAGGCGACCTCCAGCACCGGCAGGCCCTCCGGTTGCTTGAGCGCGCCGAGCGCGTCGATGCCGGCGCGGCGCACCTCGGGTGACGCATCCCTGGTGACCAGCGGGGCGACCGCGGCGATCGCCGCGACGCCGTCGCGCTGGAGCTTCTCGCGCAGCGCGGCGCTGCGCGTGGCGGCGGCCGGATCGCGCAAGCGCTCGTCGAGCGTCGTCTCGGACAGCCCGGCGCCGAGGGCGTCGAGCGCCTGCCAGGCGGCTTCCATCAGCGCCGGCGGCGCGTCGATCTTCTGCAGCGCCGGCACCATGGCGGTGAGCCTGGCGTCGGCGACGCTGCGCACCAGCGCCAGGCGCACGCGCTCCGGCAGCGCGCTGCGCAGCAGCGCCGCTTCGAGCGCGCGGCCCTCGTCCGGGCTGAGCGGCGCCCGCAGGTCGGCGACGCCGGCGGCGCCGTCCTCGACCAGCAACGGGTTGTCGGCTTCGAGCAGCAGGACCGTCAGCTGGCGCTGCGCGGCCGCGTCGAGCCCGGGGCCGGTGAGCGACTTGAGCACGCGGCCGAGGATGTCGCGCTGGCGAGCGAGCTCGGCCGGCGAGTCGGCGGCGACGAAGGCGCCGGCGTCGGCCAGGAGCTGGTCGTACGAGCCCGGCGGCAGGGTCTGGGCGAGATAGCTGGTGCGCGCCGCCGGGCGCAGGAAGAAGAGGCCGCGCGCGCCGCTGGCGATCGACGCGCGGGTGGCGCCCTCGCGCAGCTCGACCACCTGCACGAGCGGCGGGGTGCCGGGCACGCTGCCGCGGAAGACCTGATCGGCGGCGACGGCGAGCACGGCGACGCGCCCGTCGTCGTACTCGACCACGCCGTCGACGTGGCCGGCGAGGGCGACGCGCGCCGACTTGAGCAGGCTCTGCAGGCGCGGGGCGGTGGCGGCGCCGGCTGGCGAGGCTGCCAGCAGGGCGAGCAGGGCGAGCGCCAGCCGGCGGCGCGGCGATCGACGGCGATCGCGCGCGCCGCCGTCGGCGGTCGGGAAGCCGGACGTCATCAGGGGTTGATCTGCACTCCCGGCGCCGTCCAGCCGCCGCCGTCGACGTCGACGAACAGCGGATTGGTGAACGCCAGCGCGGTGATGCCGTCCTCGTTCAGGTTGCCGTCGGTGAGTTGGGCGAGCGTGGTGTTGGTGTTCTTCTTCAGGCTGTTCGGCAGCACCGGGTAGAGCGGCCGCGACACGCCGTCGGTGCCCTTCACCATCACCACCACCCAGATGTCCTCGCTGAGGCCGGTGAGCGACAGCGTCGTCGTCGCCTCGAAGCGGCTCGAGGAGGTGCCGGCCACCGGCACGGTGGTGACCGTGAAGTCGGCCGGCGCGGTCTGCACGTAGTCGGGCGTGATCGAGTAGCGCTTCACGCTGACCAGCCCGTTGCCGGTCTCCTTGTTCGACATCGTGCGGGTGGTCGTCGAGTTGACGTAGTACTCGACCGTGTCGAACTCGATCCAGGTCGGGCTCTGGATGTCGACGGTGATGTCCACCGCGCCGTCGGTGGTCGCGATGGTGAGCGGATCGCCGAGCGCCAGCGAGCCGGTCTGGCCGGTCGAGGCGGCGTTGGCCGAGACGCGCACCATCGGGCCGTTGCTGCCGACGTTGCGGCCGGCGTTGACGTTGGCCGAGATGGTGTCGGCGAGGCCGCTGAGGTCGCCGGGGTCGTCGCTCGGCGAGGCGACGATGTTGTGCGGCAGCCCGGCGACGTTGGTGATGGTGTTGTGCGTGTCGGAGTCCGCCACCGCGGCGCGCACGATGCCCTGGTTGAGCAGGTTGAACCAGTCGCCGGCGTTCTCGCCGAGGAAGGTGTTGAACATCTGGCCGCGGCCGTCGCCGATCCAGATCTCCATCGCGTCGAAGGTGTCGGTGAAGTAGTTCGGGATCGACGGGTCGAGGCGGCGCGCCGGGCCGACGATGGCGGAGGGCGCCGAGGCCGGCGGGGTCAGGCCGCTGTCGATCGCCAGGCCGCCGG
Source organism: Deltaproteobacteria bacterium (assembly GCA_033764095.1). GTDB lineage: Bacteria > Desulfobacterota > Binatia > HRBIN30 > CADEER01 > JBDTMT01. Next base: position 5,049 of record JANRJF010000361.1, on the reverse strand, counting down.
TGCCGCTGCCGATGCTGAAGAACCAGTCGATGTGGTTGATCTGCACGGTGTTGCCGGCGCCCGGCGCCGCGGCGTGGCCGTCGGCGATGACGTCCACCGGCGGCCGCGCGAAGTAGCCGGACGAGGGGTAGTCCTGGCCGTCCGGCGCGGCGCCGCCGTGGTCGAGGGCGCCGCCGTTGACCTGGTTCGGATCGACGGTGACCGGCCAGACGTTGAAGTGGCCGTAGTCGAAGGTGGTCGCCTCCTGGCCGGGAGTGGTGCCGACCAGGTCGTCGACGCCCATGGCGTCGATGGTCGGCTGGAAGTCGGCGCGGAAGTCGTGGTCGCTGCTGGCGAAGAAGTCGACGCCCTCGGCCATCATGGTGGTGACGCGGTCGTGCTTGGCCACCTGCGCGTCGGGGCTGTCGATCGAGTGGACGTGGAAGTCGGCGGTGATGAAGCCGGTCGAGTCGACGACGCGCTCGACGGTGGCGCCGACGTTCTGCGTCGCGCCGGCGGTGACGGTGACCGGCTGGCTGGCGAGCGAGTACTCGGTGCCGCGCGAGGCGTAGACGCGGTACGAGCCCGGCTCGATCGTCTGCACGCCGCTGTCGCCGTCGGCGCCGAGGAACATCACCTTGGCGATGCCGTAGGGCAGGCCGTCCTCGATGCGCTCGCCGAACACGGCGGTGTCCTGGTTGCCGACGAACGGCACCGCCTGCAGGTTCATCGGATCGGGGCTGGGGTCGAAGCCGACCACCGACACCTTGGCCGGGATCGGCTGGCTGTTCTCGTCCTGCACGGTCACCTGGATGGCGCCGGTGGCGGGCAGCGCGACGTTCTGCGTCGTGGTGGCGAAAGCGGTGATCGCCACCGGGTGCTGCGTCGGCGTGCCGAGGCCGCCCTCGTAGGGGGAGCCGTCGAGGTTGGCGACGACGGTGTAGTTGCCCGGCGGCAGGGTGAGCGAGTAGTTGCCGGCGTCGTCGGTGCGCGCGTGGGTGACGACGTTGCGGGTCAGCACCGCCAGGCCGGGTCCGTCGGCCGGATTGCCGAGCACGGCGATGTCGGCGCGCACCGCCGGGTTGCCGCCGGCGGTGACGGTGCCGGACAGCGTGCCGGTGGGCAGGCAGGCGATCTCGTTGCGCGCGTCGGAGATGTCGGAGACGTTGCCCTTGCCGACCACGAAGTAGCGGGTCAGCGACAGTGCGTCGCCGGGGTTGCCGTTCGCTTGCAGCGTGAACGGCGGCTGCGCCAGGCCGGCGAGCGCCAGCAGCACCTCGACCTGCAGCTGCGGCACGTGCACGCCGGAGGTGGTGAAGGTGCTGGAGCCCGGCGAGGTGTGGACGTAGCCGTAGGAGACGCCGTCGGCCTCGTCGACGCCGCTGTAGGCGGTGAAGTTGCAGAGGTTCTGATGGTTGGCGACCGGGCAGCGCGTGCCGATCAACGGCTCGCCGAAGCCGTAGCCGGGCTGGAACATCTCGAGCTGGCCGGAGCCGGCGAGGTATTCGCCCATGAAGATGTTGAGCGGCGCGCCGCCGATGTTCTGCACGGTGGTCTCGACGCGCACGTAGTTGGTGCCCGGCTCGAGGATGTAGTCGGTGGTGACGGTGACCGGGATGTTGTTGTCGTTGGCGCTGGGCGGCAGCGGAAAGCCGAAGGCGGCGACCACCGAGCTCGGGTTGAGGAAGTCGAGCAGGTCGTCGACGCCGGTGGCGCGCAGCACCGCCGGTCCGCCGTTGCTGCCGTCGTTGAGGATGGTCAGCGCGGTGTAGTGCGCGGTGCTCTCGATGTTCAGCGCCACGCTCCACTCCTCGAAGGAGTCGCGGTCGGGCCCGCTGCTGCGCACGACGTCGCCGTCGATGATCTGGCCACCGAACTGGCCGATGCCGAACAGGTTGCGCTGCACGTTCTGGATGACGACGCGGATCTTGTCGTTGCGCAGGATGTAGTCGTTCAGCCGGCAGCGGCTGAGCGGGCCGCCGACGCAATCGGCGAGGTTGCTGATCTGCTTGAGCTCGGCGGTGCCGCCGCGCGCGCTGCTGCCGTACTCGGTGAGGATCAGGCCGTCGGCCTCGCGGTTCACGGTGCAGGTGCCGCAGGCGGCGAGCGCCGCGTCGTCGGTCTGCAGGTCGCAGGCGCCGCCGAACTTCATCGTCGCGGTCACCGCGTCGGGGCAGGCGGCCTGGATGGCGGCGACCGTCTTGGCCATCGCCTTGTCGATCTGCGTCTGCGCCGCGGCGATGCAGTCGGTGCTGAGCGGCAGCTTGTCCTTGCCGACGCTCTTCTTGCACTTCTGCGCCAGGCCCTGGCGCTTGGCGGCCAGCTTGCCGAGCTGCTTGCTCAGCGCCGCGGCACAGTCCTGTTGCGCCAGGCTCAGCGTGCAGGCGCCGCTCGGGCAATCGGCGGTCTCGCGGCAGGGCAGGCCGTCGTTGGCGCCGCCGACGCAGGCGCCGACGCTGCGGTCGAGCACGCAGGTGCTGGACGGGCAGTTGGCCGGCACGGTGCAGGCCAGGCCGGCGTTGGAGCCGCCCAGGCAGACGCGGCGCCCGTCGTCGTAGGCCGCGGTGAGGATCGCGTCGGCCGCGGCGATGTGCTCCTCGACCTGGCAGTCGGCGAGATCGGTGGCCGTCGTCACCCCGGCGCACAGGCCGCCGAAGTCGAGCGTCGCCACCACCGCGTCGGGGCAGCTGTCGGCGATCTTGTCGCGCAGCTTGGCCTCGGCCTTGGCCAGCTTGTCAGCCGGCTTCGCCTCCAGCGTGCAGTCGGTGCCGGTCGCCAACTCGCCGGCGTTGATCGCGTCGAAGCAGGCGCTGAGCGCCTTGACGCGCGTCTTCACGTAGGTCCGGCCGCTCTTGCCGACCTTGCCCTGACAGAGCTGCTGCGCCGTCGAGAGCGCCGCCTGCGCCGGCGCCAGGTTGACACACACCAACCCCACGCTCGCGAGCACCGCGAGCATCATCCGCGTAACCATCGAGTGAGACCCCCCTTGTCGAACAGAACCAACGTTCAGCTAAGCCGACACGGAGAGGCTTAAGCAATCCCCCTTTTGGGGGCGTCGGACTCGCGCCGGAGCGTTGGACTCAGGCCGCGGCGCCGGACTCCGGCCACGGATTACCGCGGCGCCGGACTCCGGCCACGGATTACACGGATGGCCACGGAAAGAAGAAGGGAGAAAGAAAGAGATCAAACTGAGTCGATCGCCATATCCGTGTAATCCTCAAACGCAATCCGTGTAATCCGTGCCCTGCGCCCCTGTGCCCGTGTCCCGTGCCCCGTCGCGCCGAGCCACGCGCGTTTCTTGACGCCCGCACCGCCTGCATACTACCGCGCCCGAGCCAGCCCCTCCCGCGCCACCCCGACCGCCATGGTGCCTCCGCCCGCCGACCTGCCCGAACAGCGCGCCCGCGAGCAGATCGACGCCATGCTCGCCGCCGCCGGCTGGGCGGTGCAGCACCGCAGCCAGATGAACCTCGCCGCCGCGCCGGGCGTGGCGATCCGCGAGCTGCGTACCGAGGCGGGGCCGGCCGACTACGCGCTGTTCCTCGGCAACCAACTGGTCGGCGTGGTCGAGGCGAAGAAGGCCGGCGTGACGCTGTCCACCGTCGAGGCGCAGACGCGCGCCTACGCCGAGCGCGCCCCGCAGCCGCTGCAGGTGCCGATCCGGCCGCTGCCGTTCCTCTACGAGAGCACCGGCGTCGAGACCTTCTTCACCAACGGCCTCGACCCCGAGCCGCGCGCCCGCCAGCTCTTCTGGTTCCATCGCCCGGAGACGCTGCAGGCTTGGCTCGACGCCGAGCTCGACCGCCGCCACCAGCGTCCCGGTGCGCCGCCGGCGCCGACCCTGAAAGGCCGCCTGCAGCACTTCCCGCCGCTCAACACCGCCGGCATGTGGCCGGCGCAGATCCGCGCCGTCGAGAACCTCGAAGCCAGCCTGCGCGACGGCAAGCCGCGCGCCCTCATCCAGATGGCCACCGGCGGCGGCAAGACCTTCACCGCCATCTCCGCCGTCTATCGCCTGGTGAAGGAGGGCGGCGCTCGCCGCGTCCTGTTCCTCGTCGACCGCGGCAACCTCGGCCGCCAGGCGCTGAAGGAATTCCAGGCCTACACGACGCCGGACGACGGGCGGAAGTTCACCGAGCTGTACAACGCGGTGAATCTCACCCACAACACCATCGATCCGGTCAACAAGGTGGTGATCACCACCATCCAGCGCCTCTACTCGATCCTCAAGGGCGAGCCGCAGCTCGACGAGGATCTGGAAGAGGGTTCGGCCTTCGCCGGCCACGGCGCCGCGCTGCTGCGCGAGCCGCCGCCGGTGGTCTACAGCCCGACGCTGCCGCCGGAGTTCTTCGACGTCGTCATCGTCGACGAGTGCCACCGCTCGATCTACACGCTGTGGCGCCAGGTACTGGAGTACTTTGACGCCGCGCTGATCGGCCTCACCGCGACGCCGGCGAACCACACCTACGCGTTCTTCCACAAGAACGTGGTCAGCGAGTACACGCACGTGCAGGCGGTGCGCGACCGCGTCAACGTGCCGTTCCAGGTCTACGACATCCGCACCCGCGTCACCGAGGGCGGCGGCCTGATCGTCGCCGAGGCGCCGGCGGGAGCGGCGCGCGTCGTGGTTGGCCGTCGCGACCGGCAGACGCGCGCCGTGCGCTGGGAGACGCTCGACGAGGATCTTCCCTACGCCGCCGAGCAGGTCGATCGCAGCGTCGTCGTCCCCGACCAGATCCGCACCGTGGTGCGCACGCTGAAGCAGAAGATGTTCACCGACATCTTCCCCGGCCGCCGCGAGCTGCCGAAGACGCTGATCTTCGCCAAGTCGGACGACCACGCCGAGGACATCCTGCGCATCCTGCGCGAGGAGTGGCCGCTGTCGAACGAGGCGGCGGTGAAGGTCACCTACAAGCCCGAGTCCGGCGCGCCGCGCGGCGCCGGCCGGCGCGCCGGCGCGTCGTACAAGCCCGAGGCGCTGATCGCCTCGTTCCGCAACAGCTACAACCCGCGCGTCGCGGTGACCGTCGACATGATCGCCACCGGCACCGACATCAAGCCGCTGGAGTG
>JANRJF010000360.1:0-8091 GCA_033764095.1 Deltaproteobacteria bacterium | reverse complement strand
CGCGCCAAGCGCATCGTCATCGACAAGGACAACACGACCATCGTCGACGGCGCCGGCAAGAAGGCCGACATCGAGGGCCGCATCAAGCAGATCCGCGCCCAGATCGAGGAGACGACCTCCGACTACGACCGCGAGAAGCTGCAGGAGCGGTTGGCCAAGCTGGTCGGCGGCGTCGCGGTGATCCGCGTCGGCGCGGCGACCGAGATCGAGATGAAGGAGAAGAAGGCGCGCGTCGAGGACGCGCTGCACGCCACCCGCGCGGCGGTCGAGGAAGGCATCGTGCCGGGCGGCGGCGTGGCCCTGATCCGCGCCTCGTCGGCGCTCGAGGGGCTCAAGCTGAGCGCCGAGGAGCAGGTCGGCGCCAACATCGTCAAGCGCGCCGTCGAGGATCCGTGCCGCTGGATCGCCACCAACGCCGGTTGGGAGGGCTCGATCGTCCTCGACCGCGTGCGCGGCGGCAAGGGCGCCTTCGGCTTCAACGCGGCGAAGGAGGAGTTCGAGGACCTCATCAAGGCCGGCATCGTCGACCCGACCAAGGTCGTGCGTACGGGCCTGCAGAACGCGGCGTCGGTGGCCGGTATGCTGCTGACCACCGAGGCCCTGATCGCCGAGAAGCCGGAAGAGAAGCCGGCCGGTCCGGCGATGCCGCCGGGCGGCAGGGGCGGTATGGGCGGCATGATGTGATGCCGCCGCGCGGCGCCGCCGCGCGTTGAAAGAGCAGAGGCCCGCTGCCGGTCGGCAGCGGGCCTCTTTTCGTTTGGGATGATGCCCGCCGATCGCGGCGGGCTCGCTCACTGGAACGGGCTGGTACTGACGGTGAAGCCGTAGAACGTGGCGTTGGCGCCCGAGTAGTTGCTGCCGCGCCAGTCGGCGCCGACGTACATCGGCGTGTGCTCCCTGATCACCAGTCTGCCGTTGAACTCGTTCTCGCCGACCAACTGGTTGTCGATGTAGAGCTGGGTGCGCTTGGTCTCGCTGTTCCAGCTGGCGAGGACGTCGTGCTCCTCATTCGCCTGCCAGTTGGTGATGCGGGTGCTGATGTCGGCTTCCTTGCCGGTGTCATCGGTGAGGATGAAGCGCAGGAACTCACCATTCTTCACGATCTCGAGGCGATTGTTCCACTCGTGTTCCTGCCGCACCTGCACCAACGCGTTGTCGGTCTGATCGGCACCCGCCCACTCCGGCTTGATCTTGAACGCGATGGAACCCGCGTCGCCGCTGGCGTTGCCGCCGTTGGGGAACTCGATGCGGCCCTGCTCGCTCACCTTGATGCCGTCCTCGCTCTCGTCCGGCTTCTCGACGTCCTGTTCGCGGCCTGCCTGTTCCTGGATGTCGTCGGGTACGTCGAGCTTCAGCGCGATGTCGTCGCCGTCCTGTGGTTTCACCGGCTGGTTGAGGTCGCTCTGCGTTGGCGGCCGCGAGCCGAGCGAATCGACCAGGTCCGCCTTGCGCGAGGGATTGGTGCCGAGCTTGCCGACCGCCGCGGCGCTGCCGCCGATCGCACTGCCGCCGCCCTCGCCGCTCCGCCCGCTGCCCGACTGCCCGAGCGCGCCGCCGCCCAGGCGGCTCCCGCCGGCGTTGGCGAGCTCGGCCGCGCCCATGCGTCCGCTGCCGCCGCCGCGCTCGCCGTTGGGGCCGAGTCGACCACCATCGGTCCCCGCCCCGCCCATCGCCCCGAGGCGACGCCGCTCGCCGGGGCGCGCGCTGCCGCCGCCGTCGGCGCCACCATCGCCGCCGTAGCGGTCGGAGCGGCCCAACGCGGCCAGCTCGGTGTCTTCAGAGGAGCTGGAGAAGAAGCGCAGCCCGAACAACGCCAGGGCTGCGACGACGATGGCGATGACGAGAATATGCGACCGTTCCATGGCTCTCCGTCGTGTGCGAACTGCGGTGATGCTGGCCTGCGCCCACCACCCTGTCAAGCTCGCTGCTGCAATGCGTCCGTGCGCGTTCCGCCTGCCGCAGACGCGTGCTAGCGTCCGCCGGTGGAAGCGCTCTACGCCCGCGTGCTGGCCTACGTCGCCGACCGACGCGCGGAGGAGTTCGGCCCGCTTGCCCTGGCGGTGTTCGCCCACCAATTCGAGCACAACGAGGTCTATCGGCGTTTCTGCCTGAGCCGCCAGCGCCGACCCGAGACCGTCGAGCGCTGGGAGGACATCCCGGCGGTACCGATCGTGGCGTTCAAGCGCGCCTCCCTGCGATGTGGCCCCGCACAGCGCACCTTCCGTTCGAGCGGCACTACCGCCGGACCGCAGCAGCGCTCGCGCCACGAGTTGCCCGAACCGCGCCTCTACCAGGCCGCCGCGCTGGCTGGTCTGCGCCGCTTCATGTTCCCCGACGTCGAACGCATGCGCATCGTCTCGTTGATCGCACCGGTCGACGTGCTGCCGGATTCGTCGCTGGCCCAGATGGTGGCATGGGGGCTGGAGCAGTTCGGCGGCGACCAGCACGGTTACGCCGCCGGCCGCGATGGGCTGGATCTCGAGGCGTTGGTGGCGGCTCTGCGCGCCAGTGAGCGCGACGGCCGCCCGCTGGCCATCCTCGCCACCACCGGCGGCCTGATCCGCGCCCTCGATGCGCTGGCGGCGCGCCGACTGGCATTCCGCCTGCCACACGGCAGCCGGCTGATGGACACCGGCGGCGACAAGGGGGCGCCGCGGCCGCTGTCGCGCAACGGGCTGCTGCACGCGGTGTGGAGCGGCTTGGCGATCCCCGGCTATTTCTGCGTCAACGAGTACGGCATGGCCGAGCTGTCGAGCCAGTTCTATGACAGCGTCATCGCCGACCGCGTCGCCGGCCGCCACGCGGCGCGCCGCCTGCTCGGCCCACACTGGGTGCGCACCCGGCTGCTCGATCCGCAGACCCTGCAGCCGGTTGCGGCGGGACAGCCCGGCCTGCTCTGCCACCTCGACCTGGCCAACGCCGGCACCGTCGCCGCCGTCCTCTGCGAGGATCTCGCCGTTGCGCTGGCCGACGGCCTGCGGCTGCTCGGGCGCGCGCCCGGCGCCGAGCTGCGCGGCTGCTCGCTGCAGGAGCTGCCGTCGTGAACCCGCGCGCCGCATCTCCCCCCGTCTCCGACCAGCTGACGCCGACCACGGCGGCGCGGTTGACGCAGTCGATTGCCGCGCTGCGCAGCGCGCGCGCCGCCGTTGCGGCGCGGTCGCTGTCGTCGCGCCTCGCCGCGCTCGACGCGGTGGTCGAGGACTGGCTGCGCCCCGACTCGCCGTGGATGGCGCGCGCGGTCGAGCGGCTGCCGCCGGCCACCGGCTTCTCCGCCGCGATGATCCGCTTCGCCCTGCCGGCGCTGCTGGAGCCGCTGCGCGCCGCGCCGCTCGAGCGTCTGGTGACCGAGGAGGCGGCGCGCGGCGAGGCACCCGCACTCATCCTGCATATCCTCCCGGGCAATCTGCCCGGCCTCGCCGCCATCCCGAGCGCCCTGTCGCTGGCGATCGGCTCCGCGACACTGCTCAAGGCCGGGCGCGGCGACCGCGTCTTTCCCCTGCTCTGGCTGAGCTCGCTGGCGGCGCACGACGCCGAGCTCGCTGCCGCCGCGGCTGCGGTCTACTGGCCGGGTGGCGAGCGCGACTGCGAGGCTCTCGCCCTCGCCGCCGCGGATCTCGTGGTTGCGGCCGGCGACGACGACAGTATCGCTGCCCTTGCCGCCCGTGCGCGCGCCCGCTTCATCGGCCACGGCCACCGCATCAGCTTCGCCGTCGTCACCGCCGCTGCGGCCGCCGATCCCGCCACCGTCGAAGGGCTGGCGGTCGACGTCGCGACCTGGGACCAGCGCGGCTGCCTGTCGCCACAGCTCGGCTTCATCCAGGGCGACTTCGATGCCGCCTGCGAGCTCGGCGCCCGCCTGTCCGACGCCCTGGGCCGCCTGGCGGTCGCCCTGCCGCCGGCGACGATGACCATCGGCGAGCGCCTCGCGGTCCGCCGCTGGCGCGACGAAGCCGAGTGGGCGGGGTTCGGCGGCGAACGATACGTGCTGTTCGCTCAGCCGGACGAAGGGGCCGGTACAGTAGTGGTCGAGCCGCAGGCGGTGTTCCGTCCGTCGCCGCTGGGGCGCTCGCTCCGCCTGCTGCCGATCGGCGGTATTGAGGACCTGCAATCGGTCCTGCGCCCGGTGCGGGCGCTGTTGGAGGGAGCCGGGCTGGCGGCCGGCGCGGGGCAGTACGCCGATTGGGAATCGGCGCTGGTGGCGAGTGGCGTGCACCTGGTGAGCCGCATCGGGGCGATGCAACGTCCGCCGCTCGCCTGGCGGCAGGGCGGTCGGCCGCGCCTGGCCGACTGGTTGGTGCGAGGTGCCGGTGTCGGCTGACGAATTGCGGGGCGCGTTCCTGCGCCACGTCTGCCAGACCTCCGACGCGCCGCTCGGCATTGCCGTGGCGCGCGCCGCGGGCGCATCGGTCTGGGACGTCGATGGGCGCGAGTATCTCGACCTGCTGTCTGGGATCGGCGTCGCCAACCTCGGCCACGCGCATCCGGAAGTGGTGGCGGCGGTGCAGGCGCAGGCAGCGCGCTACCTGCACGTGATGGTGTACGGCGAGGCAGTGCTGGCGCCGCAGGTGGAGCTGGCGCGCCGCCTCGCCGAGCTGGCGCCGGGCGACCTGTCGGTCACCTACTTCACCAACATCGGCACCGAGGCGATCGAGGGGGCGATCAAGCTGGCGCGCAAGGCGACCGGGCGAACGCGTCTGGTGGCGTTCCGCGGCGGCTATCACGGCGACACGCTCGGCGCCCTGTCGCTGTGCGACAGCCGCGTCTATCGCACCCCCTTCGAGCCGCTGCTCGACGGTGTCGAGTTTCTGACCTTCGATGCGCTCGACGATCTGGCGCGCATCGACCGCGAGGTGGCGGCGGTGGTGGTCGAGCCGATCCAGGGCGAGGGCGGCGTGCGCGTGCCGCGGCCCGAGTTCCTGCCGGCGCTGCGGGCGCGCTGCGACGCGGTCGGCGCGCTGCTGGTGTGCGACGAGGTGATGACCGGCTGCGGCCGCACCGGTGCCTGGTTCGCCAGTCAACACTGGGGCGTCGTGCCCGACGTGCTGGTGCTGGCCAAGGCGCTCGGCGGCGGTCTGCCGCTCGGCGCCTTCATCGGCCGCCCCGAGCTGATGCGGACGCTGTCGCACGATCCGCCGCTGGCGCACGTGACCACCTTCGGCGGCCATCCGCTGTCCTGCGCCGCCGGCCTGGCGGCGCTGACGGTGACTGAGCGCGATCAGCTGCCGGCGCGCGCGGCGGCGGTCGGCGAGGCGTGGCGCGCCCGCCTCGCGGCGCTGATCGGCCCGGTGCTGCGCGAGGTGCGCGGCCGCGGTCTGCTGATCGGCCTCGAGCTCGCGACGCCCGAGCTGACGCAGGCCTTCTGCCGCGCCGCCTTCGCCCGTCGGCTGATCCTCAACTGGACGCTGCATCGCGATACGGTCGTCCGCCTGGCGCCGCCGTTGGTGATCAGCGACGCCGACAGCGCGCGGGCGCTGAGCGCCATCGAGGCGGCATTGGCCGACACTCGCTAGCCATAGCCAAGCTGCTGACGCAGGCGCGGTCGACCTCGGGCAGGCGATCGAGCCTACCACGCTTGTCGACAACGCCGCCGGCACGATCACCGATCGGCAGACCGGGCTGCAGTGGGAGAAGAAGGTCGGCGGAGATCCCGCCATCAATGCTGTGACGTGCAAACGAAGCACGGCGGCGCGGCGGCGCTCGCGCATTTTGTCTCCTGACAGACGCCAAGCGGGCCTTCTGGGCGTTGGCATTGCTGACCGATCCGACTGCACCCTGCCGGCGGCGGGCTCGAGGTGATCGGCGTGTCGCAGCCGGTGCACAAGAGCGCGAGGCAAAGCGCAGCCGCGAGTATGGGCGAGGAGGAAATCGGCTGGCGTAGAGATGACGACATGGGAACCTCGCCTGGGCTCATAGCCTGCCGGCGCGCGCTTGGGGACGGTCGGACCGGCGCGCCCTGGAGTCGCCGCAGCCCGTGCACGAGGCCGTCGGGACTAACGCTGGTGTCTATCGGTGAAGAGGAACAGCGCGCCAATCCGCCGGCGAAGGGTGCAATCCTGTCCGGGCTTCTACTTTTGCTTGGCGCAGCCGCCCTTTTCCTGCGCCTCGTCGCGCAGGTGGACGTACGCCTTGCCGTTCCAGTGCCACACCGGGAAGCAGAAGCCGGGGCCGCCGATGACGAAGTCGGGATAGCCCGTTCCGCCCTTGGGCGGCCGCGTCTCGGCGATGACGCCGGGAAAGCCGAGCTCGCTCCGGTAGTGGCCCGACTGGTCCCTGATGAAGAGGATCACGGACGAGCCGGCCATGCCGGACATGCAGGTATTGCCGTAGGTGATCAGCACCTCGTCGACGCCGTCGCCGTCGAGGTCCTTGATCTCGACCTCGGAGGAGACCTCCTGGCCGCAGGACTCGTCGACCAGGGACCTGCCGTCCTCGCCCACCTTGAGGCCGAGCTTCTTGTAGATCTCCTGGCGCTCGGCGGCGCTGAGCGCGCCCGGGTTCTTGGCGAACAGCAGCGCGACGCCGGCGTTGTCGTCGGCGCGAGCGCGGCCGACCAGCGCCCACAGGGCGAGCGGGATGCAGACGAGTAGACGCAGGCGGATGGACGGCACGGCGATTCTCCTCTCACGCGCAGGCCTCGGCTTGTAGCCCGGCCCCCGCCGCGGGGTGAAGCGCCGCGATACGTGCGGCGACCGTTCAGGCGCGCGCGTCGTTGCGACGGGCGTCAGATCGTCAGCGTCTCCCGCCATATTCCCGGCGCGCGATGCGCTTCATTACGTGGGCAGGAGCTGGCCGTGGCTGGTGTCCGGAGCGCCGGTAGAACGCCGCGCGGTCGCGTGCGCGGTACTCCGTACCCGATGCGGCTACGAAGCCTGGCGCTGCGCCCAATCCGGCGCGACATGAGCGCCGGTCAGAAGCGCGCGGGCGACCGCGAGCTCCGATCGAGGTCCGTCGGCGTCGAATGAGGCCGCGACGGCGGCCAGCCGCTCGGCGGCGGCGGCGCGGGCCGGGGTGGCGCGATGCAGGCGGTGGCCGTCGATGGCCGCGCGAAGCTCCGCCAGCCGAGTTCCCTGTGCCGCTGCGATGCCCAGCGCAGCCTTCAAGGCGTCACCTGCCGCCACCTTCCGTCCCTGGCGGCGCAGGCATTCGGCGCGCAGGCGATGGAGGTCGCTGTCATAGCGGCGCTCGCCGGTGGTGCGTGCCTGCTCCAGCCCGGCGGTGATCGCCGCCGCCGCGCTGGTCCAGTCACCGTGCCGGAGGAGGGCGTCGGCCCGCAACATGGAGAGGAATGGCAGGCCGACGCGCAGACCGCTGGGGCGGAGCGCCCCGGCGGTTTCTCCCATCACCGTCAGGCCGGATGCCGGGTCGCCCAGTGCCGCCACCGCCCAGCCGCGAAGCTGCCCGGCCGCCGCCTGGAGGAAGGTGAGTCGATGCTCGGCAGCCACGGCGGTCGCCACGTCGGCGTGTTGCAGCGCCTTCGCGGCATCCTGCAGCAGGGCTTCGAGCCCGGCGACCATCAGGTGCCCCTGGGCGATGTCGGAGGGTGTCCCGCGCGCCGCCAGCCCGAGCAGATCCGCCTCGGCCGCGCGCACGGCGTCGAGCTGTCCGAGACTGGCGTACAGCGTCGCCAGCAGGCCCAGGTACCAGCTCGAATCGACCGGGGGGCGTGTGTCGCGCCGAGGGAAGATTCCGCGCAGACCTGCCAAATGCCTGCTGGCGCTCACCAGGTCACCGCGGATGGACTGCACGGCGGCCATCGCCGCGCGCGCCAGGCCGAGCGATTCCGGAAACGGCACGTTTGCCGCCGCCGCGCCGAGCGTCTCGGCGAGGCCTTCGGCGACATCCAGATCGGCCCGCATGACGTGGAACAAGAACAGCCCAGCCGTGGCGCCGAAGTGTCCCACCGGCATCTGCAGGCGCTGCGCCAGGCTCTGCCCGCGCCGATACACAGCGGCGAGCTCCGGGTCGCTCACGCCGTTGGCCGCCAGCATCGCGGCACCGAGTTGCTGCACCAGCATCAGCTCGCGGCGGTCTCGCTCGGTGCTGGCGGGAAGCCGCCGCAGATGGGTGAGCGCGGCGTGCAGATGCGCGGCG
>JANRJF010000359.1:0-3257 GCA_033764095.1 Deltaproteobacteria bacterium | reverse complement strand
TCCTGGACGACGCGGAACCGGGAGGAGGGGCGCGGAAGCGCCGTGCGATCCGCGACGCGCGATGAGACCGATCCGACCTCATCCCCTCATCGCTCGGCGCGCATCGCTCGTCGCTTCCGCGCCGCTCATCCCTTTTCCTCGTCGTCCAGGAAGCGCTTCGTCAGCCCGGCGTAGGCGTCGATCCTGCGGTCGCGCAGGAACGGCCAGTTGCGGCGCGTCTCGCCGATCAGCGTGCGGTCGCACGGCACGATGAGGATCTCCTCGCGGTCGTGGCTGGCCCTGGCGAGGATGCGGCCGAAGGGGTCGGCGACGAACGAGCCGCCCCAGAACTCCAGGTTGCCCTCCAGGCCGATGCGGTTGACGGCGACGACGAAGACGCCGTTGGCGATCGCGTGGCTGCGCTGGATGGTCTGCCAGGCGTCGTACTGCGCCGCACCGAACTCGGCCTTCTCCTTCGGGTGCCAGCCGATGGCGGTCGGGTAGAAGAGGATCTCGGCACCGCGCAGCGCGGTGAGGCGCGCCGCCTCCGGGAACCACTGGTCCCAGCACACCAGCGCGCCGATTCTGGCGCCGGCGGCGTCGAAGCTGCGGAAGCCGACGTCGCCGGGCGTGAAGTAGTATTTCTCGTAGTACAGCGGGTCGTCGGGGATGTGCATCTTGCGGTAGAACCCGGCGATGGCGCCGTCGGGGCCGATCAGCACTGCGGTGTTGTGGAAGACGCCCTCGGCGCGCTTCTCGAACAGCGAGGCGACGACGCTCACCTTGTGCTGGCGCGCGACGGCACCGATCGCTTCGGTGCTCGGACCGGGGATCGACTCGGCGAGATCGAAAGTCGCGGTGTCCTCCGACTGGCAGAAGTACGGCGAGCGGAAGAGCTCCTGCAGGCAGACGACCTCGGCCCCCTTGCCGGCCGCCTCGGCGATGCGCGCCAGTGCCTTGTCGAGGTTGGCGCGCACGTCCGGCACGCACGACATCTGCACCAGACCGACGGTGGTGATCGACGACATGCTGTCGTGTGTACACCGCGACGGAGAAAGAATCACCACAGTGAACACCGAGCACCACGCAAGAACACGGAGGCTTCCGCGTGCTCCGTGGTGCGCTGTGTTCTCTGTGGTGGTCTTTGGTAGGGAACAGGTGATGGCGGCGGTCGGGGAGCGCTTCACGGCAACAGCTGCCGCGACGCTGCGCGCCGCGATCGCCGACGCCGGCGGCAACGAGGTGTTCGCGCTCGGCACCATTGCCGGCGGGCTGGTGAACGGCGTGCGCGTGCTGGCGCGCGGCAACCGTCAGGCGGCGCCGGCCATCATGCAGGTGCCGCGGCCCGGCGAGGTGGTCATCCACAACCATCCGAGCGGTGGGCTGACCCCGTCCGACGCCGACCTGGAGATCTGCTCGCGGCTCGGCAACAACGGCGTCGGCGCCTACATCGTCGACAACGCGGTCGAGGCGGTCTACGTCGTCGTCGAGCCGCACGCGGTGCGGCGCACCGCGCCGGTGGACGCCGCGCACGCCGCCGCGCTGCTCGGGCCGGAGGGGGCGGTCGGCAGCGCGCTCGACGACTACGAGCACCGCCCGCAGCAGCTCGCCATGCTCGCCGCGGTGGCGCGCGCCTTCAACGACGACAGCGTGCTCAGCGTCGAAGCCGGCACCGGCACCGGCAAGTCGCTCGCCTACCTGGTCCCCGCCATCCTCTGGAGCCGCGCCAACCAGCAGCGCGTCGTCATCTCGACCCATACCATCACGCTGCAGGAACAGCTGGTGCGCAAGGACCTGCCGCTGCTCACCCAGCGCGCCGGGCTGGAGGCGCGCGTCGCGCTGGTGAAGGGACGCGGCAACTATCTCTGCAAGCGCAAGGCGGCGCAGGCCGAGGCGCAATCCGCCCAGCTGGTCGATGACGAGCTGCAGCACGAGCTGCGCGGCGTGCTCGCCTGGGCGCGCACCACCGCCGACGGCAGTCTCGCCGACCTGCCGGTGAAGCCGCGCCCCGAGGTGTGGGAGCAGGTGGTGTCGGAGAACGACAACTGCCTGCGCGCCCGCTGCCCGTTCTACTCGACGTGCTTCTTCTACGACGCGCGGCGCGCCGCGGCGGCGGCCGACATCCTGGTGGTGAACCACCATCTGTTGATGGCCGACCTGTCGCTGCGCGCCGAGCTCGGCGACTACGCGCAGAACGGCGTGCTCCCGCCCGCCAGCCGCGTCGTGCTGGACGAGGCGCATCACGTCGAGGACGTCGCGACCTCGTACTTCGGCAGCCAGGTCAGCCTGGCGATGATCGAGCGCGCCTGCGGTCGCCTGCAGAGCCGCCGTGCGCTCGGCCGCGGCATCCTGCCGGCGCTGGCGCTGGCGCTCGACGCGATCGACGATCCCGCCACCCAGGCCATCGCGCACGGCGCCGCACACTGGATCGACCAGCGCCTGCAACCCGCCTGCGCCAGCGCGCTGGCGGAAGCGGTGGCGGTGTTCGACGAGCTGCGCGCCGAGCTGCAGGTGTTTTCCCCTGCCCCGCGCCAATCCCCTCCCCCGCGCAGCGGGGGAGGGTCAGGGTGGGGGCCGGCCCCGCAGCTGCGCATCACCCCAGAGATCCGCGCGACGCGCCTCTGGCAGGTGGTCCTCGACCGCACCGGCCAGCTCGCCGCCATGCTGGAGGCGTTCGCCGCCGATTGCGGCGGCGTGCTCGAGCGCCTGGCGATGCTCGACGAGGCCGACGCGGTGCCGGCGCAGGTGCGCTACCTCGCCACCGAGCTCGGCGCGATCCGCGGCCGCCTGGCGGCGATCGCCGGCGCGCTGCTCGAGTTCGGGGACGATGACGCCGGCGCCTGCGCCTGGTTGGAGCTGCGCCGCCGCGGCGCGCGCCAGGAGCCGTCGCTGTCGCTGCACCGCGCCCCGATCGCGGTCGGCCCGCTGCTCGCCAAGGCGCTGTTCGAGCCGTTCAGGACCGCGGTGCTCACCTCCGCGACGCTGGCGGTGGAGGGGCGTTTCGACTTCCTGCACGAACGCATCGGCGTCGATCGCGTCGAGCCGGCGGAGCGCGTCGAGACGCTGCGCGTCGCCTCGCCGTTCGACTACGCCAGCCAGGCGATCCTCGCCGTGCCCGCCGACCTCCCCGACCCGACGGCGCCCGGCTTCGAGCCCGCCAGCCACGTGCTCATGCGCCGGCTGCTGGAGCTGACGCGCGGCGGCACCTTCCTGCTCTTCACCTCGTACGCGGCGCTCGACCGCGCCTGGTTCGAGCTCGCCAACGGCCTGCGCAGCGC
>JANRJF010000358.1:0-8473 GCA_033764095.1 Deltaproteobacteria bacterium | reverse complement strand
GAGGCGGCCGCCGCGCGCCTGCAGCGGCGCGCGCCGGCCGAGGTGCCGGCCGCCCCCGCAGCGGCGCCGCCGCCGCTGTTGGAGGTCGACGACGTGGCCTTTGTCTACCCCGGCGGGCGCGTCGCGCTGGCGGATGCGTCGCTTGCCATCGGCGCCGGCGAGTTCGTCGCGCTGATCGGCCAGAACGGTTCCGGCAAGACGACGCTCGCCAAGCAGCTCAACGGGCTGCTGACGCCGAGCCAGGGCTGCGTCCGGCTGCGCGGGGCGGATCTCGCCACCCTCGGCCTGCAGGCGGTGGCGCGCGACGTCGGCTACGTGTTCCAGAATCCGGATCAACAGCTGTTCGCCGCCAGCGCCGCGGCTGAGGTCGAGTTCGCGCTGGAGAACTTCGGCGTGCCGCGCGCCGAGCGCGCCGCGCGCGTCGCGGCGGCGCTCGCCGCGGTCGGGCTGCAGGAGCACGCGACGGTCGACCCGTTCCTGCTCGGCAAGGGCCAACGCCAGCGCCTCGCGGTTGCCGCGCTGCTGGTGCTGGAGCCGGCGGTGCTGATCCTCGACGAGCCCACCACCGGTCTCGACTACCACGAGCAGCGCCGCATGATGGCCTTCCTCGCCGGCCTGCACGCGCGCGGCCTGACGTTGGTGGTGATCACGCACAGCCCGTGGGTGGTCGCCGAATACGCCGAGCGCGGCGTCGTGCTGCGCGGCGGCCGCGTCGCCTTCGACGGCCCGCTGCGCGCGCTGTTCGCGCAGGAGGCGCTGCTCGCCGACTGCCACTTCCGCCTCCCGGACGCCACCCGCGTCGGCCGCGCGCTGGGCTTCACGCCGCTGTCGGTCGACGAGTTGCTCGCCGGCGTCACGGCGGCGGGCGAGTAGCAATGGCAGTGCGGTCCGCCAGCGGGATAGGCTGTTAGGCCGCTAGGCTGTTGGCTGTCAGGGGAGGAGAGCTTCGTCCCCCTGACAGCCAACAGCCTAGCAGCCTAACAGCCTTCTTCTCATGTACCTCTATCTCGACAACGACACCTGGGTGCACCGGCTGCACCCGTTGGTCCGCCTGGCCGGGATGATCGCGGTGTTCATTGCCGCCTTCGCGGTGGAGCGGCCGCTCTGGCAACTGCCGTTGCTCGCCGGCGTCGTCGCCTTGCTGATCGGCACCGGCTCGTTGCCCAACATCTGGCGGCTGCGCGTGCTGTTCATCCTGGTGTTCGTCATGACGCTGCTGATCTGGACCGTCTTCTACGGACCAGACGGGGAGCCGCCGCTGTTCGCGTGGCGCCGCATCCACGTCAGCCAGACCGCCCCGTGGTTCGGGCTCGGCATGGCGCTCAAGCTGGAGAGCTTCCTCGGCGCCGGCATCCTCTTCCTGTCGGTGACGCGCATCGAGGAGTTCGCCTACGCGCTCACCCGCCTTGGCGTGCCGTACAAGCTGGGCTTCACCATGACGATGGCGTTCCGCCTGGTGCCGGTGTTCGTCGACTCCGCCGCCACCGTCGTGCAGGCGCAGCGCTGCCGCGGGCTCGACTTCGAGCACGGCAACCCGTGGCAGCGGCTGCGCCGCTACGTGCCGGTGATGGTGCCGGTGTTCATGGGCGCGCTGCGCCGCGCCGACCAGATGGCGATGGCGCTGGAGGCGCGCGGCTTCCAGTCGAGCCGCCCGCGCACGACGCTCGACCGCCACCCGCTGCGCGCCGCCGACGTCGCCGCGGGGGTGGTGCTGCTCGGCGTGACGGCGTTGTACCTGTGGCTGTGGTACCGCGGCGTCCTGGCGCTGCGCTGAGACGAATGAAGAAGGCCGTTACGCGGGCAGGCTGTTGGCGGTTAGGGATAGGGAAGGATCTGAACCGCTAAGAGCCTCACAGCGTGACAGCCCGATGGTGACCGTCGAGCAGCACACGGAGTTTGCCGAGCACGGCTTCACCCGCCTTACTGCCTGCACGCGCGACGAGGCGGCGGCGATGGCCGACGCGGTGTGGGAGACGCTGGCACGCGTGCACGGCGTCGTGCGCGACGATCGCCGCTCGTGGCGCGGCGCGCATCCGAGCCGGCTCGACGGCACGCCGGAGCGGCCGGCGTTCGCGCCGCTACACGGCGGCGCGCTGCACGCGGCGCTCGATGCGCTGCTCGGCGCCGGCGAGTGGGCGGTGCCGAAGCGGTGGGGTGCGGTACTGGTGAGCTTTCCGGTCGGGCAGGGCGCGTGGACGGTGCCGAGCGCGGTTTGGCACGCCGACCTGCCGTTCGCGGTGCCGGCGCAGCCGCTGCCCGGCGTGAAGGTGTTCGTCTACCTGGCCGACATCGCGCCGGGCGGCGGCGGAACGCTGCTGCTCGCCGGCTCGCACCGGCTGGTCGAGCGCTTCGTCGCCGGCCGATCAGTAGCGGAGCGCGCTGACACGCGCCGCCTGCGGCTGGCGTTCTTCGCCAGCCATCCCTGGCTGCGCGAGCTCGTCGATCCCAAGGCCGGCGGCGATCGCGTCGCCCGCTTCATGCAGGATGGCTGCGAGATCGACGGTGTGCCGCTGCGCGTCGTCGACCCCGCCGCGTCCGCCGGCGAGGTGATCCTGACTCATCCGTGGACCATGCACTGCCGTTCGCTCAACTGCGCCGACACGCCGCGCATGATGCGCACCACCGACATCTATCGGACGTCGTGCGATCCGTGGCGCCGCGAGCGCTGACGCGCCCGTCGCTGAGCGGCTTGGCCACGGATTACACGGACACGGATGACACGGATTTCACGGAGAGCCACAGAACGAAGAAAACAGAACGAAGAAAACAGGAGGAGGCAAAGGCAGAGACTGACTCGATCGCCGTATCCGTGAAATCCAGTCAGTGGTCCGTGTAATCCGTGGCCAAGCGCGCTCGTTCGACGCCGCTCCGCCAACGCCCTATGAGAGGTGGGGGGACCGAACTACGCGGCGCGGTCGAGGAGCTGATCGACCATCGCCAGCAGGTAGCGGCGATAGGGCGAGTCGGGCAGCGAGAGCAGAGCCTCGCGGGCGCTGCCGGCGTGCTCGGCGGCGAGCGCGTAGCCGCGCGCGATGACGCCGGAGCGGCGCAGGCGGCCGAGCACGGCGCTGACCTCTCCCTCCGACAGCTCGGGCGAGCCGAACAGGCGGCGGATCTCGTCGTCGTGCTCGATGGCCAGCACCAGTGGCAGCGACGGGTTGCCCTCGCGCACGTCGAGGCCGACCGGCTTGCCGAGCTCGGCCTCGGCGGCGGTGACGTCGAGCAGGTCGTCGATCATCTGGAAGGTGACGCCGACGTGGTGGCCGCAGCTCGCCAGCGCCTGCACGGTCGCCGCCTCGGCGCCCGCCAGCTTCGCCGCCGTGCGCGCGCCGACCTCGAACAGCGAGGCGGTCTTGCGCGCGATGATCTCCTGGTAGTCGTCGAGCGTCACCGCCGGGTTGCGGCGGAAGCGCCCCTGCATGATCTCGCCCTCGGTGAGCGCGACGCAGGCCTCGGCCGCCCAGTCGACCAGCTCGGCGTCGAAGCGGCCGCAGAGCTGGAAAGCGCGGCTGAACAGGAAGTCGCCGGCCACCAGCGTCTGCGGCACGCCGAACTTGGCGCGCGGCGAGTCGCGGCCGCGGCGGACGCGGTTCTCGTCGATGATGTCGTCGTGCAGCAGGCTGGCCGAATGGATCAGCTCCAGCGCGACGGCGACGTCGACCGCGTCGGCGATGGCGCGGCCGCCGCAGGCGCGGAAGACGAGCAGCGTCACCGCCGGGCGCACCCGCTTGCCGCCGGCGCCGATCAGGTAGCCGGCGATCTCGTTGAGGCGCGGCTCGCGCGAGGCGAGCAGCGTCTGCAGGCGCGTCTCGACCAGCCGCAGCTCCTCGCCGACCAGCGTTGCCGGCGACGGCAGCGGACCGGCGGGGGAATGGGCGCTGCTCACGCGGGAACTCCCGCTTGCGTGGAACTGCCCATGACCGCGCCGGATCATTTCAGATGACGACCGAGTGTCAAGGCAACCCGCCGGCGGAGGGCCACACGAAGACGCAGAGGCGCGGAGCGCGCAGCGAAGGTCCTGGGCGCGTTGCCTTCATATCGGGCACTGGTTAGGGTCGCCGGGTGTCGACGCCGCGCATGCCGACCGAGATCCGCCGCTTGGGCGCGCGCGCGGTGCGCGTCGTCTGGGGCGACGGGCACGTCAGCGAGTACCTGAACAGCTATCTGCGCGCGCACTGCCCGTGCGCCGGCTGCCGCGGCCAGAAGCGCGGCCTGCCGATCGTCAGCGACGGCGAGGCGACGCTCTACCCGGTGCAGATCGGCCTGGTCGGCCGCTACGCGGTTAGCGTCGAGTGGAGCGACGGGCACGACACCGGCATCTACGCCTACCAGACGCTGCGCGACCTCTGTCCCTGCGCCGCCTGCGCCACCGCGGCCGCCACCCCGGCATGATCAGCATCGACGACATCCGCGAACGGCTGCGCGAGGTGCGGCCGCCGGGCCTGAACCGCGACATCGTCACCGGCGGGCTGGTGCGCGAGGTCGCGCTGCAGGACGGCGTCGTCGTCGTGCACTTCACGCCCGGTCCGCTGCCGCCGCCGATCGCGCAGGCGACGGTGGCCGACATCAAGCAGGCGGTCGGCGCGCTGCCCGAGGTGACGCGCGTCGACGTGCAGATCGCGCGCCCGCCCGAGGCGCAGATGGAAGCGATCCCCGGGGTCGCCGACATCGTCGCGGTGGCGAGCACCAAGGGCGGGGTCGGCAAGTCGACCGTCGCGGTCAACCTCGCGGCAGCGCTGGCGCAGCTCGGCAAGCGCGTCGGCCTGCTCGACGCGGACGTCTACGGTCCCAGCCTGCCGACCATGCTCGGCGTGCATGCCCGCCCGCGCGTGGTCGACGGCAACCGCGTCGTCCCGCTGGAGGCGCACGGCCTGCGCGTCATGTCGATGGGCTTCTTCCTCGACGACAGCTCGCCGGTGATCTGGCGCGGTCCGCTGGTCACCGGCCTGCTGCGCCAGTTCCTCAAGGACGTCGAGTGGGGCGAGCTCGATCTGCTCGTCGTCGACCTGCCGCCCGGCACCGGCGACGTGCCGCTGACCCTGGTGCAGCAGGTGCCGCTCGCCGGCGGCGTGGTGGTGACGACGCCGCAGGACGTGTCGGTGATCGACGTCGAGCGCGGCATCGCCATGTTCAACCAGGTCAACGCGCCGGTGCTCGGCCTGGTCGAGAACATGAGCGGCTACGTCTGCCCGCACTGCGGCACGCGCGACGAGATCTTCGGCGCCGGCGGCGCGGCGCGCCTCGAGCGCGAGTTCGGCGTGCCGATCCTCGCCCGTCTGCCGATCGAGCCGCGCATCCGCGCCAGCGGCGACGCCGGCCTGCCGATCGTGCTGGCCGAGCCGGACCACGCGGTGAGCCAGACCTATCGCGCCCTCGCCGAGCAGGTGCTGGAAGGCATCGAGGCCGAGCGCGGCGAGGCGCCGCGCATCATCGGCTGACGCCGGCGCCGCGCGGCGCCGGCTTTGCGAGCCCCACGGGCCTCCGTTATAACCCGCCGCCGCCATGTCACGCCCGCTCTTCGCCCTGTTCAACCTGGGCTTGATCGTCGGCGCGGCGACGCTGGGCATGCGCTTCTACCTGCGCAGCCAGCCGGACAGTTCGGCGGTGAAGGGCTCGCGCCTCCTCAGCAGTCGGGTGCGCGCCTGGTACTTCACCAATCTCGATCCGTTCGAGGCGTTGTTCGTGCGCCTCGGCGTGCAGCCGATCGCGCTCACCTATGCGCAGGTGGCGGTCAGCGCGCTGGTCGCCTGGGCCTACGCCAGTGGCCTGGTGTTCTGCGCCGGCTGGCTGGTGCTGTTCGCCGGCACGCTCGACATCCTCGACGGCAAGGTGGCACGGCGCGGCAACGGCGCTAGCCGGCGCGGCGCGTATCTCGATTCGGTCATGGATCGCTACGCCGAGTTCGTCAGCTACGCCGGCCTGATCGTGCTGTTCGCGCACGGCTGGCGGGTGTGGGCGGTGCTGCTCGCCATCCTCGGCGGCGTCATGGTGAGCTACACGCGCGCCCGCGCCGAGGGGCTCGGCGTGCCCTGCGAGATCGGCTGGCTGCAACGGCCGGAGCGCTTCGTGCTGCTCGGCTTCGGCTCGATCTACGGCTCGATCGTCGATCACCTGCTCGGCACCGACGAATTGCTGCTGACGGTGACCATCGTGCTGCTGGCGGTGCTCGCCAACATCACCGCGCTGCAGCGCATCGTCTACGTCAGCCGCGCGCTGTCCGGAACGACGCATGGTTGAGCTGCGCGGCAAAGGGTGGCGGGTGATCGGCTACTTCATCTGGATGCTCGGTGCCGGCGTGGTGCTGGACAGCGAGGTCGGCGGGGCCGGTGGCGTGTTGCTGCTGCTCGGCGCGGCGCTGTTCGGGCTGGGCGTCGTGCAGTCGGCGAGCGGGGGAGGGCAGCGGGCATGAAGAGTCGCGGCGTCCGCATCGCGCTGAGCATCGCCATTTCCGCGCTGTTTCTCGGCTTCGCGGTGCGCGGCGTGCACTGGGACGAAGCCGGCGCGGCGCTGCGCGCGGCGAACTACTGGTGGGTGCTGGCGATGCTGCCGGTGACGGTGTGGTCGCTGTTCATCCGCGCCCAGCGCTGGCGCGTCTTCCTGCACGCCGTCGGCGTCCCGCCGCTGCGCCCGTTGGTGTCGGCGACCAACATCGGCTTCCTCGCCAACATGGTGCTGCCGCTGCGCATCGGCGAGGTCGTGCGCCCGGTGCTGCTCTCGCGCATGGCGAAGCTGCCACTCAGCGGCGTGCTGGCCAGCGTGCTGCTCGAGCGCATCTTCGACATGTTCACCATCCTCTTCCTCTTCGGGCTCGCGGCCAGCCTGGTGAACGTGTCCGATCAGGTGCGGCAGTGGGGCTGGATGCTGAGCGGACTGGCGCTGGCGGTGGCGGCGGTGATCGTGCTCATCCGCCTGCAGGAGAAGCTGGCGCTGCGCATCGCGCGAGGGCTGGCCAACCTGCTGCCGGGCGGGCTCGGCGACTCGGCCTACGGCTTCGCGCAGGGCTTCGTCCGGGCGCTGGAGATGCTCGACAGCCCGATCGCGTACCTGCGTGCCTTCGGCTGGTCGCTCTACCTCTGGTTCGTGATCTCGCTGGTCTACGCCTTCGGCTTCTGGGCCTTCCACATCGACGTGCCGGCGGTGCGCGGCAGTCTGGTGCTGACGACGATTGTCGCGATCGCGGTGTCGGTGCCGTCGGCGCCGGGCTTCATCGGCAGCTTCCAGCTTGGCTGCGTGCTCGGCCTGCGCATCTTCGGCGTCGACGAGAGCGCCGCGATCGCCTATTCGTTGGTCGTGCACCTCACGCAGTTCATCGGCTGCATCGCAGCCGGCTTGTACTCGCTGTGGCGCGAGGGCATCAGCCTGCGCGACGTCGAGAACGTCAAGGCGGACGACGACGAGGCCCGCGATGGCCAGGTGTGACGGCAAGACGGTCGTCGTCGGTCTGAGCGGCGGCATCGCCTGCTACAAAGTGGCGGACGTCGTCCGCCAGTTGCGCGATCGCGGCGCGCGGGTGCGCGTCGTCATGACGCGCGCGGCGACCGAGTTCATCACCCCGCTGACCCTGCAGACGCTGTCCGGCGAGCCGGTCTCGACCGAGCTCTTCGACCTGACGCAGGAGTCGGAGATCGGCCACATCCGCCTCGCCGACTCGGCCGACGCGATCGTCGTCGCGCCGGCGACCGCCAACCTGATCGGCAAGGCGGCGCACGGCCTCGGCGATGATCTGCTCAGCACCGTGCTGCTGGCGACGCGCGCGCCGGTGCTGCTGGCGCCGGCGATGAACGTGCACATGTGGGAGAACCCGCGCGTGCAGGCCAATCTGGCGACGCTGCGCGCGCAGGGGGGCTGGCGGGTGATCGAGCCGGGCGTCGGCTTCCTCGCCTGCGGCTACGAGGGCGCCGGCAGACTGGCGGATCCGGCGACCATCGTCGCCGAGGTCGAGCGCGCGCTCGGCGGCGGCGACCTCGCCGGCGAGACGGTGTTGGTCACCGCCGGGCCGAATCGCGAGCCGATCGACCCGGTGCGCTTCATCTCCAATCGCTCGACCGGCCGCATGGGCTACGCGCTCGCCGCGGCGGCCTGGCGGCGCGGCGCCGAGGTGGTGCTGGTGAGCGGTCCGGTGGCGCTGCCGGTGCCGCACGGCGTGCGCTGCGAGCGGGTCAACACCGCCGCCGAGATGCGCGACGCGGTGCGGCGCGAGATCGGCGCCGCCTCGATGTTGTTCATGGCTGCCGCGGTGGCCGATTACCGGCCGGCCAAGGTGGCGGCGAAGAAGCTCAAGAAGACCGACGGCCCGATGCGGCTGGAGCTGGAGCGCACGGTCGACATCCTCGCCGAGCTGCGCGCCACGCCGGACGAGCGGCTGACGGTCGGTTTTGCCGCCGAGACCGACGACGTGCTGCGCAATGCCGAGCGCAAGCTGGCCGCGAAGGGGCTCGACCTGATCGTCGCCAACGATGTCTCGCGCGCCGAC
>JANRJF010000357.1:0-11963 GCA_033764095.1 Deltaproteobacteria bacterium | reverse complement strand
TCGCCCATCGCTCATCATACCCCTCCGACCAGCCCGCGTCCGATCGGCAGCGGCACGTCGAGCGCGTCGAGCATGCCGGGCGGTGCCTGGCAGACGAACGGGATGGCGTTGACGATGCGCGCCGCGGCGGTGGTGTTGCCGCCGCCGGCGGCGCTGCCGCGCTCGTCCTCGGGATCGAACGTGACGGTGAGGTTGGGCCGCCCGGTGAGGATGACGCCGTGCGCGCCGTCGCCCCTCGGCATCGGCCACTCCGGGGCGATGTCGTTGACGATGCGGGTGACGTGATCGACGACCAGCAGCGGGCGGCCGCCGACGATGCCCTGGATCTCCAGGCGGAAGGCGCCCATGCTGCCGGCGTCGAACTGGCCCAGCTGGGTGGTGACGGTGTGGGGCAGGGCGCGCTTCTCGACCGTCTCGCGGATCTCGTCGAGCGGCAGGCCGAGGCCGCGCGCCATCAAATGGATTGCGCCGCCCCAGACCATGGTCGGCACGCCCGGCGTCAGCATCGGCGGCGTCGCGCTCATCGGCTGGCCGAGGCCGACCAGATTGCGCACCGCGTCGGGCTGCGCGTACGTCGAGTAGTTGAACAGCTCGAAGGCGCGGATCTCGTCCACCCGTTCGCACAGCCCGCTGAGCAGCAGCGGAATGACGTCGTTGATGAAGCCGGGATCGACGCCGGAGACGAAGATCGACGCGCCGCCGGCGTTGCAGGCGGCGCCGATGCGCTGGCGCAGGTCGTCGGGCGCCGAGCGCGGGTCGTAGAGCGGATAGACCGAGGTCGACACCACGTTGAGCCCGGCGCGCAGGCAGCGCTCGATGTCGTCGAGCGCCTCGGTCGGCCGGAAGTCGCCGGAGGCGCAGTACGCCACCGCGTCGGCGCCGGCGGCGAGGGCGGCGGCGACGTCGTCGGTGGCGCGGATCCCGGTCGGCGGCAGGCCGCACAACTCGCCCGCGTCCTTCCCGACCTTGGCCGGGTTGGAGACGATCACCCCGGCCAGCTGCAGGGCGGGATTCGACAGCACGATGCGCAGCGCCGGTACGCCGACGTTGCCGGTCCCCCAGACGATGACTCGATGCGGCATGGAGCCGGACAATAGGCGGCCGGCAATGCGCGGCCAAGCGGTCGCCTCCCGCCACCGACAACTGCGTTGACATTAACCACCGCCCTTCAATAGCTTCGACTCCGCAACTGGGGGGACGCAGGGGGATCTCCCTCTCGTTCTGTTCGGGATGGGGAGCGCGCCGCTGGTGCGCTTCCGCTGCAGACAAAGGAGAGGCTCAACATGACGACGAAGGGGATCCTCGCGTTCGCGCTCGCGATCGCCATGGCGCCTGCCGCCAATGCCGCGGTCACCTGTTCGGCCCGCACGCCGGCGGCGATCACGCTGCCGGCGGCCGGATCGCAGAAGTGTCAGGACACCATCGCCAAGGAGGGCGCCAAGTTCCTCAAGGCGAAGCTCAAGATCCTCAGCAAGTGCAACGCCTCGTCGGCGGGCGGCGTCTGTCCGTTGGCGGCCGACACCACCGCGATCGAGGCGGCGGCGACCAAGAGCGCCGACAAGATCGCCAAGGCCTGCGGCGACGACGCGGTGCAGGCGGGTCTCAGCACCACGTACAACGCTGGCTCCGACGAAACGGTGATCGGCAGCTGCATGCTGTCGCAGCAGAACGTGGTCGGCGAGAAGGTCATTGCGGTCACCCAGGGACCGACCACCGAGGTGTGGCCGGGTAGCGGCAAGGAGCGCGCCGACTGCGTCAAGGAGCTGAGCAAGACCGGCATCAAGCTCTTCAACAAGGCGCTCGGTACCGCCAACAAGTGCCTCAAGGGGCAGGCCAAGGCGGGCACGCCGGGCAACCTGGCGCCGATCTGCGTCGGGTCGTTCGACGGTGGCGGCGCCTTCGTCGCGCCGACCGACGCCAAGACGGCGGCCAAGCAGGCAAAGCTGCTGGAGAAGAGCGAAGAGGCCATCGCCAAGAAGTGCGGCGCCGCCGAGACGGCAAACCAGATCGCCTCGCTGTTCGGCTGCGCAGGCGCGAAGACGGTCGCCGACCTGCAGGCGTGCATCGTCTGCAACGGCATGAACTCGGTGTTCGACGCGATCGAGAACGGGCACTCCGAGCGCGGTCAGTACGTCGCCAACGGCCCCGGCGCGCTACAACTCGCGGTCGGCACCGGCACTGCCGCGGCGGCCGCCAACGCCGGCAAGAAGTTCCTGGTCGGCAGCGGCACCTACCAGGAGGAGGTCACCATCTTCCAGGGCGGTGACGGCATCTCCGTGGTCGGTTGCGGCGGCGCCACCAACGATCGGCCGAGGATCATTCCGCCGGTCACCGAGGTGGCAGGGCGCGGCATCCAGGCTGCCAACGTCGACAACCTGACCTTCCAGAGCCTCGACTTCTACAACCAGGCCAACGACCACCTGCGCGTCACCCTGGGCGACAACATCACCTTCCGCGACATCACCGGCGACGGCAACCGCAACACCGCCTACGCGGTGTTCCCGATCAACTGCAACAACGTGCTGGTCGAGCTGTGCAAGGTGCGCCGCCAGAACGACGCGCCGATCTACGTCGGCCAGTCGAGCGGCATCGTCGTGCGCAACAACGACGTGCGCGAGGGCGTC
The DNA here is from genome assembly GCA_033764095.1 of Deltaproteobacteria bacterium. GTDB lineage: Bacteria > Desulfobacterota > Binatia > HRBIN30 > CADEER01 > JBDTMT01. The sequence continues at coordinate 9,339 of JANRJF010000357.1, read as the reverse complement.
GCCGGCATCGAGATCGAGAACTCCGGCAACGCGCAGGTGTACGCCAACTACGGCACCGGAAACACCGGCGGTCTGCTGGTGTTCAAGGACGGCAACCTGCCGCTCCAGCTGTCGGAGTGCCACGACGTGCACCACAACCTGTTCGAGAACAACAACGAGCCGAACTTCGGCTCCGGCTCGGTCGCCGGCGTGCCGACCGGCACCGGCATCCTGGTGATCTCGAGCGACTCGACGACGTACCACTACAACTGGCTGCGCGGGAACAACACCGTCGGCCTGGTGCTCACCGACCAGTTCACCGCCGGCTTCCACCTGAGCGCCCCTGGCGACCCGCGCACGATCAACGACAACTGGGTCTACAAGAACGTCATGTCGGGCAACGGCACGTCGCCGGACGGCACCAACTGGCCGCTGCCCTTCGGCTACGACTTCGCCTACCTGGCGCTCGATCCGGGCGGCACCAGCGGCCACTGCGAGAACGGCAACGTCTTTACCACCGAGCTCGGCTTCGCCACCTTCGCCAGCACCACGCCGCCGGTCAACAACAACGGCACCTGCAACCTGCTGGTCGGGCCGACGTTCCCCGAGTGCCCGGCGCCGCCGATCCCGTGATCGACTGACGCATGCTGCATCTGCGTACCCCGTGTACCTGGCTGGTCGCCGTGGCGACCGTCGCGCTCTTCGGCGCGGCGGTCGCTGCGGCGGCGCCGCTCGCTTCCACCCGTGACGACTTCCACCTGCCGGGGACGCAGCCGCTCACCATTACCGACAACATCGCCACCCCCGATCAGTGCACGCCGTGCCACGCCAACTACGGCCAGCCGGCAGTCGAGCCGTTCCGCGCCTGGAAGGGCTCGATGATGGCGCAGGCCGGCCGCGATCCCCTCATGTACGCGGCGCTGGCGATCTCCAACCAGATGGTGACGGAGTCGGGCGAGACCTGCCTGCGCTGCCATCTGCCGAAGGGCTGGCTGGAGGGCCGCTCGTTCCAGGCCGACGGCGCGCTGATGACCGCCGACGATCGCCAGGGCGTGCAGTGCGGCGTCTGCCATCGGCTCGTCGACCCGATCGCGGCGGGTGAGAATCCCGCCGTCGATGCGCCGATCCTCAGCGCGCTGAGCGAGCCTGTGCCGGCCTTCGGCGGCGCGATGATGGTGGTCGATCCGCTCGACCGCCTGCGCGGCCCGTTCGACATCGTCGCCGACCTCGGCAACGACCCGCACGCGCCGCTGCGCGCCACGCTGGTGTCGCCCTTCCATGCCAGCGCCGAGATGTGCGGCACCTGCCACAACCTGCGCAACCCGCTGTTCGCCAAGAACACGATGACCGGCGAGTGGGAGCTGCACGCGCTCGACCTGCCCAATCCCGACCCCACCACCGGGTTCCCGGAGCAGTCGACCTTCGACGAGTGGGCGGCGAGCGCCTACGCGGCCGGCGGCGTCAGCGCGCCGCAGTTCGGCGGCAACAAGGCGGTGGTCGAGACCTGCCAGGACTGCCACATGCCCGACGTGAGCGGGAAGGACGCCAACCTCGGCCTCGCCCGCACCAACGTGCCGCACCATACCTTCGCCGGGGCGAATACCTTCATCCCGAAGGTGCTGCCGCACCATCCCGCCTTCGGCGCCGAGGTCGACAGCGCGGCGCTGAACGAAGGCATCGCCACCTCGACCGACATGCTGCGCAAGGCGGCCACCATCTCCGGCTCGCTCGCCGGCGGGACCCTGACCGTGCGCGTCACCAACGAGAGCGGCCACAAGCTGCCGACCGGCTACCCGGAGGGGCGGCGCATGTGGCTGCACGTGCGCGCGCTCGACGACGATCGCAACGTCGTCTTCGAGTCGGGCCGCTACATCTTCTCCAGCGCGACGCTGAGCGGGTTCGACGCCGCGCCGCTCGACGCCGACTACGACCCGTACCTGCACGTCTGGTCGGCGGAGCAGGGCATCAGCGCCGACGTCGCCGCGGCGGTCGGTCTGCCGGCCGGGCGCAGCTTCCACCTGTCGCTCAACAACGTGCGGCTGAAGGACAACCGCATCCCGCCGCGCGGCTTCAGCAACGCCGCGTTCGCCGCCGTCGACGCCGAGCCGGTCGGCCAGGCCTACGCCGACGGCGAGCACTGGGACGACGTCGTCTATCCGGTCGGCGCGGCGGCGACGCGCGCCGAGGTGACGCTCTACTATCAGACCGCCTCGCGCGAGTACGTCGAGTTCCTGCGCGACGAGAACACCACCACCGCCGCCGGCGCGATTCTCTTCGACCTGTGGAGCGACCACGACAAGTCGACCCCGGTCGAGATGGCGCGCCTGACCGTCGAGACCGACGTGAAGACGGTGGCCAAGTGCCGCGACCGCATCGCCAAGGGGCAGTCGAAGTACCTGAAACGCTACCTGAAGGCGTGGACGCGCTGCTACGACAGCCGTGCCGCCGGCGCCTCGTGCGACACCGCCGGGCGCGACGCGGCGGTGGCGGCGGCGGCGAGCGAGCTGCGCGGCCGCCTCGGCGGCACCAAGGACAAGGCCTGCGCCGGCGCCGGCCTGACGCCGAGCACGCTCGGCCACGGCAGTACCTGCCCGGCGCCGTGCAACGCGCTGCGCCTGTTCGACATGGACGACCTCGCCACCTGCAGCATCTGCCTCGCCGATGCGTACGCCGACGCGGGTCTGAACGCCGCCTACGGCAGTGCGCCGCCGGCGCTGCCGGCGCCGGTGCCGGGCGCCGCCGTCGCCTGTCAGAAGAAGCTCGGCAAGACCACCGGCACGCTGGCGTCGAAGTGGGCCGACGGGCTGGCGCGCTGTGAGCAGGGCAACGCCAGCGGCAAGACCGTCCCGCCGGCGGTGTGCACGAGCGATCCCGAGGGACGCATCGCGCGCGCCCAGGCGCAGGCGGAGAACAGCATCAGCCACTGCGGCGACTTCACCGGCATCGCGGGCTGCGCCACCTCCGGCAACGCCGCGGCGGTGGCTGCCTGCATCGAGGGCGACCTCGGCGCCGAGGTCGGGCCGTTCACCGAAGGGGGCTATCCATGAGCGCCCGCCGCTTCGCGCCGCGCCTCGCCGCGGTGGTCGCCGTGTTGCTCGCCGTCGCCGGCCCGGCTGCCGCGCGGCCGCTCTATTTCGATACCTTCACCAGCCTGTACGGTCTGTCGCCGGGGGACGACCTGTACGCGTGCGGCGTCTGCCACCGCAACTGGAACGGGACCGGCGCGCGCAACCCGTTCGGCGTCGCGATCGAGCAGCAGCTCTACATCAGCAAGCCGATCACCGATGCGATTCTCGCCGTCGAGAGCGCCGACACCGACGGCGACGGCTTCTCGAACGTCGACGAGATCACCGTCCACGGCACGCTGCCCGGCTACGCCTGCGACACCTTCGACCTGGCCTTCAACACGCCGGTCAACTTCCAGTCGCTGATCACGCCGGGCGTGCCCTCCTGCCTGGAACCGAAGGACATCCGGGTCACGCCGGCCGACCTCAGCTTCGTCACCGAAGTGGGCGGCAGTCACACCGAGATCGTCACCATCGCCAACTACGGCCAGGACGATCCGATCACCGTCAGCAGCGCCGGATTCTTCGGCCCGCACGACGCCAGCCTCAGCCTGCTGGCGCCGGCGGCGCCGTTCGTCATCCCGGTCGGCGGCAGCGCGACGCTGGAGGTGACCTTCACGCCGACGATGAGCCTGGCCGCCGGTGCGACGCTGCGCATCGTCTCGGACGATCCCGACGAGCCGACCATCGATCTGTCGGTCACCGCGCTCGGCATCGTCATCCCGCGCGCCCCGGCGCCGACCCGTGCCGCCTGCCTGGGCGCGATCGACAAGCAGTATCGCAAGTACGCCAAGACCAACCTCAGCGAGTGGACGCGCTGCCTGACCGACGAGGTCAGCGGCCGCGCCTGCGACGTCGGCCGCCGCGACCTGCGCCTGCAGGCCGCCGAGGAGCGGCTGCGCAGCTACGTCGGCGGCAGCAAGGACAAGCTCTGTGCCGGCGCCAGCCTGAGCCCGACGCTGGCCGGTCTGCCGACGACGTGTCCGGCGCCGTGCGACGGCATCGCGGTCACCAACATGCTGCACCTCGCCGACTGCCTGGTGTGCACGCAGGCGGCGGTGACCGACGCGATGCTGTCGGCGACCTACGGCGTCACGCCGCCCGACCTGCCGCCGGCGGTGGCGTCGCTGCAGGCGCGCAGCTGCCAGAAGTCGATCGCCAAGGCGATGACCAAGGGCATTCTCGGCGTGCAGAAGACGCTCGCCGCCTGCGAGCTCGCCAACATCACGGCGGGCTCGCCGATCGACTGCCAGGCGACCCATGCCGCCGACCTCGCCGATGCGGCGGCCGACGTCGATGGCGCCGTCGCCCGCTGCAAGGACTCCACCGGTCTGCAGGCGTGCGTCTACCAGCCGATGCCCGACCCGATGTGCCTGAGCGACACCGCCGTCGCCGGCGGCGTCAGCCTGGTCGGCGTCTCCTTCGGCGTCGAGTAGCCACCACTGGCGGGCGGGCATGCCCGCCCGCCAGTCGGTCGACGCCACGCCGTCCAGACGGCCGCGAGCTCGCGCGGAGTGTCGAGCACCTGGCGCGGGCCGCAGTGCTCAGCGACGCCTCGCGTCTGCGCCGCTCAAGGGCAGCGCCGATCTCGACGGCGGACACCAGGCTCGGTGGGCCGTGTGGTGGAGCAGGGTGTTCCCGATGCCGCGTCAGGCCAGCGCGCGCGCTACCGCGTCGGCGCCGAGTGCGCCGCGCAACTGGGCGAGCATGAAACGGTGCACGCGTTCGATCGGCCAGCGCGTGAAGCTCATCTGGATCAGCATCCAGCTGGCGCCGACGATCATCAGCGAGGCGATGTCGGCGTCGACGGTCGGATCGATGTCGCCTTCCGCCTGGCCGCGGCTGATGGTGGCGGCGCAGCGCTGGAACATCGCCTCCTGGAAGCGCAGGAAGAGCGGCCACTCGTCCTCGCGCGTCGCCGTGCTCCACTCCAGCAGGACGCGGGCGTAGTCCGGGTCGCTGTCCACCGAGGTGGCGAAGGCGATGGCGTGGTTGAGCAGGGTGCGCGTGCCGGGCGTCTCGCCGTGGTGGAAGCGGTCGGCCATCTCGTTGAAGTAGCGCGCCACCTCGTCCAGCACCGAGCGCACCAGCACGCCGCGCGTGCGGAAGTAGGCGAACACGGTCGGCACCGAGACGCCGGCGGCGCGCGCCACGTCGGCGTGCGCGGCGCGACCGAGGCCGCGTTGGGCGAACACGCCGACGGCGCATTCGAGCAGTTGTTGGCGGCGGTCGTTGGGTGGCAGGCGTTTGGCGCGTCGGCGGATCGTCTTCACCCGGCGACGCTACCAGCCCCCAGCCTTCCAACCAAGCGTACAATCAATCTCGCGCGATGAGGAGGAAGCGATGAGCGACGAGCGACGAGGGGGAAGCGATGAGCGACGAGCGATGAGCGATGGGGGGGTAGGTTGGTCGCCGGATCGCTCATCGCCCATCGCTCATCGCTCATCGCTTGCTTCTGCTACTCTCCCCTCATGACGCACGACCTCATCGTGGTGGGCGGCGGTCCGGGCGGCTACGTGGCGGCCATTCGCGCCCGCCAGCTCGGGCTCAAGACGGCACTGGTCGAGGCACAGCATCTCGGCGGCATCTGCCTCAACTGGGGCTGCATTCCGACCAAGGGCCTGTTGCGCACCGCCGAGGTCTACCACCTGCTGCGCCACGCCGACGTGCACGGCTTCAGCCTCGGCGAGGTGCGGGTGGACCTCGGCAAGCTGGTGGCGCGCTCGCGCGCGGTGGCGAAGAAGCTGGCGTCCGGCGTCAAGTTCCTGATGAAGAAGCACGCCGTCGAGGTGTTCGACGGCTGGGGCCGGCTCGACGGGCCGGGGCGTCTGATCGTCGAGAAGGACGGGCAGGGCATCGCCCGCCTGGAGGCGCCGCACATCATCCTCGCCACCGGGGCGCGGGCGCGCGCCCTGCCGAACCTGCAGCCGGACGGCGAGCGGATCTGGACCTACAGGGAAGCGATGGTGCCCGAGCGCCTGCCCGGCGCGGTGCTGATCGTCGGCGCCGGCGCGATCGGCGTCGAATTCGCGAGTTTCTATGCCGACATGGGCAGCCGGGTGACGTTGGTCGAGGCGCTCGAGCAGATCCTGCCGGCGGAGGACGCCGAGATTGCCGGGTTGGCCCGCACGAGCTTCGAGAAGCGCGGCATCAGCATCCACAGCGGCGCGACGCTGCAGGCGGTCGAGCCGCACGCCGACGGCCTCACCGCGACGCTCGATCTCGGCAAGGGCCTGCTCTCGCCGATCACCGTGAACGCGATCATTCTCGCGGTTGGCATAGCCGGCAACGTCGAGCACATCGGCCTGGAGACGACCCGGGCGCGCGTCGAGAAGGGCCATGTGGTGGTCGACGAGTGGCTGGCTACCGACGAGCCCGGCCTCTACGCCATCGGCGATCTCGCCGGGCCGCCGTGGCTGGCGCACAAGGCGAGCCACGAGGGCGTGCTGTGCGTCGAGCATCTCGCCGGCGTGCCGGGCGTCGAGCCGCTGGCGCCGCGCGACGTGCCGGCCTGCACGTACTGCCGGCCGCAGGTCGCCAGCCTCGGCCTCACCGAAGCGGCGGCGCGTGCCGCCGGCCGCACCCTGCGGGTCGGCCGCTTTCCCTACCAGGCCAACGGCAAGGCGATCGCGATGGCCGAGCCGGAGGGGCTGGTGAAGACGATCTTCGACGCCGATTCCGGCGAGCTGCTCGGCGCCCACCTGTTCGGCGCCGACGCCACCGAGCTGATCGGCACCTTCGCGCTGGCGCGCACGCTGGAGAGCACCGAGGCCGAGCTCATGCGCACCGTGTTCCCGCATCCGACCCTGTCGGAGATGATCGGCGAGGCGACGCTGGCGGCGTGGGACCGGGCGCTGAACGTGTGAGAGTGAAACGGCGCGCGCGCTGCGCGCGCGGCCGAAGGCGGCCACAGCCCGATCAGTGCGGTTCGATCACCGACAGCCACGCGAGCTGGAAGGGGCGGCTGATGTCGCCCTTGTCGATCGACAGGCGCAGCGGGTCGCTGGCGCCGGCGGCGATCGGGGCAACCGTCGCCTTGGGATTCTCGGTCAGCGCCTCGGCGGCGAGGTTCCAGCCGTCGGCGCTGGCGACCAGCTTGCCGTCGGCGTCGAGCAGCTCCAGCCGGACGTGTACGGCGCGCAGCGGCGCCGTGCCGGAGTTGCGCAGCTGGGCCGAGACGGCGAAGAGGATGGCGCCGTAGAGGTTCTGCCACTCGCTGCGCGCCTGCTCGACGGCGACACCGACGGGTGCGGCCGCGACCTCCAACCGGGCTGGCGCGCGCTGCCCGGTGAGGGTCAGACCGCCGCGCAGCCTGGCGAGCAGGGCCGGGGTGATCTGCGGCACTGCCAGCAGCTCCTCGATCTGACGGAAGGCGCCGTTCTCCTGGCGGTAGCGGACGATTTGCGCCGCCTGCGCCGGGCTGAAGCCGAGCCCGGTGAGCTGTGAGTCGGTGGCGGCGTTGATCTCCACCGCCGCGGCGGCGGCAACCAGCAACAGCGCGAGCATTCGCATGCAGCGTCACTAGTACATCCGCGTCGCGCCGGGATAGCGCCGGCGCACTTCGATTCGGTCAGCGGAGGGTCGACAGCTGAGAGCTGACCGCCGCCACCGTCGCTTCTCGGCGCCGTTCGTGCTCTACCAGCAGACCGTGTCGCACGTCTGGTACTTCGCCTACGGCTCCAACATGCAGACCGCGACCCTGTGCGGCCGGCGTCGGGTCGCGTACCGGCGCGCCGTGCCGGTGCGCGTGCCGGGCTGGCGACTGGTGCTCGACAAACCGCCGCTGATCTCGCTGGCGCACTCGTTCGCCAACATCGTGCGCGAGGACGGCGCCGAGGTGCTCGGCGTCTGCTACGAGTTGACCAGCGAGGATCACGAGCACGTCGAGCTCACCGAGGGCGTACGCATCGGCAATTACGCCTCGGTCGAGGTGCAGGCCCGGTTGCTCGCCGAACCGGACGCGGCGCCACTGCAGGCGCGCTCGCTCAGCTCGGCGAAGCGCGACGATCGGCTCAGGCCGTCGACGCGCTACATGCAACTGCTGATCGAGGGGGCGCTGGAGCACGGCCTGCCCGACGACTACATCGCCGCGCTGCGCGCCATTCCGGCCGAGCCGGAGAAAGCCGCGGCGCGCGCCGCGCGCGGCATGATCGACGCGGCCATGCGCCTGGCGCGCCCGCGTCCCTGAGGAGCATCCATGCCATTCGGTTCACTCGGCCTGCACCCCGACCTGGAGCGCGGCCTGAAGGAGCTCGGCTTCGCCCGTCCGACGCCGATCCAGTCCGACGCCATTCCGCCGGCGCTGGAGGGGCGCGACGTGCTCGCCTGCGCGATGACCGGCAGCGGCAAGACGGCGGCGTTCCTGCTGCCCATCCTGCACCGCCTGATGGCGACGCCGCGGCGCACCACGCGCGCGCTGGTGCTGACACCGACGCGCGAGCTGGCGGCGCAGATCGTCGAGGAGCTCAACGCCATCGCCGTGCACACGCCGCTCACCGCCGCGGCGGTGTACGGCGGCGTCGGCATGGGGCCGCAGGAGCACGCCTTCCGCAGCGGTGTCGACCTGATCGTCGCCACCCCCGGCCGCCTGCTCGATCACTTCAAGGCACCCTATGCGAAGCTCGACGGGCTGCAGTACCTGGTGCTCGACGAAGCCGACCGCATGCTCGACATGGGCTTCCTGCCCGACATCAAGAAGGTGCTGCGCCACATCCCGAGCAAGCGGCAGACGTTGTTCTTCAGCGCCACCATGCCGCCGCCGATCGAGGCGCTGACCCGCGAGATGCTGCACAACCCGGTGACCATCAACCGCGAGCGCAAGGCGGCGCCGGCGGTCGGCATCACCCAGGCGGTCTACCCGGTGCCGCAGGAGCTCAAGGCGCCGTTGCTGGTGGCGCTGCTGGAGCGCGGCGAGATGCGCGAGGCGCTCGCCTTCACCCGGACCAAGCACCGCGCCAACCGGCTGCAGGCCTATCTGACCCAGCACGGCATCAAGGCCGAGCGCATCCACGGCAACCGCTCGCAGGCGCAGCGCACCGAAGCGCTGGCCGGCTTCAAGAGCGGCAAGTACCGCGTGCTGGTGGCGACCGACATCGCGGCGCGCGGCATCGACATCGAAGCGCTCGGCCACGTCGTGAACTTCGACGTGCCGGAGGTGCCCGAGGACTACATCCACCGCGTCGGCCGCACCGCGCGCGCCGAGGCGACCGGCGACGCCTTCACCTTCGTGGCCCCCGACGAGGAGGAGGACCTGCGGCGCATCGAAAAGGCGGTCGGCAAGCGGCTGCCGCGGGTG
>JANRJF010000356.1:0-25352 GCA_033764095.1 Deltaproteobacteria bacterium | reverse complement strand
GCGATCTCGCAGTAGCGCAGATAGCGCAGTCCGGTCTCGGTGATGCGCAGGACGAACGGATTGCCGAGGCGGCGCTCGGGCAGGGCGGTGAGGTAGTCGTCGGGGATGCCGGTGACGAGGGCTTCGAAGCGCGCCGCGGCGGCGTCGCCGGGGTGATCGGGGAGGGCTTCGGCGCGCGGGCAGACGTCCGGCACCGGGACGGTCTGGCCATTGCCGTAGACGGCGCCCATCGCCGAGCCGTCGCGTCGCACGACGACCTTGTCGACCTTGAAGCGCTGGCGGCAGTCGGCGACCAGGCGCAGCAGGCGTTGCTCGGCGTCGCTGAGCGGTCGGGCGCGCTGCGCAATGCGGTCGAGCTCCTGGCGCGTGAGCAGGCGCGCCGCCGGCCAGCCCATGCGGTTCAGGCGGCGGGTTTCGCCGTCACGCTCCAGCAGGCCGGCGCGCTCCAGCTCGGCCAGCGCCGAACGATAGCGTTGCGTGACCTCGCGGTTGATCGGGTCGTAGAACTCGCGGTCGTCGTTCGGTCCGTTGCCGGGGGCGACCACCGCGGCGCCGGTCAGGCGCGGCACGACGCGGAACTCGCCGCGCGACGACACCGCCGCCAGCAGCTCGCGCGCCGCCGGCGTCATCGCGTCGAGGCGCAGCGGCTTGGCGGTCGGGGCCGGCGCGCCGCGCAGCAGGGTGAGGTCGGGCAGCTCGTCGCGCAGCGCCTCGTAGGTCAGCAGCGCCGCAATCGTCAGCAGCGGAACGGTGAGTACGGAGAGCAGGCCGTGCTGCGCGCTCCACATCGCCAGGCCGGAGGCCTCGCCCACCGCGTCGGCGGCGCCGGCCGCCAGCTCCGGGGCGTGCCAGACCGCCCAGATGCGCAGCAGGCTGCCCGGCAGCGACGCGATCAGCAGCAGCTGCCAATTGCGGCGCAGACAGTCGATCGGATCAAACGCCTCGCGGACCATGCCCTCACCTCGTCATCCTGGCTGCGACCCTGGCAATTCGCGTGCCTCGGTGCGCCGTCGCCGTCCGCCGACCCGCCACCTCGCCGTCGTGTCATCCCGCCGCACCGTTCGTGGCGCCATGGGCGCGATGCGTCCGCGCGGCCTGCGACATGGAGCGGGCGATGCTGGCCCGGGTGCTATGGCAGGCGCGCGGTGGCTGGCGGGTAGGGGGACGGGATCGGGTAGGGGTACGGGGATCGGGCACGGGTACCCGTACCCGTAGCCGACGGCGTTCCCGCCCGCACCGCGCTCACCCCGGCGTCTGCACGGTGAAGGTCGCGGTGATGACGTTGCTCGAGTTGCCGGCGCGGTCGGAGGCCTGCATGCCGACCTGGTAGGTGCCGAACTGCAGCGGGCTGGCCGAGACCGGGGTGGTCATCTGGATGCTGTTGATGACGCGGTTGGTCGGCGCCACGGCGCTGCAGCTGACCTGCGGCTCGAGGCCCGGGTAGCGCAGCTCGATGCAGAGGCGGTTCACGTCGCCGTTCAGGTCGGAGATGCCGAAGCGGAAGGCGATCGTGCCGCTGCGCGACACCGGGTTGGGGACGACGGTCAGGTTGCACAGCACCGGCAGGGTGGTGACCACGCCGCCGCAGACGCTGAGCGTCGTGGTCGGCGTGCGGGTGACGGTGACGGTCGGCTTGAGCGTCCGGGTCGGGGTCGGCGACGCGGTATCGGTGCCGGCGGGAATCGGCGTGGCGGTGAGCGTCGCCGGCGGGGTCGGCGACGGGCTGGCGCCGCCGGTCGGCGTGTCGGTCGGGATCGAGGTCGGCGGCGTGACGCCGCAGCCGTAGAGCAGGTTGGCGACGCCGGCGATCAGCTCGCTGATGTCGACGCGGCCGTCGCCGTTGCGGTCGAAGGCCGGACAGGTCTGCACCGGCGTGTTGCCGAGCGCGATGTTGACGCCGGTGATGATCTCGTTGACCGTCACCTCGCCGTCGCCGTTGCAGTCGCCGACGCAGGCCGTCTCACCGCCGTGCGCCGCCGGGGCCGAGCTGGCGACGCCGTAGACGATCACCGCCAGGACGCTGATCCAGATACCGGCCTGCCTGCTCCTGCTCCTCATCACCACTCCCTCACCGGGTTGAAAGGCGTGCGGAGCTGCGGAGGTGGAACATTCCTGCCTCCGCACCACCGCACTTCCGCACGCTTTTCTCGCACGCCGCGCGCGATTCGCCATCTCAGATAGGCGCCGGCGGCGCAACGCATTTGCTCAGCGCCGCCGCCGCAGGCGCAGCAGCACGCCAAACAGCAGCAGTGCGGGCAGCGCGCCGCCGCTGCCGCCGCACGGGGCGGTGACGGCGCAGCCGTCGTCCTCCGCGCCGTGCCGCGGCGTTGGCGTGCCGGGAAGGCCGCCGGGCCGCGCCGGGGTCGGCGATGCGGTTGGCGACGGCGAGGCGGCGGCGCCCCAGCTGCACAACAGGCCACCGGTATTGACCGGGCCGCCGGGGGCGATCGCGCACGCCCAGGTCGAGCAGCGCTTGTGCAGCGGATCGCAGCTCGCGTGCGCCGGCGGCGTGCTGCCCGGGATGATCGGGCAGTCGTCGTCGCTCTGGCAGGCCGGCACCAGCGCCGCGCCGGCGAACTGCTTGCCGGCGACGCCGGCGCAGATCTGCGATTCGACGTCGTAGCCGTACTGCGGCGGCAGCGAGGCGCAGAGCGGAATCGCGCCGGAGTCGGTGATGCGCGCGTTGCTGGTGGGGTCGAAGCCGGGCGCGAAGATGATGCGGTAGGCGCGCGCGTCGCTCAGGTAGGTCTGCGGATCGTTCGGCCAGGTGTAGCCGCCCGGGAAGACGGCGTGGATGGTGTCGTCGCCGATGCACTCGTCGGGGTTGCCGGTGACGTCGGTGCAGAGCCCGAACTCGGGCTGCGCCGCGTAGTTCGGCGGGTTGGGGTGGGTGCAGACGTCGGCCGGGCAGCCGGCGTTCTTGTTGAACGCGCGGCACGCGCACACCGCCGGCTGGGTGACCAGATCCCAGCAGCCGCCGCTCTGCGCGCACTGGCTGTTGCTGCTGCACATACCGCCATAGACGTGGTCCGGATCGCCGGGTGGCGCGTAGCAGCAGAACGCCAGCCAGTTGCGGCAGCGCGGGTCGGTGCTCGGATCGCAGCCGGCGCCGGGCGTGTCCGGGTATTCGTAGCGGCCGCAGTTGGTGAAGCAGGCGACGGTGTCGTCCGGGTCGCCCTGGCCCTGGATGAGCTGGCCGATCTCGCCGCGCGTCAGCCGGAAGGTGGGCAGGCAGCGGCCGGGATCGCGCAGGTCGGCGCCGTGGATCGCCAGCGGCTGGTTCTCGCTCAGCCAGTTCGGTTCGCTCGGCACGCCGGCCTTCGACGCGCAATGCGGGCCGATCGCCTGCACGTCGACGGTGAGGCTGACGCCGTCCACCAGGCTGATGTCGGGATAGTTGTAGCCCTGGCCGCCCTGCGAGTTGAACGTCCACTCGACGATGCTCACCGGCGCCCGCCCGGCGCTGGCGCGCGGCGGATCGCGCAGCGCCTGCTGGCCGCAGTCGTAGGCGTCGCCGCACGAGCCGGTCTCGCACTGCGCCAGGTTGGCGGCGATGTCGTACTTGCAGCCGGTGCGCGGGAAGAAGCGCGGCCCGTTCGCCTGGCAGTCCTGGTTGCTCTGCGGGCACTGCGTGCCCTCCCACTCCGGCGGGATGTCGATGGTGAGGATGTTGGCGTTGTTCGGCGCGCCCTTCGGCTGCATCACCCAGGTGCCCTCGCGCGGCAGCACCGCGATCGGCGGCGGCACCGGACCGTTCGGCACCGACGAGCCGCGATGCGCGGCGTTGGCGCCGGCGAGGATGGTGACGTTCGACTCGTTGACCAGCTGCACGACGTAATGGTGCCCGGGCAGCGGCGAGGGGACCGGCAGGCCGTTCTGATACGGCGAGGCGCCCGGCACGTCGGTGGTGCAACTCGGGCACGCGGCGCCGTCGAGCGGCGCGCAGGGCTGCGGCGGCGGCGGGATGTCCGCCGGCGCCTGCTGCGGTGCGACATCCATCTGCGCGCGCGCCGCCGGCGCGCCGAGCCAATCGACGGAGACGCTGGCGCCGACGCTGCCCAGCAGCAATGCCGCCAGGGTCCACGCGCCGCACCGCGCCGCGTGTCGCTGGGTCGTCCCGATCATCACCCGCATGCCGACCTCATCTGCTGCTGGCGGCGACCGCCCTCAGAAGGCAAAACGGCCCTGCGCTCTGAAACGCTCGACGAACGGGGCGTAGTCGGTCGGCTGCTGCGCGACCTGGATGCGCCCGCCGCCGAGCGCCACCCACGGCAGCGCGCTGCGCGTCCAGATGTCACCGACCGGCTCGACCCAGCCGGCGTCGTCGAGCGTGCCGCTGCGCAGGCTGAGCACGCTGGAGGACGGGCGCTGCCCATGCGCGATGCGGCTGCCGCAGGTGCCGCACAGCCAGCCGACACGCGTGTTGCCGGCGTCCGACTGCCATTCGTAGGTGCGCGGCTCGCCCTGGGTGAAGGCGAAGCTGGCTTCCAGCACGGTGATCGGCGTCGCGAAGGCGCCGCCGCCGATGCGCCGGCAGTTGGTGCAGTGGCAGTTGTAGACCATCAACGGCGGCTGCGTGATCTGGTAGCGCAGCGCGCCGCAGTGACACCCACCAGTCAGGGGCAGTGCGACCATCGGTAGTCCTCCTGCCGCGTGCCTAGCGGCCGCCGCCGGTCGCCTCAAGCGCGGGGTGACGTCCGTGCATTGGCGCCGGCGCCGTCGCCTGGCATGTGTCGCGCGCCCCCATGCCGACCACGCCGCCAGACCCGACGCCGCCCGCGCTGGACGGCCGTGCCGGGCTGGCGCTGCTGGCCTTCGCCCTGCTGGTCTACCTGGCGACCCGCGTCGTCGGGCTCAGCGCGTTTCCGATCTACTTCTTCTGCGACGAAGCGATCCAGGCCAACCTGGCCGACGACCTGCTGCACAACCGGCTGCGCGATGCCGACGGCACCCTGCTGCCGCCGTACTTCCGCAACGACGACAAATGGAGCCTGAGCGCGTCGGTCTACGCGCAGCTGCCGGCAGTGGCGCTCGCCGGCAGGTCGTTGTTCGCCACGCGCCTCACCGCGGTGCTGGTCGGCACGCTCGGCGCCGTGGCGATCGCGCTCACCCTGCGCGCGGTCTTCCGCCTCCGCCTGTGGTGGGCCGGCGTGTTGGTGCTGGCCGCGTTGCCCGCCTGGTTCCTGCACGCGCGCACGGCGTTCGAGACGGTCATGATGGTCGCCGGCTACGCCGGCTTCCTGTGCGGCTATCTGCTCTACCGCTGCCGTGCGCCGGGCTGGCTGCCGCTGGCGCTCGTCTGCGGCGCGGCGACCTTCTACAGCTACGCCAACGGGCAGGGGGTGATGCTGGTCAGCGGCGTGCTGCTGCTGTTGCTCGACCTGCCGTACCACCGCCGCCAGTGGCGCGTGATCGCCGCGTGCCTGCCGCTCGCCGCGCTGCTCGCCGTGCCCTACGTCCGCTTCCAGCTGCTGCACCCGGCGGCGGCCGCCGAGCATCTGCGCGTGCTCGATTCGTACTGGCTGCAGCCGCTGCCGTTGGCCGACAAGCTGCATCGCTTCGCGCAGCTCTATCTCTACGGGCTGAGTCCGACCTACTGGTTCCTGCCCAACCCCACCGACCTGGCACGGCACCGCATGGACGGCATGGCGCACCTGCCGCCGGTGTTGCTGCCATTCTGGGCGGTGGGCATGGCGGTGTGCGCCCGCCGCTGGCGCGCGCCGCAATACCGCACGGTGTTCGTGGCGATGCTCGCCGCCGGCTTCTCCGCCGCGCTGGTCGGCATCCTGGTGACCCGCACGTTGGCGATGGTGGTGCCGGCGACGCTGCTCATCACGCTCGGCATCGAGCAGGTCGCGGGCTGGGCGCGCCGCTGGGTCTCCGAGCGCGCGCTGGCAGTCGGCATCGCGTTGGGCCTCGCTGCGATGAGCGTGCGGCTGCTGGTCGCGGCGCTCACCGCCGGGCCGACGTGGTCCACCGACTACGGCCTGTACGGCATGCAGTACGGCGGGCCGCAGGTGTTCGCGGCGCTCGGCGCCGATCTCGCCGCCGCACCGGCGAGGCATGCGGTGGTGTCGCCGACCTGGGCGAACAATCCGCAGGCGCTGGCGCAGTTCTTCCTCGCCCCCGAGCTGCGGTCGCGCGTCCGCCTGACCGGCATCGACGCGTTCATGCTGCGCCGCCAGCCGATCGCCGCCGACGAGCTGTTCGTGTTGCGCGCCGCCGAGTACGAGGCGGCGCGGCAGAGCGGCAAGTTCATCGTCGATCCGCCGCAGCGCCTGTTGCGCTACCCGGACGGCACGCCGGGCTTCTACTTCGTCCGGCTGCGCTACGTCGACGACATCGACGCGCGCCTGGCGGCCGACCGCGCCGCGCGCGGCGCGCTGGTCGCCGGCTCGGTGCTGCTCGACGGCGAACCGGTGCTGCTCTCCCACTCGCGACTCGACCGCGGTGCGCCGGCGGATCTGTTCGATCGCGACCCGGCCACCTTGATCCGCGGCCTGGAGGCCAACCCGTTCGTCCTGCAGCTCGACTTCGCCGCGCCGCGTATGGTCGGTGGCGTCCGCCTGCGCACCGCGACGATGCGCTTCCGGCTCGTCGTCACCGCGACGCCGGCCGATGGCGGTCCGCCGCAGGTGGTCGAGCAGAGCTTCACCGATCTCGCGCCGGACCCGCAGGTCGAGCTCAGGCTCCCGGCCGGCGCCGCGCCGCTGCGGACACTGCGCATCGAGATCGCGCAGCTCGACGCGGTCGATCCGGTGCACGTCCACGTGCGCGAGCTGCACCTCGAGTGAGGACGGGTGCGCTCGCGCGTTTCAGGACGGGGCGTCGGCGTCGCGTCCGGCGGTGAGCGGCAGCAGCAGGACCTCCGGCAAGGTGCGCGCGCTCGGCGCGCCGGGCAGCCCGATCGGGAAGCGCGCCGCCGACGAGTTGTCACCGAAGGTGCCGAGCAGGCGGTCCCAGAACGAGAAGATGGTCGCGAAGTTGCTGTCGAGCTCGGGGCGCCGACAGGCGTGGTGGCGGCGGTGCAGGGCCGGCGTCACCAGCAGTCCGGCGAGCCGTTGCTCGAGGCGCAGCGGCAGTCGGATGTTGCCGTGCTCGAAGAGATTGGAGAACGCGAAGACCACCTCGAAGGCGATGACGCCGGCGACCGGTGCGCCGAGCGCCACGATGGCGAGCAGGCGGACCGGCAGCGAGAGCAGGATCTCGCCCGGGTGGAATCGCACCGCCGTCGACACCGTGAAGCAGCGGTCCGAGTGATGCACCTGGTGGAAGCGCCACAGCAGGGGGATGCGATGGTTGGCGCGGTGCCAGGCGTAGGAGACGAGGTCGAGCGCCGCGATGCTGAGCAGCACGGTGGCCCATGCCGGGAGGTGGACGCGGTTGAACAGGCCGGTGCGCGCCGCCTCGGCCCAGCCCGCCGCCGTCCAGGCGCAGGCGCCGCAGGCGAGGCCGACGAGGACGCCGTTGATCAGCCACAGCGCCAGGTTCACCGGGCGGGCGCGATACGAAGGATCGTGCGGCCGCAGGCCCTGTATCGCCAGGGCGAGCGCCGCCGCGGCGACGAAGCCCGCCGCGCGCACGAGCTGAAACTCAGATTCGCTCATGGCTGGAGTCGCCTCGCGGCGAGGACTCGGCGCGTCTGATCATCACGCGGCGCGACCGCGTCAACGCCGGCCGCAGACGAACTGGGTGTGGTCGGCAGACATGCTGGAAGTGATAGCCCGAAAGGCACAGGAAGACAGCAGCGCGAGCACCTCGTCGGGGTCATGAAAGCGATACACCGAGGCGGGGAAGTCCGCCGCCCGCGGGTGGCTGCGGGCGGTGAAGCCGAGGAGGAACTGGCCGCCGGGCTTCAACACGCGCAGCGCCTCGCGCAACTGATCGCGCGGCTGCGGCCAGAAATAGATGACGTGGATGCAATAGACGCTGTCGAAGGAGCGATCCGGGAACGGCAGCGCCGCGCCGTCCGCCAGCGCCAGGGCCATGCGTCCGGCCGCGATGAGAGGCGCGCCGCGCGCGGACGCCATGCGCAGCATCTCTGGCGAGATGTCGACGCCGGCCGCGAAGCCGTGCGGCAGTGCGCCGGCGACCAGTGACAGCGCGCGCCCGGGTCCGAATCCCACCTCCAGTACGCGGTCGGTCGGTGCGAGCCGCAGCAGTCGCAGCGCGTGCTGGTTGGCGGCGGCGGTCTCGCTCGCCATGATGCGGCCGATCAGCCGGCCCAGCATGCCGGTCGGGCAGCGTGACTGTCGGGCGATGAACGCGGGGCGGCGCATGTGGGGCAGGGGTGGTCCAGCCGTGTGGGGGCGAGCTAGCTGGCTCGGTCGGCAGCCTGCACCGACGGGCCCGATCGCTGCTGGCAGGTGCGCGATTCCGAGCCGACGCGCAGCCACGTCGTCGTGCGGCCAAACAACGGCACGCCGAGGTAGCCGCGCAGGCGCAAGCGGTCCTCGCCGTCGGGCCACATCTGGCATCGGTAGGTCCGCCCGCTGACCGGGTCGTAGATTGTACAGCCGCCGCTCTCATCGCCGTCCGCGGCGCGCGCCGAAGCGCGCAGCACCTCGAGGCCGACCACGGCGCGCGCCTGCAGCGCCGCATCCGGGTTGTTGCGGTCGTGCAGCTCGCATCCGTTCTCGTCGAAGGGCGAGCGCAGCCAGGCAATCCGCCCGCAGACCTCCGCCCCGCACGGCGCGATCTCCACCTGCGCCGCGCCGCCCTCGGCGTACCATCGACCCAGTGCCAGGCTCGGCGTCAGCGGCCTGGCTTCGTTCGCCGCTGCGGTGGTGCGCAGCGCCCTGCTGCCGACGAGCAGCAGTGCCGCGGTGGCGGCGGCGGCCAGCCGCCGCCGCGCCGGCTGGGCGCGTCCCTTCATCCCGCACAGGAAGCGCGGCACGGCGAAGGGACGAACGAGGAAGTGGTACGCCGAGATCGTCAAACTGCTCGAGACGAGCAGCAGGATGACGAACTTGCTCCACACGCCGAGCGGCAGCTGGATGAGGAAGTACCCCGGAATGACGATCGCCGCCTGGTGCAGCAGGTAGACCGGGAACGCGGACTCGGCGAGATAGGACAATGCGGGCGTCTGGAACGCCAGGTGCCGGTGACTCCAGCCGAGAAATGCGACGACGAAGCACCAGCCGGCGATCGCGGTGAGGGCGAGAGTCAGCGCGGCGGAGGAGAACACCTGCAGAACGGCCAGCAGCAGCAGCAGGGTAGCCGTCAGACCGATCGCGAAGGCGCGCCGCCATTCCCGGTGGACGGCCGTCTCCAGGGCCGTGCAGCGCGCCAGCAGGAATCCGGCGACCAGGTAGATGCTGTAACAGGCGAAGTTCGCCCAGTCATCGATCAGGTTCTGCAGGCCCGGCCAGCGCTCGCGCATCGTCACCTGCACCAGCGCCAGGGGGACGATCGGTGCGTAGACCCACAGTGGCGAGACGCGGCCGCCGGGCCATTGCCGCACTGCCCCCAGCCGGACGAACAGCGGCAGGTAGAGCACGGTGAAGGTCAACAGATAGGCGACAAACCAGAGGTGTCCCCAGGTGAAGCGGCTCAGGTCGGTGAAGAACGAGGGCAGGAATTCGAGGAAGCCCTGGTCGAACGGCGCCGCGACCGGCAGGCCGGTCGGGATGACCTGCCGGAAGCTCTCCTGCAACCGCGGATCGACGTAGAGGCCGCTGTAGTTCGCGTCGAGCCCGTTGGAGAGCTCCAGGTACTTGATTGCCGGCATCAACAGTACGCACGCCGCGACCAGCGGAACACACAGGCGGAAGAAGCGCTCGCGCAGAAAGCCGCCGCTGCCGCGCAGCGCAAGCGACGAGGACGCCGACCAGCCGGCGAGCAGGAAGAACAACGGCATGTGCCACAGGCCGATGAACCCGCACACGACGAGGAAGACGAACGACACGTCGGTGTTACGGACGTGGTAGAAGGGCGCCGGGTTGAACACCATCCCGACGTGGAAGAGCAGCAGCAGATAGGTGGCGAACACCCTCAGCCAGTCGATGTCGTAGCGGCGCTCGGGGGACATGGACACTCCTTCGGCAGCGCGACCGCCTCGCTTGCCCGGTCGCGCGTAGGTCAGGACGCGCCTCCTTCAATAACTGACCGACTGGGTCAGTCAAGGAAATTCGCATCGCCGAACAACGAGCCGCGGGCGGCGCGGCGGCTCACGCCGGCTGGCGCGCTTGCATCCACTGCTTGGCGAGCTCGACGCACGCCAGGTAGGCGAGCGTCATGGCGAGCAGGAAGAGCAGCAGGGCGGGCGGCAGCGGGACCAGGTCGAGCCAGCCGCCGACGCGGGTGAAGGGCAGGGCGACGCCGATGCCCGCCGCGCTCAGCACGCCGGCGGCGAGTGCCGGGCTCGGCCGGCTGCGCCACGGTCGCGCCATGGTGCGGATGACGAAGATGACCAGCGTCTGGGTCGCCAGCGACTCGACGAACCAGCCGCTGTGGAACAGCGCCTCGCCGGCGTGGAAGACGCCGAGCATGACGGCGAAGGTGAGGAAGTCGAACAGCGAGCTGATCGGCCCGACCAGCAGCATGTAGCGGCGGATGAAGGCGACGTTCCAGCGGCGCGGCTTGACCAGGCTGGCCTGGTCGACCGCGTCGGAGGGAATCGCGATCTGCGACACGTCGTAGAGGAAGTTGTTGACCAGGATCTGCAGCGGCAGCATGGGCAGGAACGGCAGCACCAGCGAGGCGAGCGCCATGCTGATCATGTTGCCGAAGTTCGAGCTGGTGCCCATCAGCACGTACTTCATGATGTTGCCGAAGCTGCGCCGCCCCTCGACGACGCCCTCGTGCAGCACCGACAGGTCGCGGTCGAGCAGGATGATGTCGGCCGCCTCGCGCGCCACCTCGACCGCGTTGTGCACCGAGATGCCGACGTCGGCGGCGTAGAGCGCCGGCGCGTCGTTGATGCCGTCGCCGAGGCAGCCGACGACGTGGCCGTGCGCGCGCAGGGCGCGCACGATGCGCGTCTTCTGCACCGGCGTGATGCGGGCGAAGACGGTCGTCCGTTGCGCCACCGCGGCGAGCGCCGGATCGGTCATCTGGTCGATCTCGTCGCCGAGCACGATGGTGCCGGCGGTCAGGCCGACGTCGCGACAGATGCGTTCGGTGACCAGCGGATTGTCGCCGGTCAGGATCTTCACCTCGACGCCGTCGCGGCGCAGCGCCGCCAGCGTCTCGGCGGCGCCCTCGCGCGGCGGGTCGAGGAAGGTGGCGAAGCCGGCGAGGACCAGGTCGCGCTCGTCCGCCACGCCGTAGGCCGCGGCGGGTGGCGCCGGTCGCGAGGCCACCGCCAGCACCCGATAGCCCCCGGCGCTCAGGCGGGCGAAGAGTGCCTCGGCGGCGCGCCGCTCGTCGCCCTCGAAGCGGCGCGCCACGCCGTCGCGCATGACGTGACTGCACACCGGCAGCACCGCCTCGGGCGCGCCCTTGGCGATCAGCAGGCGCGCGCCGCCGTCCTCGACCACCACCGAGACGCGACGCCGAACGAAGTCGAAGGGGATCTCGTCGATCAGGTGGTGGCGGGCGACGTCGGGATGGACGTGGCGGACGATGGCGTCGTCCATCGGGCTGCGCAGGCCGGTCTGGAAGGCGCTGTTGAGCGCCGCCAGGCGGATGACCGACTCGTCCTCGCGCTCCTGCACGTCGAGGTGGCGGGCGATGGCGATCTCGCCGCGCGTCAGCGTGCCGGTCTTGTCGCTGCACAGGATGTCCATGCTGCCGAAGTTCTCGATCGCGGCGAGGCGCTTCACGATCACCTGGCGCTTCGCCATGCGCACCGCGCCGCTCGCCAGCGTCACCGAGACGATCATCGGCAGCAGCTCCGGTGTCAGGCCGACCGCCAGGGCGATGGCGAAGAGAAAGGACTGCAGCGGATCGCGCCGGAAGAGCGCGTTGACGAAGAAGACGAACAGCACCAGGAAGACGACCAGCTCGAGGATCAGAAATCCGAAGCGGCGCGTGCCGCGCTCGAATTCGGTCTCCGGCGGACGCGCGGTCAGATGCGCGGCGATGCGGCCGAACTGTGTCGCCGGTCCGGTGTGGACCACTAGTCCGGTGCCGATGCCACTGACCACCGAGGTGCCGGCGAACACCGCGCCGCGCGCCGCCGAGACATCCCGGCTCGGCGTCCCCTCCGGCTCGGCGTGCTTCTCGCTCGGCAGCGACTCGCCGGTGAGCGCGGCCTCGTTGAGGAAGAGGTCCTTGGCGCTCAGCAGCCGCGCGTCGGCCGGCACCAGGTCGCCGGCCGCCAGGTGGATCACGTCGCCGGGCACCAGCGTGCGCGCCGGCACCTCGCGCGTCGCGCCGTCGCGCACGACGCTGGCGTTGTGCGCCACCTGCTCGCGCAGGCGGCGCGCCGCGAGGTGCGAGCGATACCCCTGGACGAAGTTGAGGCCGATGCTCAGCACCAGCATGACCGCGATGACCACCGCGCTCACCACCTGGCTGAGGAACGCCGACGTGACGCTGGCCAGCAGCAGCACCAGCACCAACGGGTTGGCGACGTAGCCGGCGACCTCGGCGGCCACCGCCCACCGCCGTTCGCCATCGACCAGGTTGGCGCCGTAGCGGCGCAGGCGCGCCGCCGCCTCCGCGTCACTCAGGCCGTTCGGTGCGGCGTCGACGCGACGCAGCACCTCCGACGAAGCGACTGCCCAGAACGGCTCGTCTCCGCCGCGCATGGCGCCGACCTATGCCGCGCCCGGCTCGGCCCAGCAGATCACGTCGGGCCCCATCGCCTGGCTCCGATTCCTTCCCCCGCAGCGCGGGGGAAGGTCGGCATGGGGGCCCGACATGATCTGCTCTGCAAAGCCCGGCACGCCGCCGCGCAACAGCGCGCTGCCAGCGTCACCGCAGGCGGCGCCCGCGGCCGGCCTCAGGCAGCATGCGCGGCGGCGCGCGCGGGCGGCCGCGCCGGTTCCGGCTGGCAGTCCGTCGCATGGAGGAGGCGCGCGCGCAGGGCATCGGGCGCGATCTGCAGGACGTCGCACAGGTTGGCGAACGAGTAGGGCCAGTCGCGGTCGTCGGAGCCGATCCAGTCGTGCGCGCTCCAGTAGAGCCGCTGCGGGCCAAGCGTGTGCGCCGTCCGATAGCGGACCAGATCATCGGCCGCGGCTGCGATCACCGCGGCGGCGAGCTCGCGCTCCGGATGCGGATAGGACTCGTTCCATTGCTCCAACGCGAGACCGGCGCTGGCGAAACGTGTACCGCGGGCATGAAGCACGGTCGTTGCTCTCATCATCGTCACCGAGGGCTCGACCCACAGGCGTAGCGGCTGCCGTGCCATTGCCGGCGTCGAGCCGCACCGCGCATGCCGGTCCCGAGCCCTTCCCAACGTTCGGAAGAGGTGCGCGGCGGTCCGTGCCGGGGGCAGTTCCGATGGATGGGAATCGCCGGCGCGGTGATGGCCGATCGCCCGCCGGCGCGGCCTGGCAGCGGCTTTGCTCTGTATCGCTTGCGGCAGCATGGCGGTTGGACAGGAGGGACGATGACCCGCAGCAAGGGCATGATTCGGGCGACGAACCGGACAGCGACGGAGGACAAGAAGCGGGCGAGCGCCGAACGCCGCAGTGGGCGCCTGGCGGAGCCGGTGATCTGCGATGGCTGCGGTTCGCTGTATGCCGGCCGCGTCTGGCGTCGCGAGCACAAGCCGACCGCGGTGCTGCTGGAACGCGCCGCTTGGCGGCGCTGTCCGGCGTGTACCCAGATGCGCGGCGGCGAGTACTGGGGACGGGTCGTGCTGCGCGGCGCGTTCAGCGCCGCCGACGCGACGGCGGTGCGGCGGCGCATCGACAATGTCGCGGCGCGCGCCGAGTACACGCAGCCGCAGCGCCGCGTGCTGTCGGTTGAGCGCGACGGCGCCGGGCTGGAAGTGCTGACCACGTCGCAGAAGCTGGCACACCGCATCGCGCGCGAGCTGCGCAAGGCCTTCGGCGGCCGCGTCGCCTACAAATGGTCCGACGACGGCAGCCTGTTCGCGGAGTGGCGGCGCGCCGAGAGCGCGACGCGTGCGTAGCTTCGCGCCGTGCCGTGGAGCGAGCTCGACTATCCGGTGGCGATGCGGCATCTGCCGCCGGCGATTCGCGCCAAGGCGATCGAGATCGCCAACGCGCTGCTCGCGGCCGGCCACGACGACGGCTTCGCCATCCGCGTCGGCATCGCGCGCGCCAGGCAATGGGCTCGCCGGGCTGGTGTCGCGTAGCGGTCAGGCGGCGCGCGGCGGCGGCAGCACCAGGAATCCCTCCGGCGCCAGACTGGCCGCCAGCATGACCTCGTTGATGTCGGCGTGCTCGCGCCAGCTCGCCGCGAGCTGGTGTTGCGGCTGGCACCAGAAGCTGGTGATGGCCGTGCGCAGCGGCGCGTAGGCCGACACCTGGCGTCGTGCGTCGCGCAGCGCCGGCGCCGTGTCCTGCCATTCATCGCGATCGAGGCAGGCCAATCCGATCGCCAGGCCGAGCTCGCGGAAGGCGAGGCGCTGGCCGGGCGCGCGCGCCAGCTCGCCGGCGCGGGCGTAGTCCTGCAGGCCGGCGAGCGACGCGTCGAGCAGCGGCGCGACGAGCTCGGCATGCGGTCCGGCGGAGGCTCCTATCTGCACCAGGCGAAACGCATCGAACAACAAGCCGCCGATCCCGAGCGGGTCGCCGGTGGCCAGATGGCGCGGATCCACCATGGCGGCGAAGTCGGCAATCGCCGCGTCGAGCCGCGGCGCCGCCGTCGCCGTCGTCGCCTGCAGCTGCAGGCAGGTGACCAGCCCGTCGAGCGGATCGTGCTGGCCCAGCGACGCGCCCCGCGGGCGGGAGAGGTCGATGCTCATCTTCCAGTACATGCGCGGCGCCGCGCCCGGCCGCGGCGTCCAGGTAAAGCCGCGGTGCGCCGCCAGCGCCAGCTCGCGCGCCCAGCGGTTGAACAGCGCCTGGCCGGTGGCGCGCGCCACCTGGTCGAGCGCGTGCATCCATTTGGTCAGGTAGTGGAAATACTGGCCGTCGCGTTCCCACTCGAGGCGCTCGTCGAACGGCTCGGCGGCGCGCCGCTCGGCCAGCGGCTTGCCGATGCGCAGGCCGCCGGCGGTCGGATGGGTGCGGCCGCGCGCGTCGTCGAGCCCGCTGATCCACCCGGCGCGTCCGTCGTCGCCGCGATGGCGGCCGAGCACCTCGTGCACCTCCTCGACCAGCCGCAGCGCGCGCTCGCTGTCGCCCGCGTCGCCGGTCGCGCGCGCCAAGCCGAGCCAGGTGCAGGCGGCGAAGGCATCGGTCCAGAGGTAGCGCCGCGCCGGCCGCGCCGCGGTGGCGGCGGTGCGCGCGGCGAACTGCGACAGCAGGCGGCGGGCCGTCTCGCGCCGCGTGTCCACGTCCGGATCCGAATGCCGGCGCGCCCGCCTAGGCGGAGGCAGCGCGCCGCTTGCCGCGGCGTTTCGGCTCGCCCACCAGGCGCAGATGACCACTGCGCGCGCGCTTCACGCCGCGCGCCGGGACGGTGAGCACCGGGCAGGGCGCCAGGCGCACCACGCGTTCCGCGACGCTGCCCAGCAGCGCGTGCGACAAGCCGCTGCGGCCGTGTGTCGACATGACGATCAGGTCGGCGCGCAGCCGTTTCGCCTGGGCGACGATCGACCGATAGGCGGTGCCGAGGACGAGCAGCTCGCGGGTCGCGGCATGCCGCGCGCGCACCCGCGTCGTCAGCTTGGCGAGCTGCTGGCGGGCGGTGCGTTCGACCGCGTCGTAGACGTTACCGAACTCGGGATCGAGCCCGTACAGATCGCCGGCCACCGGATAGTACACCGGCTCGACGACGTGCAGCAGGATCAGCTCCGCCCCCAACCGCCCGGCGAGCTCGACCGCATGGGTCACCGCCAGCGACGAGGCGTCGGAGAAATCGACCGGGACGAGAATACGCTTGCGCATGACGGTCTCCCTGAGCTGGGCCGTGCGACGGCCGGGCCGGAGCGGGGCGAGGTCGAGCGGCCTCGCCCCAATCGGCTATGCCGGCTTGACGGCGATCTTCTTCGTCTTGGCCGCCGCCGGGCTCTTCGGCAGCGCGACGGTGAGGACGCCGTTCTTGAATGTGGCGACGGCCTTGTCGGCGTCGACGTCGCACGGCAGCGCGAAGGTCCGGCGGAAGGCACCGTAGGACCGCTCGAGGCGGTACGGCTCCCCCTTCTCTTCCTTCTCTTCGCGCTTCTCGCCCTTGATGGTGACCGCGTCGTTGGCCAGCGTCACCTCGACGTCCTTCTCCTCGACGCCGGGCAACTCTGCCGTGATGCGCACCTCGGCCTCGTTCTCCACCATGTCGGCGCTGGGGTTGAACGCCGCCAGCGCCCGCGCGGCGGGACCGGCATCGGTGAAGAAACCGTCGAACAGCCTGTCCATCTCGCGGCGCAACGCGGCCAACGGGTGCAGCTCGGTGCGCGGCCGTTCCGGCTTGGCGGGCACATTCCTGGGTTCCATCATCGGCTCCTTTCTCTCGCCGCGCTTACGCCCTGCGGCGAGGATGAAACGTCCACTGACGAGCCGGGTGCGAAACGGATGCCACCCTCGCAGATCCCTGCCCGTTGCGCGCCGGCCGGCCGGCCGTCGCACCGGTCGGTGTCGTCCGCGGGCGCCGATTCCCGCGGGTGAGAATCGCTGTCCGGCGCTGGCGCGCCGCGGCGTGGCGGCCGGTGCGGTTCGGGGCTGGAACGGTTCATGCGATGGTCATCGAGCCGATGAGCGTATGGATCGCGATACAGGCCCTCCTCGGCGGCGGCTTGATCGGCGCGGCGGCGGCGGCGCTGCTGCTGTTCAACGGGCGGATTGCCGGCGTCAGCGGCATCGTCGGCGGATTGCTGCCGCCGCGCCAGCCCGATGCGGCCTGGCGGGTTCTGTTCGTCGTCGGCCTGCTGGTCGGCGGACTGTGTCTCGGCCGGTTGGTCAGCGATCCGTTCGAGGGTCTCGCCCGGACCCCGGCGCTGGTGCTGGTCCCCGCCGGGCTGCTGGTCGGTTTCGGCGCCGGCCTCGGCGGCGGCTGCACGAGTGGCCACGGCGTCTGCGGCATCAGCCGCCTCTCGCCGCGCTCGATGCTCGCCACGGCGGTGTTCATGCTGGCGGGCGGGGCGACCGTGTTCGTCGTCCGGCACCTGGTGGGGGTCGCATGGTGAGAAGCGTCGTCGCCTTCGCCTGCGGGGTCGGCTTCGCGCTCGGTCTGGGCCTCGGCGGCATGACCCAGCCGTCGCGCGTGCTGGCGTTCCTCGACGTCAGCGGCGACTGGGATCCGCGTCTCGCCTTCGTCATGTGCGGCGCGATCGCGGTGTACGCGCCGATCTATCGGCTGGCGCTGCGCCGCGCGGTGCCGTTGTGCGCGCCGGCCTTCGATCTCCCCACCCGCCGCAGCATCGACACCCGGCTGGTTGTCGGCGCGCTGCTGTTCGGCATCGGCTGGGGGTTGGCCGGGCTCTGTCCGGGTCCGGCCTTGACGTCGCTCGCCAGCGGCGAGCCGGCCGCGGTGCTGTTCGTCGCGGCGATGCTGGCGGGCCTCGGCCTCGCCAGGCAACGCCGCACTGCCGCGGCGCCGGTTGCCGTCGCCGGGCGCCAGACGGAGACGGCCTGAAGGCAGCCGGATGATCTTTCGACAGCTCTACGACCTCGACTCGGGAACCTATACCTACGTGCTCGCCGATGAGGCGACGCGCGAGGCGCTGATCATCGATCCGGTGTTCGAGCGCTTCGAGCGCGACCGCGCGCTGGTGCGTGAGCTCGATCTGCGCGTGCGCTACACGTTGGAGACGCATGTCCACGCCGACCACGTGACGGCGGCCTGGCGCTTCCGGGACGCGCTCGGCTCGCGCATCGTCGTCTCGCGCCGCGCCGGCGCGACCGGCGCCGACGTCGCCGTCGACGAGGGCGACGCGCTGCGCGTCGGCGCCGTGACGCTGCAGGTGCGCGCCACCCCGGGGCACACCGACGGCTGCGTCACCTACGTCACCGGCGACCAGCGCATGGCGTTCACCGGCGACGCGCTGCTCATCCGCGGCGCCGGGCGCACCGACTTCCAGCAGGGCGACGCGCACCGCCTCTATCGCTCGATCACGCAGCGGATCTTCACGCTGCCCGACGCGTGTCTGGTCTACCCGGGGCACGACTACACCGGGCGCATGGTGAGCACCGTCGGCGAGGAGAAGCGCTGGAACCCGCGCATCGGCGGCGCCGCCAACGAGACCGACTTCACCGGCTACATGGCCAACCTCGGCCTCCCGCATCCCCGACAGATCGCCGTCGCCGTCCCCGCCAACCTGCGCTGCGGCGAGCCGCAGGCACCGTTGCCGGCCGACGACACGTCATGGGGGCCGGTGACGCGCTCGTTCGCCGGCGTGCCGGAGGTCGACCCGATCTGGGTGGCCGAGCACCGCGCCGGCCTGACGCTGCTCGACGTGCGCGAGCCGAGCGAGCTGCACGGCGACCTCGGCGCGATCGGCGGCAGCCTGCA
Organism: Deltaproteobacteria bacterium; assembly: GCA_033764095.1. Taxonomy (GTDB): domain Bacteria; phylum Desulfobacterota; class Binatia; order HRBIN30; family CADEER01; genus JBDTMT01. Next base: position 6,881 of record JANRJF010000356.1, on the reverse strand, counting down.
CATCCCGCTCGGCGAGCTGCGCGCCCGCCTCGGCGAGGTGCCGCGCGATCGACCCGTGGTGTGTCTGTGCCGCTCCGGGCGGCGCTCTGCCCAGGCCTGCACCATCCTGGAGAACGCCGGCGTGCCGCGCGTCGGCAATTGCACCGGCGGCATGATCGGCTGGCGGGCGCTGCGACTGTGAGCCGTTCGCCGCACGCGCCGCAGCCGTCTGGGCGGGAGCATCGCCGATGACGCGTGGGTTGCTGGCGTCGCCGTTCGGGCTGCTGATCGGTCTGTCGCTCGGCGCGCTGGGCAGCGGCGGCTCGATCCTGGCGGTGCCCGCCCTGGTCTATGCCGCCGGCCAGTCGGTTCAGGACGCGACCTTCACCAGCCTGGTGTTGGTCGGGACCTCGGCGCTCACCGGCATCCATCCGCACTGGCGCGCCGGTCGCGTGCGGCTCGCCACCGGCGTGGTCTTCGGGCTCACCGGCATCGGCGGCTCGCTGGCCGGGACGGCGCTGAACCGGCGGCTCGACCCGCACCTGCTGCTGCTCGCCTTCAGCGGGCTCATCGTCGTCGCCGCCTGGCGCATGCTCACCGGATGCCCGACCTGCACGCGCGTCGGCGAGGCGCGCGAGCTGGCGGTGCGGCCGGCGGTCGGCGCGCGGCCGGCGCTCGACGCGCGTCGCGCCCTCGAAGTGCTCGGTGCCGGCAGCGTGGTGGGATTCCTCACCGGGCTGTTCGGCGTCGGGGGCGGGTTCATCATCGTGCCGGCGCTGACGCTGGTGCTCGGTCTGGCGATGCCCGAGGCGATCGGCACCTCGTTGGTGGTGATCGCGATCAACAGCGGCCTCGGCGTGCTGGCGCGGCTCGGCGGCCACGTCGACTGGCACGTCGCCGTCCCGTTCACGATCGCGGCGGTGCTCGGCGTCCAGCTCGGCGGGGCGCTCGCCGCGCGGCTCAATCCGACCCGCAGCCTGCAGGCCTTCGCCGCCGGTCTGGTGGCGGTGGCGCTCTACACCGCGACTCAGGCGATTCGCGCACTCGGCTGAGCCGGTGCGTGCCGGGTGCGGCGCTCAGGCGGGGCGCCACTCGACCGGCAGATGCTCGATGCCGCAGATGAAGTTGGAGGCGCGGCGCGGCGGTGGCGCGCTGCTCGCCAGATCCAGCGTCGGCATGCGGCGCAGCAGTTCCTCGAAGAAGACGCGCAGCTCCAGGCGTGCCAGGTTGGCGCCGAGACAGAAGTGCGCGCCGATGCCGAAGGCGAGATGGTTGTTCGGCGTGCGCGCGGCGTCGAAGCGCTGCGGGTCGGCGAACGCGGCGGGATCGCGGTTGGCAGCCGGGTAGAGCAGCAGCAGCTTCTGGCCGGCGGCGATGCGCTGGCCGTGCAGATCGACGTCGCGCGTCGCGGTGCGCGCCATGTTCTGCACCGGGCTCACCCAGCGCAGCATCTCCTCGACCGCGACCGGAATGCGCGCCGGCTCGCGCGCCAGGGTCCGCAGCTGATCGGGATGGCGCAGCAGCTCGTACATGCCGCCGGTCAGCACGTGGCGGGTGGTCTCGTCGCCGCCGATGAGGATCAGCAGGCTCTCCATCAGCAGCTCGTCGTCGCTCAGGCGGGCGCCGTCGACCTCGGCGTGCACCAGGATGCTCACCAGGTCCTCGCGCGGGTGCGCGTGGCGGTCGGCGATGACCTCGCGCTGATAGGTCAGGTAGTCCTCGAACGCCTGCGTGGCGCGCAGCAGGGCCTCCGGCGTGGTCGCGCCGGCGCCGAGGATCATCGCCTCGGACCATTCCAGCAGGCGCGCGTGGTCGGCGGGGTCGATGCCGAGCATGTCGCCGATGACGATCAGCGGCAGCCAGGCGGCGACGTCGGTGACGAAGTCGAAGCGGCCGCGCGCGCGGGCGCGCTCGAGCAGCGTGATGCAGATCTCGCGCACCCGCACTTCGCGCTCCTGCACGCGACGGGGGGTGAAGCCGCGGCTGACCAGCGCGCGCCGCTGCCGGTGCAGCGGATCGTCGAGGTCGACCATGTTCGGCATCGGCGGCTGGTCGGGACGCACGCCGCCGCTGCTGCAGAACGTCTGCGGATTCTTCGAGATGGCGAGCACGTCGGCGTAGGTGGTGACGCCCCACACCTGCCCGGGCTCGTCCCAGTAGAGCGGCGCGTGCGCCCGCATCCAGTCGAAGTGCGGGTGCGGATCGTTGGCGTAGAACGCGCCGTCGGTGAGCGCGATGGCGGGGCGTGGCTGGTCGTCGGTCATGCGGCCTCGATCGGCTGGGGGGCTCATCGTCGGTCGCGCCAGGCGAGCCCCTGGCGGATCGCGGCGATGCGGGTCTCGATCATCGCGTCGAAGTCGGCGGTCGGGAAGACGAAGAACTGGTTGTCGAGCACCGCCCGGTGCACCACCTCGGCGACCAGCGCGGGCGGCACGCCGCTGGTGGCGAGCAGTGCGCGGTACTGTGCCGAGTACGGGTTGTCGCGCGCGGGGTCGGCCATGCCGGCGGGGCGGTTGCGCTCGCTCTCGAAGATGCGCGTGTCGATCATGCCCGGGCAGAGCACCGAGACGCCGACGCCGCTCGGTTCCAGCTCGGCGCGCAGCGCGGCGGCGAGCCCGACCACGGCGTGCTTGGTGGCGCCGTACGGGCCGACGGTCGGCGTGTCGGTGACGCCGGCGGCGCTGGCGGTGCAGACGATATGGCCGGCGCGCTGCTCGGCGAGCAGCGGGGCGAAGGCGTGGACGCCGTGAATCACGCCGCGCAGATTGACGTCGAGCACCCAGTTCCAGACCTCCAGCGTGGTGCCGACCATCGGGCCGCACGGCGCAACGCCGGCGTTGAGGCAGACGAGGTACGGCGCGCCGAAGCGCTGCACGGCCGCGTCGCGCAGCTGGCACACGTCGTCGATCGACCGCACGTCGCTGTGCACACCGAGCACCCGATCGCCGTCGCCGCCGAGCGCCGCAACCGTCGCCTCCAGCGCGGCGCGCTCGATGTCGCCGATCGCGACGCGCATGCCCGCTGCCGCGAAGCGCTGCGCCAGGGCGCGGCCGATGCCGCTGGCGCCGCCGGTGATGACGCACGCGAGGCCGGTGAGATCAGTGCGCGGCACGGTCATCCTGCGCGTGGCTTTGCCCAACAAGCCACTTCGGACCCCCATCCTGGCATTCCCCCGCGGTGCGGGAGAAGGAATCGGATCCATGCCGGCCATCTGCGACAAAGCGTGTTGGTTCGGTTCCTTCCCCCGCGTCAGCGGGGGAAGGTGAGGATGGGGGTCCGAACTGAATTCTTGGGCAAAGCCCCTCCGCGTACCAGTTCACGACGTCGCGGCCGCGGGCGTGCGCGGCGAGCCATTCGTCGGCAAAGGGCGGGATCGGCTCGTCGGCCGGCGAGTGGCGCGGGTGCTGCGACCGCACCAGGCGGTAGAGCATGCGCAGCAGCTCCGTTCTCGGCACGCCGGCGAGCTGGTCCGGGTAGGTCGGTCGCGCCGCGCCGGGCCCGAAGGGCCAGAGTCGCCTGAGCTTCGCGCCGAGCTCGGCGGGGCCGAGGGCGAGCTCGCCGGCCGGTGCGCGGCGCGCCTCGAATGGCACGTGCCGGTCGAAGCCGCGGAAGATGGTGGAGCTGCAGCCCAGCATGTGGGCGAAGACGCGCGGCATCACCTTCAGCCGATACCAGCGGTCGGCCACGACGGCGTTGTAGATGACGTACGCCGCGCTGCGGTGCTCGATCTCCTCGACCAGGTGCCAGAGGAACAGCGAGGCGACGCGCCGGTCGCCGTTGTCGAAGAGCGTGTCGCGGTGGCGCAGCCAGACGTTGAACAGCGGCGTGAAGGTGGCCTCGATGTCGGCGGCGTAGGCGAGGTGGAACTCCAGCGGCTCGGTCTCCAACAGGACGTCGAAGCGGCGCTCGATCTCGGCGCTGACCTCGGCCAGCCCGGGATACTGGCGGGTGAGCGCGGCGACGTGCAGCCGATGTGCGCGCGCGTGCTGCGCCTCCTGGCGCAGGAACGCGTCGGCCGCCGCCCGCAGCGCCGGATCGCCGATGCGCGCCATCGCCAGGCGCAGCCCGCCGACGATGTAGCGCTCGAACGGCGGCGCGACGAAGCTCAGGCAGTTCATCGCGAAGCCGAAGAACGGGTTGGCCGGGTTCCATTGAAACGGGGTGTCGTCGCCGAACCGGAACGCCAGGTGGCGCACCGGCAGGTGGGGCAACGCGGCCGCAGGCGGCTGGCGCATGCTGCGCGGGCTCGGTGGCTACGCCGTCAGGCCGTAGAAGCGCAGGGCGTTGGCGCCGAGCACCTTGCGCTGCGCGTCCTGTGGCAGGCGCGCCAGGCGCTCGCGCAGCGTGGCGACGACCTGGAACGACGCGTCGAGGTGCGGGTAGTCCGACGCCCAGATGACGTAGTCGGCACCCAGGTGCTCGACGATCGCGGCGGTGAGCGACTCGTCGGGCTCGGCGCTGATCACGCACTGGCGCTTGAAGTACTCGGACGGCAGCAGCGACAGCGGCGAGAACGGCCGCATGATCTCCGACTTGTGGTCGAGCCGATCGAGCCAGGCGGTGATCCAGTTCGAGCCGGCCTCGAGCACCGCCAGGCGCAGGCGCGGGTAGGTTTCGAACAGGCCGCGCGTCATCATCGAGGTGAAGGCGGCCATGACGTCGAGCGCCAGGAAGGCGAAGCCGAACACGACGCCGCCGATCGGGCCGTCGCTGGGGCTGTACCAGTCGGACAGCGTGTACTGGCTGCGCGCGACGACGTGGAAGGCGACCGGCATCTCGAGGTCCTGCACCGTGCTCCAGAAGCGCGCCAGCTTCGGGTCGTCGAACTGCATGCCGCCGCGCGACGGCGGATCGGGCGAGAGATAGACGCCGGCGCAGCCGTCGCGCCGCGCCCGTTCCACCTCGCGCACTGCGCCCTCGGGATCGAGCAGCGAGATGTGCGCGATCGGCACCAGGCGGCGGCGGTCGGCGCTGCAGAAGTCGACCAGCCAGCGGTTGTAGGCGCGACAGTAGGCGGTGGCGAGCTGCGGGTCGGTGACCAGTCCCTCCCAGGCGATGCCGATGGTCGGATAGAGCAGCACGACGTCGATCTGCTCGTCGTCCATCACCTGCAGGCGGCTGTGCGGATCCCAGCCGCCCTTCGGGCAGCCGTCCTCGTAGCTGCGCTGCCCGACGGTCATCAGGTCCTGCGAGTCCATGCCGATGCCGCCCAGCGCGCCGAGCCGGCCGCGCAGCGCCGCGTGCGAGTGGCCGTCGACCAGCAGCTCCTCGACGCCGTCGGCGCTGCGCGCGAGGCGGATGGCGCGATCGCGGAACGGCGGTTCGAGATAGCGCTGCCAGACGTCGCGCGGCTCCAGCACGTGGCCGTCGGCGTCGACCGTGATCACCCTGTCCGGGCCGGCGGCGTTCATGCGTCCTCCGCGTCGACGCGCTCGGCCCGCCGCGTGGCACGGCGAGTCGAGCCGCGGCCGGGCGGGAGCTGCCGCCAGGCCGTCCAGGGGCACGCCACTTCGATTGCGTCGGGCAGTTCGAACTTCATCGTTCGCGTTCCTCCCCTGCGGGACGGGCGGCAGGCGCAGGCAGTACAGTACAGTTGACTGTATTCGTCAAGTTCGCTGTAAGCAGCCCATGGCATCGTCCGCCTCGCGCGTCGGCGACCCGTCGCGGCGCGAGCGCCGCGTCCGCGAGGTGCATGAGCGCATCGTCGCGGCGGCGGCCGCGCTGTTCGCGGCGCGCGGCAGCGCGTCGGTCACCGTCGACGAGATCTGCGCGGCGGCCGACATCGCGCAGAAGACCTTCTTCAACCACTTCCCGACCCGGCAGCATCTCATGCGCGAGATCGCCGAGAACCTGATGGACACGCTGCTCGGGCTGCTGGCGGCGGCGCGGCACGACGGCGGCACGACGGCGCAGCAGCTCGAGCGCTTCTTCGCGCTGGTCGCCGGCGAGGTCGAGCGCGGCGGCCCGATGCAGCGCAGCTTCGTGATGGAAGTGGTGCGCGTGGTGCACGACACGCCGCCCGACGTCGAGCCGAGCCGCCGCCTGCACGAGGCCTTCGGCGCGCTGCTGCGCGACGGGGTGCGCGCCGGCGACACCACCACCGCGTATCCGCTGCCGGTGCTGAGCGAGGTCGTCGTCGGCACCTTCATCACGCTGATGCTCAACTGGCTGGGGATCGAGGCGTACCCGTTCCGCGCCCGCGCCACCGCGATGGCGCGTTTCCTGGCCGACGCGTTGCGCGCCCGCCAGGGGCTCTCGCCGGCCAGGCGTCGCAGCGCCCGCTGACCCAGGCGCTGGTCCCACGAGCGCCGGTCCGCTCTGTGCACTCTGTGTCTGTGTGGTGAATTCTTTCGCCGCTTCAGGTCTAATCTGCGGACTTCCCCTTCATCCATTCTGACAGGAGACATCGCATGGCCGAGCCCGCCGTCATCGTCGAGAAGGACGGACACGTCCTCACCGTCACCCTCAACCGTCCCGACAAGCGCAACGCCGTCAACTGCGAGGTGATGTGCCGCCTCTACGACGCCTGGCATCAGCTCGACGAGGACGACGAGCTGCGCGTCGCCATCCTGACCGGCAAGGGCACCACCTTCTGCGCCGGCATGGACCTGTCCGAGATCGGCAAGCTCAGCACCGGCAAGGCCGACAACGAATGGATGGAGCGCGTGTTCAGCGACATGCCGATCATCTACGGCGCCTGGCTGAAGACCTACCGGCCGGGCAAGCCGATCATCCTCGCCGCCGAGGGCTTTGCGCGCGCCGGCGGCACCGAGATCCTGCAGGGCACCGACATCCGCGTCGCCGGCGAGAGCGCCGTGTTCGGCGTCACCGAAGTGCAGCGCGGCCTCTTCCCGATGGCCGGTTCGGCGGTGCGGCTGCGCCGCCAGATCGGCTACGCGGTC
>JANRJF010000355.1:0-2508 GCA_033764095.1 Deltaproteobacteria bacterium | reverse complement strand
TGGCCTTCCCCCGCGGTGCGGGGGAAGGAATCGGATCCATGCCGGCCATGTGCGACAAAGCGTGTCGGTTCGGTCCCTTCCCCCGCGTCAGCGGGGGAAGGTGAGGATGGGGGTCCGAACTGAATTCTTGGGCAAAGCCGGTCATCCCACCACGTCGCCACCTCCGCACCTCCGCACGCCGTTCTCCTCACCCCACCCTCCGCACCACGAACCGCATCGCATACGGCGTCGCGGTGTCGCGCTGCACCGTCAGGATGCGGCTGTTGATGGTGGTGAGCTGATTGGCGATCGTGTTGGCGTTCGGATCCGACGCCAGGAACGACTGCGCCAGGCCGCGGTTCAGCTGCAAGCTCCTGGCGCGCGTTGATCATGCCGGTCAGCACCAGCGCCTTGGCGCCCCACGGGGTCTGTGGCCACCAGGCGTCGAAGATGTCCGGGCCGATGTTGATGCCGGCGGCGAGTTGCGCCGCCGTCCAGGTGCCCAGCACGTGCGACTCGACCTCGACCTCGTAGCTGCCGGTCGGCAGCTCGGCGACTTTGAGCACGTACTGGTTCAGGTCGCCGCTGAAGTTGATCCACTGCAGCACCGTGCCGGCCTGGAAGGCGCCGAAGTTGATCGGCAGCGCGGTGTCCTTGCGGGTGAAGCTGAGCAGAGCGCTGTTGCCGCTGATCTGGCTGAGGGTCGCGTTGGTCGTCGCGACGCTGCGCGGCGGCGTCGAGCCGACGGTTACCGAGGAGACGATCGGCGACAGGTTGAAGTTCTTCAGCATCGCGTAGGCCCACAGCTGGTGGCCGAAATCGCTGAGGTGCACGCCGTCGGAGCCGCCGATCGACGGCCGGTCGCCCCAGATCGGGCTGGTCTTGCGGCCGTTGAGAAAGACGTCCCACATGGTGGCGAAGACGTCGTTGGTCTTCACCACGCCCGGCGCCAGGCTGGTCGCCAGCGCGAAGGCGTCGAGACTCATCGCCTGCAGGAACTGCTGCGTCGGATTGGGCTCGGTCTGCCCGACCGCGCCGTTGGTGAGCGGATAGGAGTTGAGGATGACGCGCACCGGCGGCACGTGATCGCGGCAGGCGACGACGATGTCGCGGATGCCGTCGAGATAGGCCTGCCGATGCGCCGCGTCGGCGTACAGCCCCCACACGATGTCGTTGATGCCGAAGGTGACGATCACCACGTCGGCGCCGCGGTCGAAGACGTCGCGCTGCATGCGCGCCGCGCCGCCGGTGGCGGTGTCGCCGCCGATGCCGGCGTTGAAGAAGCTCACGTCGCGCGCCGGATAGCGCAGCAGCGTGTACTGCTCGATGACCTTGGTGAAGCCCGCCCCGGCGGTGTTGCTGTCGCCGAGGAAGACCACCACGTCGCCGTCCTGGAACGGATAGTCGCTCTGCGCCCGCGCCGCGGCGCCGGCCAGCAGCGCCACCGCCACCAGCCCTGCCATCGTTGCAGTCATGCGTCGCATGTCATCCTCCCCTGCGGCGAGCTATCGCAGCTGGCGGTGCGTTCTTCCCGAGTTGGATTGACTCCCGCGCATACCTGCAGGGCGGTGAGTGCACCGAGCCCGCGCTCGGGCTGAGCATCCTGCGCCGCCGGGCGGTCGGCAGCCGACCTGACCGCGCCATCGACTTCCTCAACCCGCTCGCGTGAGCGGGTGCGGCGCCGTCACGCCTCGGCGGTCTCCAGCACGACCATGATGGCGTCGGGGTCGACCATCTGGCCGACCTCGACGCGCACTTCGGTGACCGTCGCGGCGACGTTGGCGACCAGCGGGTGCTCCATCTTCATCGCTTCCAGCACCACCATGACGGTGCCCTTCTCGACCGCGTCGCCGGGCTTGACCAGCACCTGACGGACGATGCCCGGCATCGGCGCCAGACAGCCGCTCGCCATGTCGTCGCTCCACGGCGAGGGGAAGCGCGGCAACTCGACCAGCGCCGCGTCGCCGCGCGGGCTGTGCACGTAGACGGTGTCGCCGGCGACTGCGACCCGGCAGCGGCGCCGCACGCCGTCGAGCTCGAAATCGATCGCGGCCGGCGTCCAGCCGGCGATCCAGGCGCTCGACGTCGCGCCGCCGCACTCGACCAGGAAGCGCCGGCCGCTCTCCGCGACGTAGCGCACCTCGATGTGCTCACCGCCGAGCCGGTACGAGACGTCCTGCGGGCGCCAGCGCGCGTTGCGCCAGCCCGACGGAATCGAGGCCGGCAGCGGACTGTCGCCGGCGGCGCGGCGCCGCTCGTGCGCGTCGAGCGCCGCGGCGACGGCGTGCAGCCGATCGGTCGCCGCGTCACGCGCCGGCTGGCGGCTGGCGAGCGGCAGGTGGCGGTCGATGAAATGCGTGTCGATGGCGCCGGCGCGGAACTCCGGATGCGCCAGCACGGCGAGCAGGAAGTCGCGGTTGGTGGTCACCCCGCCGACCGCGAGATCGCGCAACGCCGCCGCCAGGCGGTCGATCGCCGCGCCGCGCGTCGGCGCGTGCGCGATCAGCTTGGCGAGCAGCGGGTCGTAGT